>NZ_JBSFUY010000049.1:0-51769 GCF_053592055.1 Streptomyces sp. NPDC002817
GTGGTCCACCACCCAGGCCCCGCACGCCCACCGCACGCTGTACGCGCTGGTCGCCGGAGTGCCCGAGCACAAGATCCGGGTCGTCTCCCCCGACATCGGCGGCGGCTTCGGCAACAAGGTGCCCATCTACCCCGGCTATGTGTGCGCGATCGTCGGCTCGCTGTTCACCGGCAAGCCGGTGAAGTGGATGGAGGACCGCTCGGAGAACCTGATCAGCACCGGTTTCGCCCGCGACTACGTGATGCGCGGGGAGATCGCGGCGACACGGGACGGGAAGATCCTCGCCCTGCGCACCCAGGTGCTGGCCGATCACGGCGCGTTCAACGGGACGGCCGCGCCCGTGAAGTACCCGGCCGGCTTCTTCGGTGTCTTCACCGGCAGTTACGACCTCGAAGCGGCCTACTGCAGGATGACGGCCGTCTACACCAACAAGGCGCCCGGCGGGGTCGCGTACGCCTGCTCGTTCCGGATCACCGAGGCGGTGTACCTGGTCGAGCGGATGGTGGACTGTCTGGCGTACGAGCTGGGGATGGACCCGGTCGAACTGCGGATGCGCAACTTCATCCGCCCCGAGCAGTTCCCGTACCGCACCAGGACCGGCTGGGTCTACGACTCCGGGAACTACGCGCCCACCATGGAGCTCGCCCGGCAGATGGCCGGGTACGAGGAGTTGCGGGCCGAGCAGGCCGAGAAGCGGGCCCGTGGCGAACTGATGGGCATCGGGGTGTCGTTCTTCACCGAGGCGGTCGGCGCGGGGCCGCGCAAGGACATGGACATCCTCGGGCTCGGCATGGCGGACGGCTGCGAACTGCGGGTGCATCCCACCGGCAAGGCGGTCGTCCGGCTGTCGGTGCAGTCGCAAGGGCAGGGACACGAGACGACGTTCGCGCAGATCGTCGCCGAGGAGCTCGGTATCCCGCCGCAGGACATCGAGGTGGTGCACGGGGACACCGACCGGACGCCGTTCGGTCTGGGCACGTACGGCAGCCGGTCCACGCCCGTCTCCGGAGCCGCGGCGGCGCTCGTCGCCCGGAAGGTGCGGGACAAGGCGAGACTCATCGCGTCCTCGATGCTGGAGGTGTCCGTCGCCGACCTGGAGTGGGCCAAGGGCTCCTTCCAGGTCGCGGGCGACCCCAGGGCCTCGGTCACCATCCAGGACATCGCGATGCGGGCCCACGGGGCCGGCGATCTGCCGGACGGCGTCGAGGGCGGCCTGGAGGCGCAGATCTGCTACAACCCGGAGAACCTCACCTATCCGCACGGCGCCTACATCTGCGTGGTGGACATCGATCCGGGGACGGCGAAGGTGACCGTACGCCGGTTCGTCGCGGTCGACGACTGCGGTACCCGCATCAACCCGATGATCATCGAGGGGCAGGTGCACGGCGGGCTCACCGACGGCGTCGGCATGGCGCTGATGGAGATGATCGCCTTCGACGAGGACGGCAACTGTCTGAGCGGTTCGCTGATGGACTACCTCATCCCGACCTCGCTCGAAGTACCCGACTGGGAGACCGGGTTCACGGTCACGCCCTCCCCTCACCATCCCATCGGGGCCAAGGGGGTCGGCGAGTCCGCGACGGTCGGTTCACCGCCCGCGATCGTCAACGCCGTGGTCGACGCCCTCAAGCCGTTCGGCGTCCGGCACGCCGACATGCCGCTCACACCGTCGCGGGTGTGGGAGGCCATGCAGGGCCGTCCCACCCCGCCGATCTGATGGGCGGCGACGTGAGCGCCCTGGCACTCGAACTCACCCAGCGACGGGTGCCGTTCGTGCACGCGCGCGTGGTGCGCGCCCAGGCCCCGGCGTCCGCGCATCCGGGCGACGAGGCGATCGTGCACGGAGACGGCACGATCGACGGGTTCGTCGGAGGCCACTGTGCGGAGGGGTCGGTGCGTACGGCCGCGCTGGGCGCCCTGGTCGGCGGGACGCCGCTGCTGCTGCGGGTCCTGCCGCAGGGCGGGACGTCGTTCCCGGAGGCGCCCGGCGCACAGGTCGTGGTCAATCCCTGTCTGTCCGGAGGCGCGTTGGAGATCTTCCTGGAGCCGGTGCTGCCGCCGCCGCTCGTCGTGGTCGTCGGGGACACACCGATCGCCGAGGCCTTCGTCGCGCTGGCCGACGTCCTCGGGTACACCACCGCCCGCACCCTGCCCGACGAGCACGCGACCGCGGTGATCGTGGCGGGGCAGGGCCACGGCGACGCCGAGGCGGTGCGCGCCGCGCTCGACGCCGGTGTCCCGTACATCGCGCTGGTCGCCAGTCACCGTCGCGGCTCCGCCCTCCTCGCCGATCTCGGCCTCGACGCAAGGCAACGGGCACGCGTCCACACCCCGGCCGGCCTCGACATCGGCGCCCGTACGGCACCGGAGATCGCGCTGTCGATCCTGGCCGAGGTGGTGCGGGCCGTACGGTCGCCGCGCACCGCCCTGCCCCTCGTCGAGGACGCCGCGCAACGGTGAGCGAGCTGTTCACGGACGCCGACGACGTACGCCAACGTCTCGACAGGGTCGGCCACTTGGTCGACGAGGGCACCGCGACGGCCCTCTTCCTGGCCACGGTCCTGGACCGGCCCCTGCTGGTGGAGGGCGAGCCCGGTGTCGGCAAGACGAGCCTGGCGAAGGCGCTCGCCCGGGCACTGGACACCGCGCTGATCCGGTTGCAGTGCTACGAGGGGCTCACTCCTTCCGAGGCGCTCTACGAGTGGAACCACCAGCGCCAGCTCCTCGCCATCCGGCTCACCGAGGCGCACGGCGAACGGCTCGCCGACGCGGACCTGTTCACCGAGGAGTATCTGCACGACCGGCCGCTGCTGCGTGCGGTGCGCCACGCGGGTCCGCGGCCGCCCGTGCTGCTGATCGACGAGATCGACCGGGCCGACGACGAGTTCGAGGCGCTGCTCTTCGAGTTCCTCGGCGAATGGGCCATCACCATCCCGGAGTTGGGCACGTTCGCCGCCGTACGTCCGCCGCTGGTGATCCTCACGTCCAACCGCAGTCGCGAGCTGCACGACGCGCTGCGCCGCCGCTGTCTGTACCACTGGATCGACTTCCCTTCCCCGGAGCGCGCCGCGCAGATCCTGCGCCGCTCGATACCGGCCGCGAACGAACCGCTGATCGCCTCGGCGACGGAATTCATCGGCCGGGTACGCCGACTGGACCTCGACAAGGCACCCGGCATGGCGGAGGCCATCGACTGGGTCGCCGCCCTCGCCGCGCTGCGGGTCTCCCTGCCCGCCCGCGCGGACATCCTCGGCACGCTCAGCGCGATCGCGAAGAGCCCGGACGACCGCACCGCCGTCATCGGGGCGCTCGACGAACTGGGCTACCCCGGACAGGCCACGCGACCGTGACGTTGCTGCCCGCCGTCGACCGGGCCGCGTTCACCGTCGCGCTCGCCGACCGGCTCAGGGAGCGAGACGTGGCGGTCGGCCTCACCGCCACGCAGGACTTCGTTCGCGCGCTGGAGGCCGTCCCTCCGACGTCGCGGACGGCGCTGTACTGGACGGCCCGCATCACCCTCGTCCGCGACCACGCGGATCTGGCGCGCTTCGACGAGGTCTTCGACGCGGTCTTCGGTCAGGCCATGCTCCCGGTGGCGGACCGAGGCAACCCGAACGCGCTCCCTGCCCGCGACGCGCGGGCGGCCACGCCGGTCAGCGCGTGCGACGTTCCAGGCGGGGTTCCGTGGGTGACGTTGCCGCCCGCCGTCACCCGCACCGAACACCACGAGGGCCTGGAGGCGAAAGTCCCGGAGCGCCTGCCCAGTGATCTGGCAGGCGTGGTGGACACTCCCTTCGAGCAACTCGACGCCCGGGAGGCGGAGTTGCTGGGCGTGTGGCTGGAGACGGCGCTTCGGGAGTGGCCGGTGCGCCGCTCCCGCCGATACGCGGTGCGGCCGGGTGGACACAAAGTGGCGATCCGCGAGACCGCGGCCCGGGCCCGGCTCACCGGCTGGGAACCGGTGCGGCTGGTCCGTACCGGCCCGGTCGACCGGGCGCGCCGGGTCGTGATGCTGTGCGACGTGAGCCGCTCGATGCAGGCTCAGGCCCAGGCGTATCTCCACCTGATGCGAGCGCTCACGCTGAGCACCCACGCCGAGGCCTTCGCGTTCGCCACCTCACTGACCCGCCTCACTCCCGCCCTCGCCCACCGTTCACCACGGCAGGCCCTGGCCGAGGCGACGGACCGCGTCACCGACCGCTTCGGCGGTACCCGCATCGCCCACTGCCTGACCACCCTCCTCGCCTCCCACCACGGCGGCACCCTGCGCGGCGCGGTCGTCCTCATCGCCTCCGACGGCTGGGACGGCGACCCCCCGGATCACCTCGCCGCCGCTATGGCCCGCCTGCGGCGCCGGGCGCACCTGGTGATCTGGCTCAACCCGCGCGCGGGAGCACCCGGATTCACCCCTCGCACGACGACGATGACAGCGGCCCTGCCGTACGTCGACCTACTGCTGCCGGCCGGCAGCTTCGCCGAACTGTCTCGCGTGCCGGGCGAGATCGCCCGCCGAGGGACCGGCCGTCGGGGGCTCCGGAGCCCATGACAATCTGTCCGCCATGGAACAGACGGAGGTGCGTGGACTTGCCCTGCCCGCGCGGTTGATCACGCTGCTGCGGGAGGACCGGTGGCACCATCCCGGCGATGCGGAGCTGGCGCGGCTGATCCCGTGGTTCGAGGACCCGCTCGACTTCCTGAGGAGCACGAAGGAGATGGAGCGGGAGTCTCGGCCGTTGGACCTGCTCGCCGACGATCCGGTGTCCTACGCACTCTTCCGCCAGATACGCGGCAGCACCCGGCCGGCTCCTGTGGAACTGCCCTGGCTGGACATCGAACAGGCGCTGCTCATCGCGGTCAACCGCAGGCCGGGTGACGACGTGGCCCTCGCCCTGGACTACCGGACCGACCCTGCCGATCCGCGTGTCGTGGGCAGCGACTTCTGGACGAACCCCCGGCAGTGCGCCTGGCGGGAAGTGGCTCCCGCCTTCTCCGCCTTCGCCGACGAACTGGGCCTCTAACTCCACAACGTCACATGGATCGCCGGCCGGAACCGCCCTGCCGTCACCCCCGCCCCCCGCAGCATCGCCTGGGTGGCGCGGGGTGTGGTGACGAAGCGGCGTAGTTCCGCGGCGGCTTCGGGGGCTTCGCGGTCGGCGAGGGAGAGGAGGTTCCAGGAGCCGCGGGCGGGGAGTTGAGGGCCGTTGAGTTGGTGGAGGTCTCCTGCCGCGATGTCCTTCGCGACGGAGAAGGCCACCGCGAGGGCGACTCCCTTGCCGTGCTTGGCCTCGTCGACACAGGCTGCCTGGCTCTGGAAGATGCGCTGGTTGTGGTCGGGGACGCTCAGCCGGCGCAGTACGGAGGGCAGCATGCCGGTGCGGCCGACCGCCGAGGGGCCCAACAGCCAGGTCTGGTCGCGCAGTTCCGTGGCGCCTGCGGCGCAGCCCGCGAGCGGGTGGTCGGTGCCGATGACGGCGATCACCTGGTAGTTCAGGAAATGGGTGCAGGTCGTCGTGGTCTCGACGGTGGCAGGCCGGGGACCGATGGCCACGTCGACCGCACGGGTCGTCAGGAGCGTGCCGAAGCGCTCGGGGTCGTGGACGCTCAACTCGACGTCCAGATCGTCGGCACGGCGGGCGAACAGTTCGATCAGCCCGGGGGCGGCATGCTCGGCGAAGAGGCTCGACGCGGCGATGCGTAACTGACGGCGGCCGGAACCTGCCCGGCGTACCTCCAGGATCGTGCGGTCCTGGAGCCCCAGGAGTTCGGCGGCGCGGCTGGCCAGCCGCAGGCCGCCGGGAGTGAAGACGAGTCCGCCGGCCATGCGGGTGAAGAGGCGGTCGCCGAGTTCCCGGCGCAGATGCGCGATGTGCATCGAGATCGCCGCCTCGGTCACCGCCAGATCGGCCGCGGCGGCCTTCACCGACCCGAGGCGCACGGTCGCCGAGAAGGCCCGTAGTTGTGCCGGGGTCAACGAGAACCTCCCGCGCTCACCACGGGTGTCCGTCCACCTGTGACCTGGAGCTCAAATTAGCGCACCAGTTCGCCGAGGGCTACGGCCGCGCGGTGACGCCTGATCTCGATGACCGGCCCAGCCCTCGCCCGCTGCGGCGCTAGCGTGGCCCCATGATCGTATGGCTCAACGGCACCCATGGCGCGGGCAAGACGACGACCAGTCCACTCGTGCAGCAACTGATCCCGGACTCACGGGTGTTCGACGCCGAGAAGGTCGGCGAGACACTCATGGACATCAAGCCGGGACTGCCCGCGACGGACAACTTCCAGCACTGGCCGCCGTGGCGGCCGCTCGTGGTCGAGACCGCCCGCCACCTCCTCGACTACACCGGCGGCACTCTGGTGATCCCCATGACCGTCCTGGTCGAGCAGTACTGGCGCGAGATCAGCGCGGGCCTCGCCCGACACGCCATCCCGGTACGGCACTTCGTCCTCCACGCCGACCAGGCCACCCTCCGCGGGCGCATCGCGGGCGACACCGTTCTCGGCCCCGATTCCCCGTTCCGTCTCCGATACCTCGAGCCCTACGCCGAGGCGGCCCGTACGTGGCTGCACGCCGAGGCCGAGGTCGTCGACACCACGCACATCACGCCCGCCGAGGCCGCCCTGCGGATCGCGGAGGCGGTCAAGAGCTGAGGGTCAGTCCATGAGGCCGGCGGCCAGGGTCGCGCCCAGCTCCCAGCAGGCCTCGGTGTCGGACTTGCCGGGCTCCCCGGTGACCGTCACCGCGTCCGCCGCCAGGCGCCAGCCGAGGCCCGTGGTGATCGACTCGATGCCCCGCACCGCTCCGGTGACGTCGCTGCCGCCGTGCACGTAGTAGCCGAACGGCCGGCCCCGCGTCTCGTCCAGGCACGGGTAGTAGACCTGGTCGAAGAAGTGCTTGAGGGCACCGGACATGTAGCCGAGGTTCGCCGGGGTGCCCAGCAGATAGCCGTCGGCGGCCAGTACGTCGGAGGCGGTGGCCGCCAGTGCGGCCCGCCGGACGACCTGGACGTTCTCGATCTCCGGCGCCGTGGCGCCGGACACGACGGCTTCCAGCATCGCCTGGCAGTTGGGCGAGGGGGTGTGATGCACGATCAGCAAAGTAGCCACACCCCGAACCCTGCCGTCGGCCCCGCGTCGCGCGCAAACGCGGCGCCTACTTCTTCACCTCACCGGTGAAGATGGAGGTCTCCGACTCGTAGTCGGGTGCCACCTCGATCTGGAGGAAGTTCTCGCCCTTGGGAAGCTCGCATCCCCAGGGCACGGAGAGGGACCGGCCGGCGAGGACGCTGGTGTCGGGCAGTCCGTCGAGTCCGTCGTCGTAGATGGCCTCGCCTTCCTTGCCTTCGTCGCCGTAGGCGCAGTTGACCGTCATCATGCTCGCGTCGACCTTCTTGTCGGACCGGTTGACGATCTTGATCGTGAACTTGGCGTACGGGGTGTTCTCGGGCGCCGCGTAGTCGCTGGAGACGGCGCGGGAGAACTTGGACAGGCTGATCTCCACGTCGTTGTCGTAGACGATCGTGTCGTCGAACCCGTAGGAGTCCTCGCCCGCTTCCTCCGCGGTCGCTTCCCCGGTGGGCTCGTCGGACGCGGTGTCCGCCACGGTGTCACCGGAGTCGGCCGGGACCGTCTTGGTGACGGTGACGGTCGGTGCCGCCTCGGCCTCGCCGTCGCCGCCCACTCTCGCGGTGACGACGGCTGCGAGGACCGCGGCCACCACCGCGGCCGCGGCGGCGACGAGGACCGTGGTGGTCCTGTCCGGGCGCTGAGGCGGCTGCGGCGGCAGATAGCCGGGCGCGGGCGGCGGGGTGTAGCCCGGCATGGGCAGCGGCGTGCTGTCGTGGCTCATGGTCCCCCCAGGGATGATGCTGTTGAGTGCTCAATGATCACCCGCGGGGGCACTTATGTGGAATTCTCGTAATGAAACTGTGCTGATGGCGCGATCGGCTATTCCGTGCGCAATGCCGTCGCCGTGCGGGCCTTGGCCGCCCAGCCCGCCGGAAGCAGCGCGCCCAGCACGGCGATGCCGACCCCGGCCAGACCCAGCAGGACCAGTACGGGAGCGTCGTACACCTCCAGGACCGACGGCGGCAGCCCGGTGCCCGCGGCCGCCGCCATCTCCGGCAGCACGAAGCCGTGCAGGGCGAATCCGGCCGGCACCCCGACGAGCCCGCCGAGAACGCCGATCCCGGCCACCGAGGCGAGCACGAGGCTCACGGTCTGGCGGGGCGTCATACCGAGCGCCTTGCACACCCCCAGGTCGTGGACGCGCTCCCGGGTGTCGAGGACCACGGAGTTGAGGACCCCGAGTCCGGCCACGGAGATGAGCATGAGGGTGAGGAGCGCGGCCATCGCGTTCAGGACGATGAGGAGGTTGTCCTGCTGGGAGGGGGAGTTGGCGAAGGCGTCGGCTCCAAGGGGTTGTACGGCCGCGGCGAGTTTCTCGGCGTACTCGGTCGGGGAGACGCCCTCCTTCACGTCGACCCGGAACTCGGTGGGGTCGACGGCCGGGAAGTCGGCGATGTCCGCGTGGATCTCCAGCGTGTCGTCGGAGGTGTCGAAGGCCTCGCCCACGATCCGCAGGGTGGCCGTGTCCTTGCCGGCGGTCACCCGCACGGCGTCGCCGATCCCGGTGCCGGTGGTCTCGAGGAAGTGGGAGGAGACGATGACCTGGCCGGGGCCGGTGATCCAGCGGCCGGAGATCATCGCGTAGCTGCCGGAGCTCGAGTCACCGTCGTAGAGAGTGACCCGGACGGTGCCGGAGACTCCGGGCACCGTGGCCTCCTCCTGGGCCACGCCGTAGTACAACGCGGTGCCCGACTGTGCCTTGATGGCGGCGCTCACCTTCGCCGGGTCGGCCGGCGTGGGGGTGGGGGTGTTCGGTGCGGGGACGCGTTCGCCCTTGCCGATGGCGGGACCGCCCGCGAAGACGCTCACGTCGTTGCGGCTCTCGGGGTCCCCGGCCGCCGCCACCTCGTTCAGTGACGAGGTCAGCCCCAGCGCGAAGGTCGCCGCGACCGTGCCGAAGGCCACGGCGAGGAGCATCGCGAGGGTACGGACCGGGTGGGCGAAGGGGCTCGCCAGACCGTAGGTCACCGCGCGAGGCAGCGGCAGTCGGCCCGCCGCGCGGTGGGCCCACTGGCCGCGTCCCGTACGGGGTGCCCGGCCGACGGCGATGGCCTCCACGGTCCGCAGCCGTCCGGCCCGCAGCGCGGGGACCAGCGCCGCGATCCCGACGACGAGCAGGGCGACGGCCGCCACCAGGACGTCCACCCACCAGGCGACCGTCAGCGAGACCGTGCCGTAGATCGTCTCGGTGTCCTCCAGGAGCGGCAGGGCCATGAGGTTGCCCAGGACGACGCCCAGCGCGATACCGGCGCCGGCCGGGAGGAGTGCCTGGGCGACGTAGGCGCGGACCACTTCGCGCGGAGTGAAGCCGATGGCCTTGAGGATGCCGATCCTGCGCAGGCTCGTCCCGACCGCGCCGCTGATCACGCTGCCGACGATGATCACCGACATGACGATGCCGAGCACGCCGAAGGCGATGAGGAACGGGATCGTCGGCGCGGCGTTCTGGTCGGCGGCGCGCTTGGTGTCCAGGTAGGACTGGCTGCCGAGGAGCGCACCGGACGGCACGGCGGCTGCGAGCCGCTTCCGGTCGGCGGCGATCTGGCCCTTGGTGCCGGCGGAGTCGAAGCGGTAGAGCATCTGGCTCGTGACCGGGGTGTCCTTCGACCCGAGTGCCTGCACCTGGGCGGGGGTCGCCCAGGCGTCGGCGGTCTTGCCGACGGACAGGGCGAATCCGACGATGGTGAGCGTCGGGCTGTTGTCGGCGTCCGAGGCCCTGAGGGTGGATCCCAGCTTGAAGGCGGGGCCCTCGAACGACTCCGAGAGGGCGATCTCACCGGTCTTCGTCGGCCACCGGCCCGACTTGAGGTCCAGTCGCTCCACGTCGCTGTCCGGGTCGGACCTGCCGACAAGCGTCATCGCCGGTGTCTTCCGCCCCTGGTCGTCCACCCCGTGGATCGTCGTGGACGGGTAGGGCCCCGCGGTCCCGGTGACGCCGTCCAGCGTGCGCGTGGCCGTCAGCTGGGCCGTACTCACCTTGGCCGGGTCGAACTCCGCGGTGAGATGGGCCCCGTTCTGCCGGGAGAAGGCGCGGTCGAAGGGAGCGTTGGTGGCGACCATGAGCGAGCCGGCTACCACCGCGGAGGCCACGGCCATCATCGTGGCCAGGGCGATCACCACGGTCTGTACCCGGCGCCGGCCGACCCCGGACCGTACGACCCGGCCGAGGGCGCTCATCGCACGGCCTCCGTCCGGGTATCGAGGGCGAGGTGACCGTCGACCAGGTGGATCGTGCGGCTCGCGCACGCCTCGGCCAGGGCCAGGTCATGGGTGACGAGCACGATGGTCTGCCCGCCGCGGTGCAGGTCGACCAGCAGCTCCCGGACGTCCTGGCCCGAGGCGCTGTCCAGGGCACCGGTCGGCTCGTCGGCGAGCAGCAGCGCCGGCCGGTTGACCAACGCCCGGGCCACCGCGACCCGTTGGCGCTCACCGCCGGAGAGCCGGCCGGGGTAGGCGCCGGCGTGCTTCTGGATGCCCAGCACCTCCATGAGCTCCCCGGCCCGGCCGGCCGCCTTGCGCCGGGAGGTTCCGGTCAGCTGGGCGGGCAGCTGGATGTTGTCGGCGACGGTGAGGTCGTCGAGCAGGTTGAAGAACTGGAAGACCATGCCGATCTGTTCGCGGCGGAACCGGGCCAGCGCGTGCTCGCTCATCCGGTCGACCTGCTGTCCGGCCACGGTCACGGTGCCCGTGGTGGGCTTGTCGAGGCCCGCGACGAGGTTCAGCAGGGTGGACTTGCCGCTGCCGGAGGGGCCGGTGACGGCGAGAGCCTCGCCCTGGGCGACACCGAGGTCGATCGGTCCGAGCGCGGGTGCGCCGGCACTGTCGTAGCGCTTTGCCACGCCCGTCAGTTCGATCACATGAGTCATGGAGTCGGTCCTCGCGTCGAAGGGGTTCAGGCTCAGCGAAGGTAGGGGCGCGGGCTCGTTCACCGCGTCGCCCGGGGCACCGACATGGGGCCCTTCCCGCGGAGGACCCGATCGCGGGGTCATCCCTGCGAAGTACGCCAGGAGGACGGTTCGTCGGCCTCACAGGCGGACGCGTCCGCTTCGGCGCGGGCCCCACAATGTGCCGATGGAGACCGTGAACCGTTGGCTGCGTCAGATGCGCGCGGCCGTGCGGCCGGAGCCGAGGCGTACCCCGCTGTCGCGGCGTGCGCTCACTGCCGACGTCGTCCTGGCGGTACTGCTGACCGCGATCGCGCTGGTCGTGGCGGCGCGCTATCCCGGCGACGGGCCGGCCAGCGTGGGGAAGGTGGAGTACGGGGTCCCGGACTTGCCCCGTCCTGCGGTGCCTCCGGGACCCGTGCCACCGGGACCGCGGTTCGTCCCGGAAGAGGCGTACTCCACGTCCTGGCCACTGATCGTCCTGTCGGCACTGCCTCTTGCCGTCCGGCGCAGGTTCCCGCTCGCCGCGTTCGCGGTGCTGATGACCGCGGTGCTGGCCATCGGCGACGACGCCTCCTGGATCAACGTGCTGACCTGTGTCATCGCCGCCTACAGCGCCGTCATGCACAGCCGGCACCGGACGGTGGCGACGGCGGCGATGGTCTTCGCAGCGGTGCTGGCCGGCTTCGCCTTCCGGGAGACGGAACCCATCCTGCCGGGGTGGTCGAGCCCCGCGGTGGTCCTGCTGATCGCGGGGATGACGGCCGGTCTCGTCCGCTACTGGCGACGGCGCCTGTCGGCCGACCGCGAGCGGCTCGCGCAGTTCCAGCGGGACCAGGAGGAGGCGATGCACCGGGCCGTGGAGGAGGAACGGGCCCGCATAGCCGCCGAGTTGCACGACGTCGTGACCCACAATGTGAGCGTGATGGTCATTCAGGCAGGGGCGGCGCGCAAGGTGATGGACGTGGCGCCGCAGCGGTCGAAGGAAGCGCTGCTGGCGGTCGAGGCGGGCGGCCGGGCCGCCATGGCCGAACTGCGCCATGTGATGGGCCTGTTGGCCGCCCCGGACGTGGAACAGCCCGACGCCCTGGAACCCCAGCCCGGCCTCGCGCAGCTCGACGCGCTGATCGTGCGGGTGCGCGCCGCCGGGACTCCGGTGGGCGTCGCGGTCTCGCTCCCGCCGGATCCACTGCCGCCCGGGATCGATCTGACGGCGTACCGCGTCGTACAGGAGGCGCTGACCAACACGATCAAACACGCGCCCGGCGCGGAAGCCTCGGTCGCGATCGGCTACGCCGAGGAGGTCCTCCAGATCGAGGTCACCGACACCGGAGCCGTCCGTGACGCTCCACAGACAGAGGGGAACGGCCGGGGGCTGATCGGGCTGCGAGAGCGACTCGCGGTCTACGGCGGCGAGTTGGCCGCCGGTCCGACCCTCGCCGGCGGCTACCGCGTGAGGGCCCTCATCCCGTGGCGGACGGCATGAGCGGACCGGAGCTGCGCGCCGTCATCGCCGACGACCAGGCCCTCGTACGCACCGGCTTCGGGATGATCCTCGCCGCGGACGGCATCGAGGTGACCGCCGAGGCCGCCGACGGAGCGGAGGCGGTCGACGCGGTCCGCCGCACCCGGCCGGACGTGGTCCTCATGGACATCCGGATGCCGGGGATGGACGGGATCGAGGCGACGCGCCGCATTCTCACGGAGGAGGGCGCGGACGGCCCCCGGGTCATCATCCTCACCACGTACGACCTCGACCACTACGTGTACGCCGCGCTCACCGCCGGCGCCAGTGGCTTCCTGCTCAAGGACGTCACCCCGGAGCATCTGGTGGCCGCCGTACGCCTGGTGCAGTCCGGGGACGCCCTGCTCGCGCCGGCGATCACCCGCCGGCTGATCGAGCGCTTCGCGCACCGCGAGGAGGCCCGCCCGGCTCCGGGCCTGCACCGTGACCTCTCCGATCTGACACCCCGCGAGATGGAGGTGCTCCGGTTGCTGGCGACGGGTCTGAGCAACGCCGAGCTCGCCGACCGGCTCTTCCTCAGCCCGACCACGGTCAAGACCCACGTCGGCCGCATCCTGTCGAAGCTGGATCTGCGCGACCGGGTCCAGGCCGTCGTCCTGGCGTACGAGACCGGGCTGATCACTCCCGGCGGGACGGACTGAAAACCGGAGGACGTCCCCGGCACCGCCGGTTACCGTTGATCCATGGAGGTCATCGAGCACACCCACACCGCAGCCGCGCGAGCGACCAGCTCCCCGGCTGCCGACGCCTGACCTCACCGATCCCCCGGCGGCCGGAAACGGACCGCCGGTGCAGTGCGCCTCTTCTTCTCTGTCCCCGCGGTTCTTTCCGGTCCCCCGACCCGAAGGAACACCGCCATGAACACGGACCGGATCCTGCGCACCTTCACGGACTTCTACGTCGAGCGCGGACACCACCTCATCACCGGCAGCACCCTGCTGCCGCCGCCCCCGGACCCGGTGCTGTTCACCACGTCCGGGATGCACCCCCTCACCACGTACCTGGAAGGCCGCCCGCACCCTCAGGGCCGGCGCCTGGTCAACGTCCAGCGCTGTCTGCGCACCACCGACCTCGACGAGATCGGCGACTCCACGCATCTGACGGTCTTCGAGATGCTGGGCTCCTGGTCGCTCGGCGACTACGGCCATTCGCAGAGCCTGCGCTGGGGATACGAGCTGCTGCACGACGGATTCGGCATCCCGGACGGGCAGTTGTACGTCACGGTCTTCGGCGGGGACGACCAGGTCGGCCCCGACACCGAATCCCTGCGCACCTGGCGGGAGTTGGGGCTGCCCGTGGAACAGACCCGCGAGGACAACTGGTGGTCCAACGGCCCCGTCGGCCCGTGCGGCCCCGACTCGGAGATCTTCCTCTGGACCGGTGACACCCCACCCGAGGGCACCCCCACCACCGACCCACGCTGGGTCGAGGTCTGGAACCACGTCAGCATGCGCTACCGCCGCCACGAGGACGGCAGCCTCTCCCCGCTGTCGCAGCCCTCCATCGACACGGGCATGGGTCTGGAGCGCCTCGTGACCGTCCTCCAGGGCCACGACTCGGTCTACGACACCGACCTGTTCGAGCCCTGGACGCGGCTGCTTCCGCCGCTGTGGGAGCTGGACGAGACGCCGTCACTGCGGCTGGTCCGCGACCATCTGCGGTCCGGCATCGTCGTCATCGGCGACGGTGTGCGGCCGTCCAACACCGGCCGCGGCTACGTCCTGCGGCGCCTGGTCCGCCGTACCCTCACCACCCTCTGGCAGCACGACCCCACCCGCACCCTGTCCGACCTGCCGCCGGAGCTCGTAGAGCACACCCTGGACCACTTCCGTCTGCCCGGCGGCACCACTCCGGTCCGCACGGTGCTCCTGGACGAGGAGCGCCGCTTCGGCAAGCTCCTGGAACAGGGCCGGCGGATCCTCTCCCGCCCGCAGTACCAAGGGCAGTTGAGCGACCAGGACTACCACTACCTCCATGACACCCACGGCCTGCCCCGCGATCTCGTCGTCGGGCTGCGGGGCCTGCGCCGATAGACTCCCCCGCTCATGGACATGATCACCGTCCCGGCCGGGCGGGTCACGCTGTCGGACCGCAGGACGCAACGCAGTTGGGCGGTCGAGGTCGCGCCCTGCGAACTCGCGGCGCACCCCGTCACCCAGGCACTGTACGAGCAGGTCACCGGTCTGCGTCCGGCCGCGGCCGACGGGGAGCGGCTGCCGGTCGAGGGCGTCTCGTGGTGGGACGCGGTCGGCTTCTGCAACGCCCTGTCCGAGCGCGAGGGGCTGAAGCCGGCCTACCGTCTCGCCTCCGGCGGTGATCACGTCGACCGGGACGCCTCGGCCGACGGCTACCGGCTGCCGACCGAGGCGGAGTGGGAGCACGCGTGCCGCGCCGGGACGACCGGCCCGCGCTACGGCCCCCTGGACGACATCGCGTGGTACCGCGGCAACTCGGACGAGCGGATCCACGAGGTGGGCGGCAGGCGACCCAACGCGTGGGGGCTGCACGACACCCTCGGCAATGTGTGGGAGTGGTGCTGGGACGTGTACGACGCCGAGGTCTACGGCGGTTACCGGGTACTGCGCGGCGGTGGCTGGTTCGACGAGCACTGGAGCTGCCGGGCCTCCGTGCGGCGTCGCAGTCATCCCACGTTCCGGGTGGACGACGTGGGGTTCCGCGTGGCCCGGTCGGGTCGGTGCCGGGGCCCGGTGTCCTGAACGCTCTCAGGCGATGAGCGCCTGGTCCGGCGACCCCAGCCGCTCCAGGAGCCGGGCGTGGTGCAGCTCGGCCACGGGCGCGACCAGGTCGGGGTGGCGCAGCAGGGCCGCCGCCCGCCGGTCGTGCTCGTCCGGGGCGAGCAGCCGCCGGAACTCGAAGGGCGTCCCGGCCGTGTGGTCGCCCTCCCCCACCGTGGCCGCGGCGAGGCGGGCCAGTTCCGGGTCGGTCAGCAGACAGGCGGCCCAGCTCGCGACGACCTCGTCCACCCAGGTGCGCCAGGCCTCGCCGTCGGCGCTGTGGTGCCGGTCCCCGCCGGTGATCCGGTCGAGTCGCGCGGCGCCGCCGGGGCCCGCCATCTCGACCAGCGCGGCATCCATCGACGTGGGGTAGCGCAGCCATGCCGCGACCGTGACGGCCTGCCGGGCCTGCACCTCGCACAGGGCCGAGGCCAGGGCGCCGCCGGAGGCCGGGTAGGCGCACGTCAGCCACTGGGCGGTGGCCGCGATGACCGGGGAGAGAGCTGCTTGCACTGGCGAACCGTCCGAACCGCTGCGTGGGGAGTGCGGAAACGGTAGCCCGTGGAGTGGGTCCGTGGGGGAAGTTGTGACCTCGGTGAAATCTCCGATCCATGTCTTGACATACCCCGGTAACGATTCTTAGCTTGGGCGATCATTTAGATTCGTGAAGCCAGTTCACGGATATGAACGGAGAATGTTCATGGGCGATCGCCGACGAAGTCGCCGCCTGGCCGCCGTGCTCACCGTCACGGCGCTGGCGTTCGGAACGGCCGCCTGCGGCTCCGGTTCCGACAGCGCCGGCGGCGGAGACCCGAACACGCTCGAGGTGTGGACCCGCAGCAACCCGGACCCGGCCGCCACCTATGAGCGGGTCTTCGCCGCCTTCACCAAGAAGACCGGCATAAAGATCGACTACCAGCCGGTCATCAACTTCGACCAGCAGCTGCAGAGCCGCGCGTCCACCAAGGACCTGCCGGACGTCATGATCAACGACACGGCGCTGATGGGCAGTTACCAGAGCCAGGGCCTGCTCAAGCCCATCACCCCCGCCTCCATCGCGGGCGGCGACCAGATCACCGAAAAGACCTGGTCCTCCACCGTCGGCATCGACGGCAGGCACTACGGCATCCCGTACTCGCGCCAGGCCCAGACCCTGATGATCCGTACGGACTGGCTCAAGAAGCTCGGTCTGAACGCGCCCACGACCTGGCAGCAACTCCTCACCGTCGCCAAGGCGTTCGCCACCCGCGACCCGGACGGCGACGGCAAGGCCGACACCTACGGCATGGTCGTCCCCGGCAGCGCCCAGAACGGCTACGCCGCCTGGTGGGGCGCCAGCTTCCTCTGGCAGGGCGGCGCCCAGATCATCAAGGCGGACGGCAAGGGCACCTACACCCCCGCCATGGACTCGACGGCCGCCGTGAACACCGTGACCTGGATGAAGGACAACCTCTTCTGCGGTGACAACGCTGTCATCCAGCCCGGCGCCGTCACCGCGGTCACCGGCACGGCCACCAACTTCCAGGACGGCAACGCCGGGATGTACCTCACCGGCCCCTACAACATCGCCACCTTCGACACGACCCTCGGCAAGGACAAGTACGAGGTGGTCCCGGCACCCGCGGGCCCGGCCGGCGACGACGTGCTGGCCGACGGCGAGAACATCTACTTCGGCGCCAAGACCGGCAAGACGAAACAGGAGCGGGCGCTGGCCGCGTTCCTCATCTCGCCGCAGGGCCAGCAGCTCGCCATGACCGGCAAGAACCAGCCCGTCGTCCGCATCCCCGTCAACTCCACGCTGGACGCGGCCGAGGTCCGGGGCGACCCCCGCTGGAGTGTGGTGCAGAAGGCGTACGAGGACGCCTCGCAGCAGTTCCCCAACGCACCCGACTTCGCCCCGATCAAACAGGACACCGCCGACAGCCTGAACGCCATCTTCACCTACTGCGGCAGTGATGTGCGCTCCCAGCTGGGGGAGCTCAACAAGACCCTCGCCGGCGACCTCAAGGACCAGGACCTGTTGAAATGACCGCTACCGTGACCACCCCCGCGGCGCGCAGAGTCTTCGGCGCGATCAGCAAGAAGGCCGTCATCCCGTGGCTGTTCCTGGCACCGGGTCTGCTGCTCGCCCTCGTCTTCAAGTTCTGGCCGATGGCCAAGGGCGTCTGGCTCAGCTTCCACGACGTACGCCCCTTCCTCGGCGACAAGTGGACCGGCCTCGACAACTACACCCGGGTCCTGAGCGACCACCGCTTCCAGGACGCCATCGGCCACACCCTGGTCCTCGGCATCGGCCAGTCGCTCGGCGCGATCCTCCTCGGCTTCGTCCTCGCCCTGCTCCTCGAAGGCCAGGCACGCTCACTGAAGTTCATCCGTACCGCGGTCTTCCTCCCCGCCGTCACCGCGACCGCGGTCGTCGGTGAGCTGTGGCGGCTGATGTACTACCCGACCTCCGACGGCCTCCTCAACAGCGGCCTCCATCTGCTCGGACTCGGGCCCGTGCAGTACCTCGACGACCCGAACCTCGCCCTCTACTCGACGATGGTCATGGGCATCTGGATCTGGGCCCCCTACAACATGGTGATCATCCTCGCCGGCCTCGCCGGGGTGGACCGCACGCTGTACGAGGCCGCGGCGATGGACGGCGTCTCGCTCTGGCAGCGCCTGCGCCACGTCACCCTGCCCGCGATCCGTCCGGCCCTGAGTATCGTCCTCACGCTCGCCGCGATCCGCGGACTGCGCGTGTTCACCGAGGTCTACGTCCTCACCGGCGGCGGCCCGGCCGGATCCACCGAGGTCTGGATGACCCGCGCCTACACCCTCGGCTTCACCCGCAACGACATCGGCGGCGCCTCCGCGGCCTCGGTCGTGCTGCTCTGCGTGACGCTGCTGCTCACCGTCACGGTCAACCACTTCCGCAAGAGGGGAGACGTGCGATGAGCGCCCCCGTCATCGAACCCGTCCGTCCGGTCGCCGCGAAGTCACCGTCCCGGAGATCCGCCAAGCCCCAGCGCACCACGCCGGCCCGCTTCGACACCGCACTCGGCTGGAACGACAAGCCGGGTCTGGCCTGGACCCTGCGGATCCTGCTCTGCGCGATTGCCCTGGGCATCTTCGCCGCCCCGTTCCTGACCATCTTCTCGGGTGCCTTCAGCACCAACCCCAGCGGCTCCTCGCTGTCGTTCCTGCCGCACGACAGCACGCTGCTCAACTTCAAGGTGGCGGGCGAGCGCGGCATCTGGGACTACCTCGGCAACTCCCTCGTCATCGCGGGCGGCGGACTGCTGCTCCAGCTCGTGGTGTGCACGCTCGCCGCGTACGCGCTGGCCCGGCACCGGTTCCGCGGCCAGGCGCTGATCATGATGCTGTTCATGATGACGCTGATGCTCCCCGAGGAGGTCATCGCGATCCCGCTGTCGCTGGTCCTCGGCGATGTCCCGGTGGTCCACCTGGACCTCAAGGGCACGGTGTGGGGCGTCATCCTGCCGCTGGGCGCCTGGGGCTTCTCGGTGATGATGCTGACCGAGTTCATGAAGGACATCCCCACCGAGATCGAGGAGGCGGCCCGCCTCGACGGCGTCGGCGAGCTGCGCATGCTCTGGCAGGTCGTCCTGCCGCTGTGCAAGCCCGCGCTCGGTGTGGCCGGCGTGCTCGGCTTCATCATGATCTGGGACCAGTACCTGCTGCCCCTGATCGCCTCCAAGGACCCCACCGACTACACGGTCACCGTCGCCCTGTCCATCCTGCGCACCGACCCCGAGGTCGGCTCCGGGGTGGTGCTGGCCGGTGCGGTCATCGCCCTCATCCCCAGCCTGATCGTCTATCTGCTCCTCCAGCGCTCGCTGGTCACCGGCATCGCCGCCGGTGCCACCAAGGGCTGAGCACACCGTAGTTACGAGGGAGACATGAAGTTCCAAGGAGTGCTGTTCTTCCCGGTCACGCCGTTCGCCCCGGACGGCTCGCTGGACGAGGAACGGCTCGCGCGGCACATCGATGCCGGAGTCACAGCGGGCGCGGGCGGCGTGTTCGTCGCCTGCGGCACCGGGGAGTTCCACGCGCTGACCGCCGACGAGCTGGAGCGGGCGACGCGGGTCGCGGTCGAGACGACCGCGGGCCGCGTGCCCGTCCTGGCCGCGGCGGGAGGTCCGACGCCGGTCGCCCGCGACCACGCCGTCCGCGTGGCACGAGCCGGCGCCGACGGCATCCTGCTGCTGCCGCCCTACCTGGTGACGGCACCGCAGCAGGGCCTGGTGCGCTACGTCGAGGAGGTCACCGCCGTCACCGACCTCCCGGTGATCTTCTACCAGCGCGGCACGGCCCGTCTGACGGAGGCGACGGCCGCCGAGATCGCCGCGCTGCCCAAGGTCGTCGGCCTCAAGGACGGCCTCGGCGACATCGAGCGGATGCACCGCATCGTCCGCGCGGTGCGCGCGCTGCCGGACGGGCAGGACTTCCAGTTCTTCAACGGCCTGCCCACGGCCGAGATGACCGCGCCCGCCTACCAGGGCATCGGCGTCGGCCTGTACTCGTCGGCGGTGTTCGCCTTCGCCCCCGAGATCGCCCTTGCCTTCCACCGGGCGCTCGCCGAGGGCGACGAGGTGCTGCTGTCGACGCTCCTGGACGAGTTCTACGGCCCGCTCGTCGCGCTCCGCGACGAGGTGCCCGGATACGCCGTGGCCCTGGTCAAGGCGGGCGTGACGCTGCGCGGCCTGGACGTGGGCGGCGTGCGGGCCCCCCTCCTGGACCCCACCCCGGAACACGTGGCCCGCCTCGCGAAACTCATCGACCACGGCCTGGAGGTGACCGGCGCATGAACCCCACGAGGATCAAGGAACTGATCGTCACCCCGATCGCCTTCCGTGACCCGCCGCTGCTCAACTCCAACGGCGTCCACGAGCCCCTCGCCCTGCGGATCATCCTCCAACTCGTCCTGGAGGACGGCACGGTGGGCCTGGGCGAGTCCCCCGGCGGCACAGCCCGCCTGGCACGACTTGAGGCGGCGGCCCAGGTGGTCCCGGGCATGGACGTCTTCGACACGACCGCCGTCTCGGCGGCGATCGACGCCGACCTCCTCCCCACCGTCCCCAGCTCCCACGAGCGCGGCTGGACCGCCTCGACCGTGGAGGTCGCCTGCCTCGACGCCCAGGGCAAGCTGTTGGGCCGCCCGGTCAGCGACCTGCTGGGCGGGAAGGTCCGGGACGCGGTGCCCTTCGCGGCGTATCTCTTCTACAAGTGGGCCGAGCACCCCGCCCTCGACGGACGGGTGGCGATCGGCGACGGCTGGGGCGAGGCCCTGGACCCGGCCGGGATCGTGGAACAGGCCCGGCTGATGCAGGAGCGGTACGGCTTCCGTTCGTTCAAGCTCAAGGGCGGTGTCCTCCCTCCCGACGAGGAGATCGCCGCGATCAAGGCACTGGCCGAGGCCTTCCCCGGCCAGCCACTGCGCCTGGACCCCAACACGGCCTGGACGGTGGAGACATCGCGGTACGTCGCCCGTGAACTGGACGGCGTACTGGAGTACCTGGAAGACCCGACGAGGGGCATCGAGGGCATGGCCGAGGTGGCCGAGGACTCCCCTCTCCCGCTGGCGACCAACATGTGCGTGATCGCCTGGGAGCACCTGAAGCCCGCGATCGAGCAGAACGCGATCCAGGTGCTCCTCACCGACCACCACTACTGGGGCGGTCTGCGCCGCACCCGCGAACTGGCGGCCGTCTGCGAGGCGTTCGGACTGGCCCTCTCCATGCACTCCAACTCCCACCTCGGCATCAGCCTGGCCGCCATGACCCATGTCGCCGCGGCCATCCCCAACCTCGACCACTCCTGCGACACCCACTACCCGTGGAACTTCACCGACGACGTGATCGTCCCCGGCGTCCTGGAACTGCGCGACGGCCACGTCGAGGTCCCCACCGGCCCCGGCCTGGGCGTCGAGCTGAACCATGACGCCCTCGACCGGCTCCACCACCTGTACGTGGACTCCGGCATGCGCTCCCGCGACGACACCGGTTACATGCAACGCTTCGACCCGTCCTACGAGTTGAGGCTGCCGCGCTGGTGATCAGCGCTGCTCCTGGAGGCGGGCGAAGAGTGGTTCCGTCTCCGGGAGGGTGCCGTCGACGGGGGTCACCCGGCGTGTGATGTGCTCCGCCGCGCCGGGGATGAAGGGCCGTAGCTCCTCGGCCAGGGCGCGGCATGCCGTGACCAGTGCGGCGAGGACCGCGTCGAGGCGTTCGGCGGCGTCGGTGTTGCCGTGCCGTTCCGCTCTGGCCAGTTCCCAGGGGCGGGTCGCGTCGATGCAGCGGTTGGCCTCCTCCACGATGTCCCAGGCGGCGTCGGCGGCCCGGCGGAAGTCGAAGTCGGCCAGCGCGGCGTCGATGCGGCCGGGTGCCTCGCGGCATACGTCCAGCAGCGTCGCCACGGGGAACCGGTCGGTCCCCGGTGAGGGCACGGACCCGCCGCGGTAGCGGTGGACCATCGTCACGATCCGGTGGACCAAGTTGCCCAGGCCACCGGCGAAGTCGGCGTCGGCGCGGGCGATCAGCCGCTCGGTGGTGAAGTCGGCGTCCCCGACCCGGGGGACGTCGCGCAGCAGCCACCAGCGGACGGCGTCCGTGCCGTAGTCGGCGGCCAGGGAGACGGGGTCGACGGCCGTCCCGTTTCCCGACTTGCTGATCTTCCGCCCGCCGACCGTCAGATAGTCGTGGACGAGGATGTCCGTGGGCAGCGGCAGCCCCGCCGACAGCAGCATGGCCGGCCAGTACACGGCGTGGAACCGTACGACGCCCTTGCCGACGAGATGGATACGGCGGTCCCCGGCCGCCCACCACTGCTCGTATGCGGGGTCGTCGGTGCCGTAGCCGAGGCTGGTGACGTAGTTGCCCAGGGCGTCCCACCACACGTAGACGACCTGCTCGGGGTCGCCGGGGACGGGGATGCCCCAGCCGCGGGCGCGGGTGTGGGAGCGGGAGACGGAGAAGTCGTGCAGGCCGCCGGCGATGAGCGCGAGGACCTCGTTGCGGCGGGCGGCGGGCTCGATGCGCAGGGTGCCGTCGGTGATCAGTGCGTGGAGGCGGCCGGCGTACCGGGACAGCCGGAAGAACCAGTTCTCCTCCGCGACGAGCTGGGGTTCGGTGCCGTGCTCGGCGCATCTGCCGTCGACGAGTTCGTCCGGCGTGTAGAACTGCTCGCAGCCGACGCAGTACAGCCCCTCGTACTGCTTGCGGTACAGATCGCCCGCCTCCGCGCAGCGGCGCCACAGTCGCTCCACGCCGGTGCGGTGGCGGGGGTCGCTGCTGGTGCGGATGAAGTCGTCCAGCGACAGGGCCAGCGGGTCGCGCAGCGCGGCGAACGCGTCGGCGTTGCGGTCGACGAACTCCCGCACGTCGACGCCCTCGGCCTCCGCGGCGAGGACGTTCTTCAGGGAGTTGTCGTCCGTCCCGCTCAACAGCCGCACCTGCCCGCCGCGCTGCCGGTGGTGCCGGGCCAGCGTGTCCGCCTGCACGAGCTCCAGGGCGAAGCCCAGGTGTGGCCGCGCGTTGACGTACGGAATGGTC
The DNA here is from genome assembly GCF_053592055.1 of Streptomyces sp. NPDC002817. Lineage (NCBI taxonomy): Bacteria > Bacillati > Actinomycetota > Actinomycetes > Kitasatosporales > Streptomycetaceae > Streptomyces > Streptomyces sp. NPDC002817. Next base: position 22,826 of record NZ_JBSFUY010000049.1, read on the forward strand.
GTGGTGATGTAGTGCCGTGGTCCGGTCATCGGTCCTCCTACCGGCGACGGGACCTGATCCGCACCACACGTGAAGGCCCCGTTCCGGGGGCCTCGGTATCGGTGCGCGTGCGCGCTCAGCAGCCCCGGTGCGGGGGCATCATGCGGTGCTGAGGCGTAGGCGTGATCATGGGGTCGAGGGTAGCAACGGGGTCCGTCGCCGGGCATCCGGTTTTGCGGACAGCCTCGTTCGCTAAGGTCGGGCGGCATGACGGTTCAACTGTGTGTGCTGCTCTGGGCCCGGCCGGGCGCCGCCGCCGCGCTGGCCGCGTACGAGGACAAGGTGCTGTCCCTGCTGGGCGAGCACGGCGGGCGGGTGGTGCAGCGGGCCCGTGCCGACGGAAGCGACGGTCGCCCCGACGAGATCCAGTTGATCGAGTTCGCCTCGCAGGACGGGTACGACGGGTTCATGACGGACGGGCGTCGCACCGCCCTCGCGGACGAGCGCGACGCCGCCGTCGCGCGCACCGACCTCTACCCCGTCGAGCTGAGCCGGGCGTAGAAGCGGTCGCGGACCCGGTGCAGCCAGGCCTCGACCGCCGCCTCGTCGGGGCGGTCCGGCAACACCGTGCGGGTCTCGTCGAACGCCGTCTCGTAGTACGCGAGCAGGGGACGCGCCACTGAGGCGTCGGCGGCGACCCGCTCGCCGAACTCCCGGTATTCCTCGGGGTTCTCGACGCGGATCGTCAGGCGGCCGGTGGCGTAGAGCTCCAGTCCCTGGTGACACAGTCGCTTGAGGTGCCGGGCGTGCTTGGAAGTGCGTTTACGGGTCTCCGCGGAGGAGGAGCGGTCGGCCCGGCTCTCAAGTCGGCGGAACTGCTGGGTGGCGTAGCCGAGATAGGCGTCCCGGATCCGTTTGGCACTTAGGAACGACGCGCGCAGGCCGATCAGTTCGTCGCCGAGGGGGGTGCGCACCTCGTACAACTCCGGTGGGAGCCAGACGAGTTCCATGGCGGTCGGGTTGCCGCCCAGGGCGAGCCGGCACCACTTCGCGGCCTCGTGCAGGGTACGGTCCGGGGCCGTGCTGACGTGGGACTCCTTCGGCCCGTGGAGGCCGTGCAGGGACTCGGTGGATGCGGCGAACATGCCGAGGCGGTCCACGTCGGAGCCTTCGTGGGCGAGGCCGTAGGCGGTGGAGCCGACAATGCCGGACAGCAGTACGTTCGGGACGGTCACGTCGGCCACCTTTCGGATCGGGGGTGTGGCGCTCCATTGTGCTGACCTGCACGGATGCGGTCACTCGGTTTTTCTCCGGTGCCGGGTCGGCGAAGGCACCTCCCGGGTACGGCCTGTCGGTGGCCTCCGCTAATGTGTGCGCCCTGAACCGAGGGGAGACATCGAAGTGCTGGTCAGGGCGGGGAATGCAGGGCGTCGGATGGCTTACGTGGCCTTGCTGGCGGGGGTGTTGGCGGGCTGTTCCGAGGCCGCCGACGACAAGAAGGACGCGAAGACGTCCGCGAGTGCGTCGGCGAGCGCCGGCCAGGCCGCCGAGAGCGGCGACAGCATCGGGGCGGCCGGCTCGGCGTGCGAGCTGCCCGTGAGTTTCGACCTCGCCAAGGACTGGGAGGCGGAGGCCATCGACTCCGCGGCCGCCCAGGACAAGGCCTCCCCGACCGATTCCGGCGACCTCGAGGACGAGATCTCCGAGGAGGTCCTGGACTCCATCCTCCGCCAGGGTCCGGTCGCCGCCGCGTGCGAGGTCGACGCCAAGCCGGCCGGCTACATCGGCTTCCTGCGGATCTGGACCGGCGAGCCCGGCGACGACGACGCGCGCACCGTGCTGGAGGAGTTCGTCGCGGCCGAGGACGACTCCAGCAAGGCGAAGTACAGCTCCTTCAAGTCGGGCGACCTCGCCGGCGTCGAGGTGGAGTACGTCGTCACGAGCGAGCTCCTGGACGAGACGAAGAAGGAGAGCGCCTTCGCCGTCACCACCCCGGACGGCCCCGTCGTCGTGCACCTCGGCGGTATCGACACCGAGGAGCACGAGAAGATGGCCCCGGCGTTCGAACTGGCGAAGAAGACCCTCCAGAAGGTCTGACGGACGGCCTGAGTCGGTCCGGTGCGGCGGACCGGTCCGCCGCACCGGACCGTCGGCATCACACCATGGTCAGGACGCCGTACAGGATCCGACGACGGGCGCCGCGGCGTTCCCGTTCTTCATGACCGTGAAGCCGAAGCTCGTCGACGCGCCGGCCGCCAGGCCGCCGTTGCCGTTGCCGTTCGGCTTCATGGTCATCACGTTGCCGCTGCCGTCCCAGGTGGGCGTGCCGTTCCAGGTCGTGGAGACCTTCTGCGGGGACGTCAGCGTGACGGTCGTGGTCCAGGTGCTGATCGCGGCACTGCCCGCGGTGACGGTCACCTTGCCGTTGAAGCGGTCGCTCCACTCCTCCTGCTTGCTGTAGGAGACGGTGCAGGCGGCCGTACCGCCACCGCCGCCCGAGCCGGTGCCGCCGAGGGCTGTCAGTGCGGCCGTGTAGGCGGCCTTCTTGGCGTAGTTGCCGTCGAAGAGCAGCGGTGTGCCGCCGGCCCGCCAGGAGTACTTGTCGGTGACGCCCCACACGGTGATGCCGGTGCAGCGCGAGACGGCCAGGCAGGCCTTGACGACGTTGCTGTAGCTGGTGGCCTGGGCCGTGCCGGAGCCTTCGATGTCCAGCTCGGTGATCTGTACGTCGACGCCGAGGTCGGCGAAACGCTGCAGATTGGCCTGGTAGTCGGAGGGCACCGGGGAGGCGCTGTTGAAGTGCGACTGGAAGCCCACGCAGTCGATGGGCACCCCGCGCGCCTTGAAGTCCTTGACCAGGTTGTAGACGGCGGTGCTCTTCGCGTTGACGCCGTCGGTGTTGTAGTCGTTGTAGCAGAGCTTGGCCGCCGGGTCCGCGGCGCGGGCCGTGCGGAAGGCCTCCTCGATGAAGCCGTTGCCGAGCTTGTCCTGGAAGGGCGAGCTGCGCCGGGCGCCGCTGCTGCCGTCCTGGAAGGCCTCGTTGACCACGTCCCAGGAGTGGATCTTGCCCTTGTAGTGGGTCATGACCTGGGTGATGTGGTTGTTCATCGCCGTCCTGAGGTCGGCGGCGGCGAGGCCGGATACCCAGCCGGGCAGCTGGGAGTGCCACACCAGCGTGTGGCCGCGGACCTTCATCCCCTTGCTCTGCGCGTGGCTGACGATCTGGTCGGCGGACGTGTAGGTGAACGAGTTGCGGGTGCTCTCGACCGCGTCCCATTTCATCTCGTTCTCGGGTGTGACCGAGTTGAATTCGGTGTCGAGCGTGGAGACGTACGCGGATTCGCCCAGGTGGTTCGCGGCGACCGCGGCCCCGAAGTAGCGGCCCTTCTCGGCCGCGGCCGTACCGAGGGTGCTCGCGGCGTCGGCGGTTCCCGACAGGGCGGTGACGCCTGCTGCCGCGAGCAGGCTCGCCATGCCGAGAACCAGTGCCTTGCGGGGCAGGAGTATGGATCTGCGGGTAACCATCTCACTCCGTCCGTTCGAAAGTTTCGGTCTGATTCCGGAAGTGCGCCGAGACCATACGAGCGGCGAACCACACCGTCAACAGGCCGCGCATCAACTCTCGCCAGTTGACCGAAGACGCCCCAGCTCCCACCCAATATTCGATCGCTGCACCGAATGTTTCGGAAATTGATATCGGGACAAGGTGCAACCTTTTCTTCAACCGTGTTGTCTCATCAGATATCAGGCACATGAACATCCCGGGGGACATCATGAGACGCAGCAGAACAACCTGGGCCACCGTCGCTCTCATGGGCGCGACGCTCGGCGTGGCCGCGGTACCCGCGCAGGCCGCCACCACCTGCCCCACCGGCTGGGGCAGCATCGACAAGAGCCAGGCGGTCAGCACGGCGGAATCGGTGACGAACGCACGGACCGGCAGGCACGCCTGCTACGACCGTCTGGTCGTGGACGTTCCGGGCGCGGCGAAGGCCGGCCTCGGCTATTCCGTCCGGTACGTCGACCGACTCCAGCAGGACGGATCGGGCCGGCTGATACCGGTCGCCGGCGGCGCCGTCCTCGAAGTACGGGTGGCCGCACCCGCCTACGACGTCGAGACCGGCGCCCCGACCTATCCCGGACGGGTGGCACGCCCCCTGCCGGGCGTCGACCTCGACGGGTACCGCACCTTCAGGGACACCCGATTCGCCGGCAGCTTCGAAGGAGACACACAGTTCGGCCTCGGCGTCCGCGCCCGGCTCCCGTTCCGGGTCCTGCGGGTGGACGACCGGGTCGTGGTGGACGTGACCCACTCATGGAGCGCCAGGTCCTGACACCTCTGCCGGGTCGGCGCCGTCACACCGCGACGACACCGGCCCCGGCGCTCCCGGCGTACATCTGCCCCATGCAGTGTCCGCCACCGTCGTCCGGGCGCCAGAGCCCGGCGGGGACGACTCCCGGCTTGCTCCGGCAGTGCCCGGAAGCAGACCTCGATCCGGCTGCGGCTCCGCAGCCGGAACCCCGACTCGGCGCCCGCCCGGATGCCCGTGCGGAAACGGCCGGGCCTGCCCCGTGTGAGTCCCGCCGACCCCGCTATTCCCCCGCGTAGGCCCCGACCGTCGCCGCCGTCGTCGCCGCCACCGTCTCCGGATCGGCTCCCGAGGCGGCATAGGCGGCGCCCCACTCCTCGCCGGACCGCTTGAAGAACTCCTTGGCCTCGGCCGTGCCCTGCCAGGCCTCGGACTCCTCCCGGCTCATCCCGCGGCCCGCGAGGTGCATGCCGAGACCGAGGGCGATGCTGTCCCAGCCGATACCGACCGCGCCCGGCCCGAACTGGTTCCAGAACTCCTCCGGCACCACGGCCACATGCTCCACCTCGAACACCGTCCGCCCCTCGCCGTCCGCCGTGAGCCGCACCTCGACCTCGCTGAAGCCCGGGTCCGGCCCGTACAGCCAGCTCACCCGCAGCCGCTCCGGCTCCACGCACTCGAGGATCTCGCCCCCGGCATGGCCCTCCAGCTGATAGCGCCCACCGAGCCGGAACTCCCCGGTGACCGGCAGGAACCACCGCCCGATCCGCTCAGGGGAGGTCACCGCGCCCCAGACGTCGGCGATCTCGGCGTCATAGCTGCGCCGCAGCACCACCGCATGAGCCTCCCCCTCCTCGGCCTTGCGGGTGCCGACCTCCCGGTGTCCACGGTCGATCTGGTCGACGATCTCGCTCATCCCCGCTCACTTCCTCTCTCGGCGCGATGCCTCGGCCCGGACGGCGTACCTGGGCCAACGCTCGCACAAAGGGACCGGGATCGCCTGATCCCGGCCGGGCGGCGTCAGCCACGGCGTCTTCTGCGGCTGATGCTCGCGGAGCGCGTCACGCGCCGAACCACGCACGGGCGAGACCGGAGAGGGTTCCTTCGGCGGGGCCCTCCAACTCCCTCAGGTACCAGGGCAGGTTGCTGTACACGTGCAGCAGTGTGTAGGCGAGGGCGTGGGACGGGTCGACGCCGCTTCCGTACGCCGCGGTGAGCCGGGCGAGCAGGTGGGGGTCTCCTCGGGTGACGAACAGGCCCACGCCCACGAAGTCGTAGGCGGCGTCCCCGATCATGGCGGGCTCGAAGTCGAAGAGGCCGGTCAGGCGCCAGCCGTCGGGGTCGACCAGGAAGTGCTGCTGCATGACCTCGGTGTGCAGCAGCGAGCGCCGTGGGGTACGGGGCAGCGGGACCGAGGCGAGGAAACCGGGGATCTGCTCCAGCCAGGTGTCCGGTAGTCCGTGGCCGCGCTGCTGGGCCACCGCGTTCGCGCGCTGCCGGTCGAGGAAGGCACCCCAGTCGCCGGGCCCGAGGACGTCCTCGAGCGGGGCCGGGTCGAGCGAGTGGAGTACGGCGAGGGTTTCGCCGATCTCGGTGGCGAGGCGTTCCCGGTCGGGCCGCGGAATGCGGTCCCAGGCCCGGGCGAGGTTCTCGCCGCGCAGCCGGGACATCAGGACGTACTGCCAGCCGTTCTCGTACGGCCCGAAGTCGTCCACCCCGGGCGTCGGTACGGGGAGCAGCCCGTGCAGATGGGACAGGACACGGCCTTCGGCGATGCCGTCCCGGGCTGCGGAGGTGGGGAAGAGCTTGAGGACCCGGTTCTCCCCCACCGCGTAGACCGGTTGTGAGCCGTCCGGGAAGCGGGTCAGGGGCGCGCCGCCGAGTCCGAGACGGGCGCAGAGGTCCTCCGCGCCGGCCCGCATCAGCTTCTCGTCCTCGACGACCGCGTCCCACTCTTCGTCGGTCTCCACCACGGGCAGCATGATCGCGACCGTAGGCCGGGCGGTGGCAGCGGGGCAAACGGTTTTGGACGTGCGGAACGCCCGGCCGGACACCCCCGGCCGGGCGCCCTGCGAAACCTGCGGTCAGCCGCCGTTCAGGCGCGCGCGCAGCAGCCCCTTGCCGATTTCGGCACCCTTGCGGCTGTCCGCCTGCGCCTTGCGGAACAGGTCCGCGACCTGCGTGTCCTTGTTCCGTTCGGCGTCGTGGATGTACGTCTCGAGGCGCAGCGCGTTGCTCAGACACGCTTCCACGTACCAGATGAGGTTGTAGTCCTTGTCCGGCGTACCGGTCACGCCGCCGGTCTCCGTGCTGCTGGTCATGCGGGCCTCCTCCAGCGGTTGTCGTTACGGGGCCGCCCGGGTACCCGTCCCATGCGGGTCAATCAGCCGACGTCCCACAGGAAACGGTGCGTGTGGATGCCGAAGTACGGGAAGGACCGGACCTCTTGGACCCCCTCGACGTTGCGTACGACGTCGTTGACGAAGTCCAGCAGGTCCCGGGGGCCGGGGGCGACCACCTCGACGAACAGGTCGAAGCCGCCGGAGGTCAGCACCGAGTAGACGACCTCGTCACGCCGGGCGAGTTCATCGGCGACGGTCCGCGGGTCGCCGTCCACGCCGATGCCGAGCAGGGCCATCGCCTGGCCGCCCATGGCCATCGGGTCGGTGACGCCGACGACCTGCACCGCCTTGGCGTCCAGGAGCCGTTGCAGGCGCTGCCGAGCGGCCGAGGCGGACAGGCCGACCTTGGGGCCGAGGTCGGCGTAGGCGATCCGGCCGTCGGTCTGGAGCTCGCGCAGGATGGCCCGGTCGATCTCGTCCACGTGCTTCCTTTCGGGGTCCGTCATCCGGCCAGTTCGGCCAGTGCGGCGGCGAAGACCTCGGTGTGGGTGTCCACGTCCGCCTCGGTGGTGTCCGGGCACATCAGCGCCATGTTGTGGAAGGGCGTCAGGAGGATGCCGCGGTTGGCGAGGTGGACGTGCAGGAAGTCCTCCAGCTCGGCGTCACCGGCCGCTTCCGACTCGGTGCCGGTACGGGGCGCCGGGGAGGCGAAGCGGTACTCGGTGCGGGCGCCGAGCCTGCTCACCGACCAGGGCAGTGCGTGGGCGTCGATGCCCGCCCGGACACCGGCCTCGAACCGCTCGGACAGTTTCGCCATCCGGCCGAACGCCTCGTCCGTCAGGACGTGTTCGAGCGTGGCGCGCATCGCCGCGACCGAGAGGGCGTTGCCCGCAAGGGTGCCGCCGACGCCGCCCATGTCGACGAGGTCGAGGTCGTCGCGGTCGAGGAGCCGGTCCGCGAGCTCGGCCGACAGTCCGTACGCGCCGGCCGGGATGCCGCCGCCGATCGCCTTGCCGACGGTCAGCAGGTCGGGCTCCAGGTCCCAGGCCGCCGTGCAGCCGCCGGGCCCTGCGGAGAGGGTGTGGGTCTCGTCGTTGATGAGCAGGGTGCCGTACCGCCGGGTCAGCGCCCGAACGCCCTCCAGATAGCCCGGTTCGGGCAGCACGATGCCGATGTTGGTGAGCGCCGGTTCCATGAGGACGGCGGCCACGTCGCCGTGGGCCAGCTCGCGCTCCAGCTGCTCCAGGTCGTTGAACTCGGCGACCCGGCTGGTGAGGGTGACATCGCACGGGGCGCCCACGTTGCCGGGGCGGGCCACGCCGTGGCCGTCGGGGCCGACGACGATCAGGGACTCGTCGACGCTGCCGTGGTAGCTGTAGCTGTTCACCAGGATCTTCGGGCGGCCGGTGACGGCACGGGCGAGCCGGATGGACCACCGGTTGGCGTCGGTCGCCGTCAGCGAGAAGCTCCAGCGGGCGAGTCCGAAGCGGCGGGTGAGTTCCGCGCCGACCCACTCGGCGTCCTCGGTCGGCAGCATCGCCGTGGCGCCGCCCTGCTCGGCGAACCGGCGCTGGACCGCCTCGGCCACCGGTGCGGGCGAGTGCCCGGCCATCGCGCCCGTGTCGCCGAGGCAGAAGTCGATGTACTCGTGCCCGTCGATGTCGGTGACCCGGGCGCCCCGAGCGGTGTCGAGATAGCGGGGAAAGGACCCGGCGGTCTTGTTCATCCAGGTCATCGGCACCCGTCCGAAGAGATGCCCGGCGCGCGCGTACGCCTCCTCGGAGCGTGGGCAGCGGCGCGCGGCCTCCGTCCTCTCGCGGGCCAGGAGGTGCTGGAGACGGGTGCGATCCATGGGCTCTCCGGGCGTGAGTACGAACGAAAACGTGGTGACATCACTCTACGGTGATTGATTCGAGCGTCAAGACAATCGAATCAAGCGCCCCATCGTCGTGCGACGGGGCCCGCTCGCCCGCGGGCGGCTGCACACCGGGAAGATCAACGGACGTGCGGTGATCCTGCCGCACGACGGATCCGAGTGCATGGAACGCGCCAACTCGCCTTTCCGACACGGCATTTCAGACAGTCGACGCAGAAGTGAACAGAGAGCTTTCGGTTTCGGAGCGAAGTCTCGATCAACCGTGCGAGAGGGGTCGGCGACGGTGTGTACTGTGCTGCGAGCGCCTAGCCACCGGCACTCGGACTCACCCCTGCCCGACTTCCCCTGGAAACCGATTCGATGATCGAATTACCGGACCTGGCCGTCGGCGGTCTGGCCGTCGGCACACTGTCCGCGCTCGCCCTCGGCGGCGGTCTGCTGCGCTCACGGCGTCAACTGACCCGGCAGCGCGCCGAGACGGACGCCCTGCGGTCCCGACTCGACGGCGCGCTGCTGGCGTTGACGGCCGAGGTCGAGCACCTGGCGGCTCAGCGCGCACCCGCCGCCGCCCGGCAGCTCGCCCACCCGCACGTGGCGGTCCCGGGCCCGCTCCAGCCGCACACCGCGGGAACGCCCCTGGGTATCGCCCTGGAAGGCGTGCTGCTGGGGCTGCGCGCCGAGCTCTCCGCACAGCGCACCCGTATCGACGCGGCCGCCCAGGCCGGGATGCGCGGCGCCACCCGGGAGATCCAGGCGGCCCTCTACCGTCTGCAGGACGCCCTGCGCCAGCTGCAACAGCGCTACGACGAGCCGGAGTTGGCGCAGACCCTCTTCCAGCTGGACCACGAGAACGAGCAGTCGCTGCGCCGGGCGCAGGTCGCCGCCGTGGTGTGCGGGGCCTGGGTGGGGCTCGCCCGCGAGGAGTCGCACCTGGTGGACGCGGTGACCGGCGGACAGTCGCGGCTCGCGGGCTACCACCGGGTCAAGGTCCACAACCATCTGGAGACGGGCACCGCCCTGGTCTCGCACGCCGTCGAGCCGGTCGCGATCATCGTCGCCGAACTCCTCGACAACGCGCTGCGCCACTCCGCGCCCGACACCGACGTCGTGGTCAACCTGGAGCACGTCCATCACGGCGTCTGTGTCACCGTCGACGACGCGGGCGTGGGCATGACCCAGGACGAACGGGCCCACGCCCAGCGGACGGTGGCCGGTACCGAGCCGATCCTCCTCACCGGCCTCGGCGATCCGCCCCGCATGGGACTCGCCGCGATCGGCCAGCTCACCCGGCAGTTCGATCTGGGTGTCGACCTCTCCTCGCCGTCCCCGTACGGCGGGGTACGCGCGGTGCTGAGAGTCGAGAGTCATCTCCTCAGCCGTATCGACCCCGTCGAGCAGCCACCGGCGGTCAGCACGCCGCGCTCGACGCGCAAGGTCACGTCGGAGGCGTCCCACGGCTACGGCACCGACGACACCGCCGCCCTCACCGGGCACCACGACGAGCTGCCGCAACGCCGCCGCCGTACCCGCGCCGCCGCGCCGGAGGCACCCGCCGCCGAGCACCCGGCCCGCAGTCCCGAGGACGCCGCCGCCTCGCTCGGCGCCCTGCAGTCCGGCACCGCCGCGGCCCGCGCGGACAGTGCCACCACCGACGTACCGACGAACGAGACCGACTACGAGGGGGGACCGGCTCGATGACCAGCCGCGACGCAGGCGACACGGCATGGGTACTGGAACCGATCCTCGAGGTGCCGCATGTCGTGGCCGCCGTCCTGCTCACCCGGGACGGCCTGGTCACGGGGTACACGGACGCGCTGTCCCGGCCCTCGGCCGAGCGAGTGGCCGCGATCACCAGCACCGTGCAGGGGGCGTGCCGGACCGCCGCGGCCGCGTTCGCCGACCGGGACCGGGCCGAGATACGGCAGGTCGTCATCGAGTCGGACCACGGGTACGTCCTCATCGTGCCGACCGACCACGGCACCTGTGTGGCCGCGTACGGAAGCGGCGAGGTGCGTCTGGACCTGCTCGCGCACCGCGTGCACTCGCAGGTGGCACGGCTGGGCGAGAAGGCGATGGCCACCGCACCCCGAGGGAGCGACGACGGCGCTCCGGCATGACAGGCCGCCCCCTGGTCCCGGCGTATCTGTCCACCGGCGGCACCGCCCGCCCCAGCCGCCCGCACCTGGAACGGCTGTCGGTCCTCACCGCCAGCGGCACACCGACCCCGGCCGCTCTCCCGGCCGCCGAACTGGCCCTCCTGGACGCCCTGGAGGAGGGCTCACTGACGGTGGTGGAGGCCGCGGCCCTGCTCCGGCTCCCGGTCTCCGCCGTCCGTGTCCTGGCCGGCGCCCTCCTCGACCGGGACCTGGTGGTGTCCCGCGCCCCGGTCCCGCCCGCCGAACGGTTCGACCCCGACCTGCTGAAGAGAGTGGCCGATGGCCTCCGCGCCCTCAAGCACAGCTAGCAGCGCCCCCGGCGCACCCGGCCGCGTCCATCTGCCGGACACCGCCCGCGATCTGGTGAAGATCCTGGTCACGGGCCCCTTCGGCGTGGGCAAGACGACCCTGATCGATTCGGTGTCCGAGATCGTGCCCCTGCACACCGAGGAACAGCTCACCGAGGCGTCCGCGCAGGTGGACGATCTGGAGGGGGTGCGGGACAAGTCGACGACCACCGTCGCCATCGACTTCGGCCGGATCAGCCTGGCGGGCGGCGTCGTCCTGTACCTGTTCGGCACGCCCGGACAGGAACGGTTCCGGTCCTTGTGGGACGACATCGCCTATGGCGCGCTGGGCGCCCTCGTCCTGGTCGACAGCCGTCGGATCGACGCGTCCTTCGATGTGCTCGGCCTGGTGGAGGAGACCGGGCTGCCGTACACGGTCGCCTTCAACGCCTTTCCGGACGCACCCAGCCACCACACCGAGGAACAGCTGCGTGCCGCCCTGGACCTGGAGCCGGGCACACCGATGGTCACCTGTGACGCGCGGGACGCGAACTCCTCGATCGACGCACTGCTCACGCTGGTCCAGCACCTCATCGACCGCCACCCCTCGGAGAGCCGGTGACCACCTACCCCCCTGCCCGCCAGGACTTCTCCCGCTCCGCACCCGTGCGGCTGTGGGAGGACGGTTTCGCCCTCGACCCGTACCGCTACTACGACGACCTGCGGGCCCAGGGCCCGGTCGGCTGGGCGGAGTTGGCGCCGGGTGTGCCGGCGTACGTCGTCACCGACCGGCGGGCCGCGCTGGAACTGCTGCACGACGCGGAGGCGTTCTCGCACGACCCGCGGCCGTGGGAGTCGACGGTCGCCGACGACTCCCCCGTGCTCGGCATGATGCGCTGGCGGCCCAACTCCCTGTTCGCGGACGGCGCCGCCCATGCCCGCTACCGCACCACGCTGATCGACACCTTCGACCTGGTCGAGCCGCACGACCTGCGGGCCCGTGTGCACCGGGCGGTGCATCTGCTGGTGAGCCGGATCGGCCCGAAGGGCGAGGCCGATCTGGTGGGCGAGTTCGCCCGGCCGCTGATGGCGCTGGTCTTCAACAGCCTCTTCGGCCTGCCCGACAGCCAGAGCGAGCGGCTCAACCAGGCGCTCGGCAAGATGATGGAGGGCGGCGCCCAGGCGGCCGCGGGCGAGGCGGAGTTCGGCGGCTACGTACTGGAGTTGATCGCCGCCAAGGCCGAGCGGCGCGGCGACGACCTGCCGAGCCACCTCCTGGACCACCCGGCGGGGCTCACCCCGGAGGAGGTCACCTGGCAGGTGTTCCTCACCCTCGGCGCCGGCCACGAACCCACCGCGAACCTGGTGTCCAACGCGCTGTCCCGCATCCTCGGCAACCCGCTCTACTACTCCACCCTCACCAGCGGCGCCCGCCCGGTGATGGACGCCGTGGTCGAGGTGCTGCACCACGAGACCCCGCTCGCGAACTACGGCATCCACTACGCTCGCCGGCCGATGACCTTCCATGGAACGTGGATCAGAGCAGCGATGCCGGTCGTGGTGTCGTACGGGGCGCTCGCGTACTTCGCCGAGCAGGAGGTCGTCGACGGCCGCCACCCCAAGGACGCCTCCCACCTGTCCTGGTCGGCGGGCTCGCACGCCTGCCCGGTCAAGCAGCACACGCTGCTCATCGCCACCGAGGCGATCGAGCGGCTCACCCAGTGGCTGCCCGACCTCGAACCCGTGCTGCCGCGCGAGCGACTCGCCTGGCGGCCGGGCCCGTTCCACCGTTCGCTGACGGCGCTGCCCGTCAGGTTCAGCCCTCGCTCCCCCGACCAGCCAGGAGATCCGTCGTGACCGTGACCGACCGCATCGACCGCTTTGTCATCGACCCGTTCGGATCCGACATCGCGGCCGAATGCGCCCGGCTGCGCGCCTTCGGCCCGATCGTCCCCGTCGAACTGCCCGGCGGCATCCCCGCCTGGGCGCCCACGGGCTACGACACCCTCAAGGAACTGATCCTCGACCCGCGGGTCAGCAAGGATCCGCGGCTGCACTGGCGGCTCTGGCCCGAGCTCGGCGAACACCCCTCGTGGGGCTGGGTGCTCGGCTGGATCGGCGTGGTCAACATGCTCTCCACCTACGGCACCGACCACACGCGGCTGCGCAAGCTGGTGGCACCGAGCTTCACCCACCGGCGTACCGAGACGATGCGGCCCCGGGTGGAGGCGATCACGGCGGAACTGCTCGACGCGGTGGCGGCGGACGACGCCGAGGTGGTCGACCTGCGGGCGGCCCTCGCCCATGCGCTGCCCATGCGGATCATCTGCGAACTCTTCGGAGTCCCTGACGAGTTGGTGGCCGACACCGCGCGGATGATAGCGGCCATCATGGACACCTCCGACCCGACTCCGGAGCACGCGGCGTTCGTGCAGCAGCAGATCGGCACGGTGCTGCCCGCGCTGATCGCCCACCGCAGCGCGCACCCCGGCGACGACCTGACCACCGAGCTGATCCGGGTGCGGGACGAGGACGGCGACCGGCTCAGCGACGAGGAGCTGCTGTACACGCTGCTGCTGGTCATCGGCGCGGGCTTCGAGACGACCGTCAACCTCATCGGCAACGCGATCGTCGCCCTGCTGCGCGATCCCGGGCAGCTGGCCGCAGTGCGGTCCGGGCGGATCGGCTGGGACGCCGTCGTCGACGAGACGCTGCGGCTGCAGCCCTCCATCGCCTCGCTGCCGCTGCGGTTCGCGGTCAGCGACCTCGAGGTCGGCGATGTCACCGTCCCGGCCGGCGACGCCATCATCACGACCTTCGCCGCCGCAGGGCTCGATCCCGCCCACTACGGACCGGACGCGCACACCTTCGACGCCGCGCGCGGGGCGGACGATCATCTGGCGTTCGGGATCGGCGTGCACCGGTGCATCGGCGCACCGCTCGCCCGGGCGGAGGCCATGACGGCGCTGCCCGCCCTCTTCGACCGCTTCCCCGACCTGCGCCTCGCGGTCGGGGAGGAGGAGCTGCGGCAGGTGCCGTCGTTCATCGCGTTCGGCTGGCAGGAGGTGCCGGTGCGGCCGCACGGCTGACCACGCGAACAGGGGCAGGACCGGTCCCCCGTTCCGGTCGTGCCCCTGCGGCCCGTCGAACTTACGTGAACAGCACAGCGGTTGTGAACCGCAGCGGTGCCCGCTGCGCGGCCCGGAGGACTCACCTGTGCACAGGTGAGTCCGAATGGCGCGTTTTCTATGCTGCCAACCGGGGCGGTTCCAGCTCTCCTGTCGCCAGATGAGCCAGGACGACCTCGTAGAGATCGCTGCCCGCGGCCAGAAGCTGCCGTTCCAGGACGGGCTCCGCACTGCGGACGTGCTCGCGCACCGTCTGCGCGTGGACACCGAGTGTCTGCGCGGTCCGCTCGGAGTTCCCGCCGACGGCGATCCAGGTGCGCAGGGTGCGGCGCAGATCGCGGGCGTCCGGGTCGAGACGCCCCAGCAGACCCAGGGCCCAGGTGCGCAGCGCGGGCCCGGACAGCACGTCCCCGAGCGGGACCGGCCCGGACCGCTCCCTGCCGGGCCCCTGTTCCATGCCTGCCTGGGTGTTCAGTGCCAGATGGACCAGGGCGCGGACGGTGAGGTCGGAGAAGTCCGTGCCGAGCAGGCCCTCCACCCGCTCCATGCGGGCCCGCACGGTGTTGCGGCTGACGCCCAGGACCTTGGCCGCGCTCACGGCGGTGAACTCCAGGCCGAGCCGGGTGGTGGCGAGGAGCTCACCGTGGGTGTGGCGGGCCAGCACGTCGAGCGGGCGCAGCAGGTCCGCGGTCCAGCCGTGCAGGAGCGCCGGGTCCATGAGGCGTTCGGGGTGGGTGCGCTCGGCGTAGACCGCGGCCTTGTCGGGCCGGAAGTGCGCGACGGCCAGGGCACTGACGGCCTGTCCGTAGGCGGTGGCGGTCCGGGCCAGGGTCTGCCGGGAGCTGCCGCCGATGAAAGTGCCGGGGCGGCCTTCGACCAGCGAGCGCAGCTCCCGGGCGGCGGTCTCGTCGGGGGCCACGACGATCACATGCTGGTCCACGGCCGGGCAGCGCACGACCAGGGCCTGCTCCTCGGTGACGGCCACGCACTCCTCGGCCAGCCGGTCGCGCTCCTCGACGGTGCCTTCCACGACGTAGACGCACGCGGAGTCCGTGTCGAGCAGCCCGGGCCACAGACCCGCGGCGACGCGGCGAGCGGAGACGATGTCCTCCACCATCAGCAGCTGGAGGATCGCCAGCCGCAGGTCGGCGGTGGCCCGTGCCAGCCGGAGTCCGGCGGCGGTCGTCTCGCGCGCCCTGAGCAGCAGTTCGACGACCTGGGCGGTGTGCGTGAGCATGTCGGCGGCCCGCCGGTCGAACGGCGCCGGCCGGGACACGGCCAGCACACCCGCCGTCGCGGAGTGCGGCTGCTCCACCCTGACCAGGCGCTGGTGACGTCCCTCGCCCTCCCAGGCGGCGGAGGCGATCCGGCCGGCGACGATCTCGGCGACCAGGTCCTCGTCGAGCGGGACACGGGTTCCGGCGAGCAGGGCACCGTCGGCGTCCTGCAGGGCGGCCGTCCCGTCCACGCTGTCGGCGAGCCAGGCGACGACCCGGCGGACGTCCCGTCCGGTGGGCCGCAGATGGTCGAGCAGCTCCTCCGCCCACGGCGCGCCGGTGCCCTTCACCCGACCGTCCTCTCCGCCAGCCACGGCACCCGTCTCCTCGTCCCTCGCCTCGCCCTCGGCACAGTCGTCCGGACGTTACCTCACCGATGGCCAGGGGGCTTCCCGCTCCGGACGGCGGGACGAGCGGCCCCTGCGACCCGGGCCTGCGTTGCCGCCGCCCCCGGACGGCATAAGCTCGGCGGATGGCGAAGTACTTCGACGTGCACCCCGACAACCCCCAGCCGCGCACCATCTCCCAGGTCGCCGACAGCATCCGGGACGGGGCGCTCATCGCGTATCCGACGGACTCCTGTTACGCGCTCGGCTGCAAGCTGGGCAGCCGTGACGGCATCGACCGGATCCGGACGATCCGCAAGCTGGACGACCGGCACCACTTCACCCTCGTCTGCCAGGACTTCGCGCAGCTCGGCCAGTTCGTACGGGTCGACAACGACGTGTTCCGCGCGATCAAGGCGTCGACGCCGGGCAGCTACACCTTCATCCTCCCGGCGACGAGGGAGGTGCCGCGCATGCTGCAACACCCCAAGAAGAAGACCGTCGGTGTGCGCATCCCCGACCACGTCGTCACGCACGCCCTGCTCACCGAGCTCGGGGAGCCGCTGCTGTCCAGCACGCTGCTGCTGCCCGACGAGGACGAGCCGATGACCCAGGGCTGGGAGATCAAGGACCGGCTCGACCATGTGCTGGACGCGGTCGTGGACTCCGGCGAGTGCGGGACCGAGCCGACGACGGTCATCGACTTCTCCAACGGCGAGGCGGAGATCATCCGGCACGGGGCGGGCGACACGACCCGGTTCGAATAGGGCCCAGGGGGTGCCGCAACGCAGTTGGATGGCGGATGAAACCATATCGACGGCCCCACCTTCCCGGGCCGGCGAGCTGCTCGCCGTCGACTGCGCAGAGAGGCAGCCCTCATGACCTCCGTACAGGGAACATCCGTCGACATCCGCACCGAGGACGGCGTCGCCGACGCCTACCTCGTCCATCCCGGCGACGGACTCCCTCATCCGGGCGTCCTGCTCTACCAGGACGCCTTCGGCCTGCGCCCGCAGCTGACGTCGATGGCCGACCGGCTCGCCGGGGCCGGTCACACGGTGCTCGTCCCCAATGTCTTCTACCGTCACGGACGCTCACCGGTCTTCGAGCTGCCCGATTTCATCGACACCCACAGCCGGCCCGACCTCTGGGACAGCATCGGCCCGGTCCTGCAGTCCCTGACCCCCGAGCTCGCGATGCGCGACGCCGGCGCCTACCTGGGGTGGCTGGCCGAGAGTCCGCTCGTCGCCGACGGCCCGGTCGCGCTGACCGGGTACTGCATGGGCGCCCGGCTCTCCCTGCTCACCGCGGGCACCTATCCGGACCGGGTCGCGGCCGCGGCCGGTTTCCACGGCGGCCGGCTGGCGACCGACGCCCCGGACAGCCCGCACCTGGTGGCCGAACACATCACCGCCGAGCTGTACTTCGGCCACGCCGACGAGGACCCCTCGCTGCCGCCGGAGCAGATCCAGCTCCTGGAGGACACGCTCACCGAGGCGGGCGTACGGCACCGCTGCGAGGTCTACCCGGGCGCGCATCACGGCTTCACGCAGGCCGACACCGCCGCGTACCACCGGGAGGGCGACGAGCGGCACTGGGCGGCGCTGCTGGACCTGTTGAAGCGCACCTTCTGAAGCACGCGTTCCGGACCGGAGGGCGGCACGGCAGGCATGTCCTGAGTGCCGCCCTTCCGTGATCTTCACGGACACCCGAGTTCTGTCGATGTCATTGACATGCCCGCGTCGCGGCGCAACTCTGAGAGCGCTCTCAAATCAGGTACGGACCAATCCCCCCCCACACACGGAGGTGGAGAGTGCTCGGACGACTCAGGCACCAACTCCTCGCCACGGCCGCGGCAGCCACCCTGCTCGGCGGGCTGCTCGCGCTCGGAGCGTCGCAGCCCGCGAGCGGCGCGGTGCCGGCCACGATCCCCCTGAAGCTGACCAACAACTCCGGCCGAAGCGACGCCGTCCACGTCTACAACCTCGGCACCAACCTCGCGACGGGCCAGCAGGGTTGGGCCGATGCGAACGGCACGTTCCACGCCTGGCCCGCGGGCGGCAACCCGCCCACACCCGCCCCGGACGCCTCGATCCCCGGCCCGGCGGCCGGGCAGTCCAAGACGATCCGGATGCCCAAGTTCTCGGGCCGCGTCTACTTCTCCTACGGCCAGAAGCTCGACTTCCGGCTGACCACCGGCGGTCTGGTGCAGCCGGCCGTGCAGAATCCGAGCGATCCGAACCGCAACATCCTCTTCAACTGGTCGGAGTACACGCTCAACGACTCGGGCCTGTGGCTCAACAGCACCCAGGTCGACATGTTCTCCGCCCCCTACGCGGTGGGCGTGCAGCGCTCCGACGGCACCACGATCAACACGGGGCACCTCAAGTCCGGTGGCTACAACGCGGTTCTCAACGCTCTGCGCGGCCAGTCGGGCGGCTGGGCGGGCCTGGTCCAGAGCCGCCCGGACGGCACGGTGCTGCGCGCGCTCTCCCCCGCCTACGGCCTGGAGACCGGGGCACTGCCCGCCTCCGTCCTGGACGACTACATCAACCGCGTCTGGCAGAAGTACGCCACGACGACGCTCACGGTGACCCCCTTCACCGACCAGCCGAACACCAAGTACTTCGGCCGGGTCTCCGGCGGCGTCATGAACTTCACCAACTCCGCCGGTGCGACCGTCACCAGCTTCCAGAAGCCGGACGCGTCCAGCGTCTTCGGCTGCCACAAACTCCTCGACGCCCCCAACGACCAGGTCCGCGGCCCGATCTCCCGCACGCTCTGCGCGGGCTTCAACCGCTCCACGCTCCTGACCAACCCCAACCAGCCGGACGCCTCGTCGGCGGCCTTCTACCAGGACGCGGTGACCAACCACTACGCCCGTGTCATCCACGACCGGATGGCCGACGGCAAGGCCTACGCGTTCGCCTTCGACGACGTCGGCAACCACGAGTCCCTCGTGCACGACGGGAACCCGCAACAGGCGTACCTCACGCTCGACCCGCTGAGCTGACCCCTAAAGAACCCTCAAGAAAGCGCAGTTGTCGCTCCAACAGTTCGGCGGTGACCGCGGTCCCCACCGGCTGATGGCCGGCGCCCGCCATGAGATACACCTCATGCGGGCGCCCGGCCGCGTCCGGCGCGGCGAACAGCCGAACGGTGTTGGCGACCGGGACCCTGGCGTCGTCGAGCCCGTGGATCAGCGGGAGGGGGCGGGTCGGGGGCGAGGTCGGCATGGTGGCGGGCGGCCTTGTACAGCGCGGTCACCTGGTCGTCGAGCGCGGGTCCGAACAGATCGCCGTGGACCGCCCGTTCCCAGCCGGGCACGCAGCTCGTGCGGGCCGAGGACGAGCAGGAGCGCGTGCACGTCCAGCACGGGCCGTACGATCACCTCCCACCACCTCACCGATCCAAGCGCGCGTTCGATTCGATCAGTGCGTCTAGGGTGCGAGGCATGAGCTCGCAGACATATCTCTCCGAAGTGTTCTCCCTGGACGGCCGGGTCGCCGTGGTGACCGGGGGCAGTTCCGGCATCGGGCGGGCGATCGCCGGGGCGCTCGCTCGCGCCGGGGCGGGTGTCGTGGTGGTGGCGCGCAAGGAGGCGGAACTGGTCGCCACGGTCGACGAGTTGACCGCGGCGGGCTGCCGGGCGGCGTGGGTGAGCGGCGACCTGGGCACCCGTGCCGGGGTGCGCGCGGCGGCGGAGCAGGTGGCGGAGGTGTTCGGGGAGCCCGACATTCTCGTCAACAGCGCCGGGATCAATCTGCGGCCGCCGATGGGTGAGCTGGGCGAGGACGTGTGGGACACCACGATGGCGGTGAACCTGGAGGCACCGTTCCTGCTGGGCCAGCGGTTCGGGCCCGGCATGGCCGAGCGGGGTTTCGGGCGGATCATCCACGTCACCTCGCAGCAGGCGCACCGGGCGTTCGTGCAGAGCGGTGCCTACGGGGTCTCCAAGGGGGCGCTGGAGTCGCTGGCCCGTTCACAGGCCGAGGCGTGGTCGCCGTACGGGGTCACCTGCAACACTCTCGTGCCGGGTTTCGTGATGACGCCGCTCAACGCGCGGCTGGCGTCCGACCCCGAGAAGGTGGCGGAGCTGGCCGCGCGCACGATGGTCGGGCGCAACGGTCTGGCCGAGGACTTCGCGGGTGCGGCGGTGTTCCTGGCGAGCGGTGCCTCGGCGTACGTCACGGGGCAGGCGCTCTTCGTCGACGGCGGGCTGTCGGTGCACTGAGCCTCGCATGCCGCCGTGCGGGAGCGTCGAGCCCCCGCACGGCGGGTCCGGCCGGCGCCTGTCCGGTGGATCAGGCCTTAGATGCCGAAGGGGGCCGCGTAGCGGACCGTGCCACTGGGCAGCGGGTGTGCCGCGTCGAGGGCGAGGGCCATCATGGCCTCGTCCGGGACGTCGAGGGTGATCCGGATGCCGTGTGCCGAGGCCCGGGTGAAGCCGAACCGCGGGTAGTAGGGCGGGTGTCCGAGGACGGTGACGAAGCGCTCGCCCCGCTCCCCGGCCGCCTCGAGTGCGGCCCGGACGGCCGCTGCCCCGGCACCGGTGTTCTGGTATTCGGGCAGTACGGCGACGGGGCCCAGGCACAGGGCCGGGGTGTCGTCGATGTGGCAGCGGGTCATCAGCGCGTGGCCGACGACCTTGCCGTCCTGGTCGGTGACGACGAGGGACAGGCCGTCGATCCAGGCGGTGTCGGTGCGAAGGGCCTCGACGAGATCGGCCTCCAGCGGGGTGTCGAAGGCCGCCAGGTCGATCTCGCGGATGGCGGGGATGTCGGCGCCGGTCTCGGCGCGTGTGATCCAGTCGGTGCGCATGCTCATGACGGGGTAGGGATCCGTTTCATGGTGGTGTTCGTGTGGGTGTCGCCTCGCGAGCTCACGCTCCCGGCGAGGCAGCTCCGGTTGAGGTCAGACCGTCGCCCGGGACGTGAGGAAGGTCCGGGCGCTGCGCACGGCAGTGGTCTTGAGCGCGGTCATCGACCTCGCCTCCCCGCATTCCTCGACTCGGGCACACACGAACGCGGACGACACTACCGCTTGCGGCGCAGGCTCGCGGAGAGATGGTGCTGCAAGGGTTGGCCGACCGCCGCGAGGTCGTGGAGGAAGGTGAGCGTGTCGCCGTCGGTCAGGGTGTAGCGGCGGCGGGTGGCGGTGACGTCCTTGGCCGTGGGGGTGAGGGCCACGTCGTGGGTGGAGAGGTCGACGGCGCCGTCCGCGGCCTGCCCGACCGCGATCTCCGCGATGCCGGTCGGCTGGGTGATCAGCGCCTCCACCCTGCCGTCGGGCTGAAGTCGCCACCAGCCGCTCTCCCGCGCCGCCGGCCGCAGGGGCGCACCGTCCCCGTCGAGCAGCCAGGCCCTGGCCTCGTAGTGGAGGAAGGGGCGCCCGTCGTGGCTGAAGGTGACTTCCTGCGCGTACGTGAAGTCCGCGGCGAGCGTGGGATATTCGCCTTGGCCCCGCCCGTGCCACGTCCCCAGGAAGCCGAGCACGGGTGCGAGCAGTGCGTGCGGGACGGGCGCCTCGTCGGGGCTGCGGCCGTCGGGGTACGGAATGTCCATGTGCGCTCCTCAGATCGTGCCGGTGCCGGCTGAGAGCCTAGGCCGCCCACCCTCACGTCTCGTCCCCGCACGCCGAAACCCGGGTGCGTCGCCTTCCACCGCCCCGCGACCGGACCACTCGACACCAGGGGGCGTCCCGACATGGCGGAACCAGAGACGTATGCCGTGCTGTTCCGCGACGGCGAGCCGCACGCCGCGGTGCTCACACAGGTCGGAGACCGCACACCGGACGTCGTGCTCGACGGCCTGCCGCGGGACATGGCGGAAGCGGCCGTGGCCGAGTTGGTGGCGGCGGGCGCGGAGGCCGAGGTACGGGCCGGGCGCCGGCCGAGCTGTCCCGTTTCAGGCGATTCACTCGGATGAGCGGCGCCAAGGTCGTCGCCCCCTGTCCCCCGCGCCAGCCGAGTCATGAATGGCCGGATCTCGTCACTGAGTGACCAAAGTGAACCTGTGATGGTTCAGAGTTCACTGGTTACTGGCGGTAAATCCTTGCTTTACCCGGTCCTTACCCGTAGACCTTGCTCCATCAGCAGCCGTGACTCTGGGGGGAGTTGGCTTATGGAAGGCACGGTTGACGGGTTCCGCTACGGCGTCGTGACGCCGGTGGCGGCCTATCTCATGGCCTGTCTGGGAGGGGCGCTGGGGCTGCGCTGCATCGTCCGGTCCCTGCTCAACGAACAGTCGTGGAAACCCGGTTGGCTGGCGCTGGGCGCCGCGTCGATCGGTTGTGGTATCTGGACGATGCACTTCATCGCCATGATCGGCTTCCAGGTCGAGGAGACAAGGATCCGCTACGACGCGGGCCTGACCCTCCTCAGCCTCGCCGTGGCGGTCATCGTGGTCGGCATCGGCGTGTTCATCGTCGGGTACCGCGGCGCCGGCACCGCCAACCTGGCCCTGGCCGGCACGGTCACCGGACTCGGCGTGGCCGCGATGCACTACCTGGGCATGTACGCGATGCGGCTCAACGGCGCGGTCAGCTACGACGTGTTGACCGTCTCCCTGTCCATCCTGATCGCCATCGTCGCCGCCACCGCGGCACTGTGGGCCGCCGTCACCATCCGGGGGTTCATGACGAGCCTCGGGGCCAGTCTCGTCATGGGCGTGGCCGTCTCCGGGATGCACTACACGGCGATGGCCGCGGTCAGCGTCCATGTGCACAGCACGACCGGCGGCACCTGGGACGGCGAATCGACCTCCTCGCTGCTCCTGCCGATGCTGCTGGGACCGGTCATCTTCCTCGTACTCGCCGGCGTGGTCGTGATGTTCGACCCCCTGCTCGTGCTGGGCGACGGCGACTGGAACCGCCCCACCTCGCGCCGGCGCCCCGCCAAGGAGCCCGCCGAGGAACCGGCCGCACCACGGCACAGCTCGGCCTTCGACCCGCCCGCGGCACGCCTGCACGCCCGGCAGCACCCGTACGAGGCGTCCCAACGCACCGGCGAGTGGTGATCGGCACCACCGGCCAACAGCCTCCCGCCCCAGGGACGTTCACGAACGGTAGAACCCTCCCCCCGCCCGGCCTCCGCCAGATCATTGTTACGGTGCACCGGTGTCTGAATCATCACGCGATACCGCCGAGGGCGCCGGCTGGGGCACCGCCGAACCCGGCGCGTACGAACGGCTGATGCCGCCCAAGGTCGAGAAGCTCTCGTGGCTCGACCCGCGGACCCTGTGGGCGGCCCGCAACGGCGTGCTGGCCTCCTGGTTCGGGGACCCCACCGGCCGTACCCGCAGCCGTTGGGTGGCCCAGCGCGCGGCCGCCGGAGCACCCGCGGACAAGGTGATCCGGCGGGACGACCCGGACCGGTTCTCCTTCATGGTGATCGGCGACACCGGAGAGGGCGACGCACCCCAGTACGCCGTCGTGCCCGGCTTCCTGAAGGTCAGTCAGGACAGCCGTTTCTCCGTCGTCGCCAGTGACGTGATCTACCCGGTGGGCAGCGCCGACGACTACGACACGAAGTTCTTCCGCCCGTACCGGGACTACCCGGCGCCCATCTACGCGATACCGGGCAACCACGACTGGTACGAGGACCTCGGCGCGTTCATGCGCGTCTTCTGCGCCGACACCCCGGCACTCGCCCCCGAGCCCAGGCCGCGCCCGCTCAGCCGGGCCTGGCTGCGCTCCCTGCTCTGGCACCGTCCGAGCCCGCACGACGGACAACGCCTCGACCAGGCACGGCAGTTGCGCTCCGCGACCGGCCAACGGGCGGCCCAGCCCGGCCCGTACTGGGCGATCGACGCCGGGCCGGTGCGGATCATAGGCATCGACACCGGACTGCTGGGGACGGTCGACGCCGAGCAGGGCGCCTGGCTCCGCGAGGTGTCCCAGGGGCCGCGCCCGAAGATCCTCGTCACCGGCTCGCCCCTGTACGTGGACGGTGAGCACCACCCGTGCCCGATCGACGGGGGCGGCACGGTCGACGAGATCGTCCGCGCCGCTGAGCACCACTACGTCGCGGCGATAGGCGGCGACATCCACAACTACCAGCGCTACCCCGTCGACGTGGACGGCCGCACCATCCAGTACGTCGTCTCGGGCGGTGGCGGTGCCTTCATGCACGCCACCCACACCATCCCCCGCGTGGCCGTCGCGAACGTCACGGAGCAGGACTTCCGCTGCTATCCGCTGCGCGGCGACTCCCTCGCCTTCTACAGCACCCTCTACGGGCGCCGACTGCGGTTGCGCCGCTTCTTCACCCTCACCGAGGCCGACGCGGCGGCCGTGATCGCCGAGCGCCTGGGCATCCCCCTGACCCGCTCCCCGGGCCGGCCCGCCCGCGTCACCTTCCGCACCCGTCTGGTCGCCAGTCTCCTGGGCGCGGGCGGCCGCCCCGACCGCACCTCCCGGTTCCGGCTCCCGGTCCGCAAGATCTACACACAGCTGTTCTCCCCCGGCTCCGCGACCTACAGCCCGCCGTTCTTCAAGTGCTTCCTGCGCCTGGACGTCACCCCGGAGGCGATCCGACTGCGCTGCCACGCGGCCACGGGCAATCGCCGCCAGGAGCTGGACCCGCCGGTCGAGGACGAGGTCACCATCCCCCTGATCTGATCGCACTGGCGGGGAACATCGCAGACCAGGATCAAGTTGCCACAGCTGTACGACGTCGATCGGTGCTCACCTGGAGGAGCCGGTGCCCCCCACCTCTCGCCCGTTGCGCAAGCTGGGCTTCCTGACCATCGGCCTCTTCGACGAAGCGGATCCGCGCCGCGGCCACGAGTCCACGCTGGAGATCATCGAGCTGGGCGAACGGCTCGGCTTCGACAGCGCCTGGCTGCGCCACCGGCACCTGCAGTACGGCATCTCCTCCCCGGTCGCGGTCATGGCGGCGGCCTCTCAGCGCACGAGCCGTATCGAGCTCGGCACCGCGGTCATCCCGCTCGGCTGGGAGAACCCGCTGCGGCTGGCCGAGGATCTGGCGACGGTCGACCTCCTGTCCGGCGGCCGGATCAACCCGGGCGTGAGCGTGGGCCCGCCGATGCACTACGACCAGGTCAAGGACGCGCTCTACCCGGACACCGCCGACGTCGAGGACTTCTCCTACGAGCGGGTGCGGCGGCTGCTGGACCTCGTGCGCGGCAAGCCGGCGACCGACTTCAGCGGCGTCGAGGGCTTCGAGGTGTTCTCCGACCGGGTGCAGCCGCACTCCCCCGGCCTGGGCCGGCGCCTCTGGTACGGCGGCGGCAGCCTGAGTTCGGCGCGCTGGGCCGGCGAGCACGGCATGAACTTCCTGACCAGCAGCGTCGTCAAAGCCGAAGACCCGGAGGAGACAACGGACTTCGCCCAGATCCAGCTCTCCCACATCCGGGCCTTCCGTGACCACCACCCCGACGGCGAGGCCGCTCGCGTCTCCCAGGGCCTGGTCGTCATCCCCACCGACTCGGCCACCCCCGAACAGCGCGCGCGGTACGAGGAGTACGCGGCGAAGCGCACCCCTCGCACCACGTCACCGCAGGGTCCGGCCCGGCTGATGTTCGCGCCGGACATCGTCGGCACCTCGGCCGAGATCGCCGAACGGCTGCACGCGCACGTCGCGTTCCGCGAGGTCGACGAGGTCGCGTTCGCGCTGCCGTTCACCTTCGACCACGAGGACTACGTGCAGATCCTCACGGACATGGCCACGCGGCTCGGCCCGGCACTCGGCTGGCAGCCGTCCGCCTGACGCGGGCCCGTCCAGGATGCGGCGCCCTGCCGACCGCCGCCGGGACAGGGCGCCGCGCGGGCGGTGTCCGCCCGTTCCGCAATCCCCTACTCCGACGAAATCGGCACCCACCACACCAACGCGGTCCCGCCGTCCGGCAAGCTGCTCAACTCCAGTTCCCCGCCCAGCTGCTGGGCCCTCTCCGCCATGTTGCGCAACCCGCTGCGGCGGCCCTCGGACGGAATGCCGACGCCGTTGTCGGAGACGGTGAGGCGCACGTGGTGGGAGTCCTCCGTGAGCACGACGTCGGCGCGATCGGCCCGCGCGTGCCGGGCGATGTTGGTGAGCGCCTCGGAGAGCACGGCCACCACGTGGTCGGCGATCTCGCGCGACACCTGGGTGTCCAGCAGCCCCTCCATCCGCACGCTGGGCGCGAAGCCCAGCACCGGCGCCGCCTCGCCCGCGACCCGCACCGTACGTGCCCGCAGACCGGCGCCGCCGACGCCCCCGCGCGCCCGCAGACCGAAGATCGTCGACCTGATGATCTTGATGGTCTCGTCGAGATCGTCCACCGCGCGCACCACGCGCTCGGAGGCCTCGGGGTGATCGATGAAGCGGCCCGCGCTCTGCAGGGTCATGCCCGTGGCGAACAGCCGCTGGATCGCCAGGTCGTGCAGGTCACGGGCGATCCGGTCGCGGTCCTGGAGCACCGCGACCTCCTCGGCGTCCGCGCGCCGCTCCGCCAGTTCGATCGCGACCGCCGCCTGCGCGGCGAAGCCCTTCAGCGGCTCGATCTCCTTGCCGGAGAACACCGCCCGGCCCCGCTCACGGACCAGCAGGACGACACCCCGGACAGCCCCGGGGTCCGTTCCGATGGGGACCGCCACGGCCGGGCCGAGCCCGGCGAAGCCGTCGGGCCCCGACGACATCAGCTCGTCGTGGGACACGTCGCCGCTGGTGACCGGAGTGCCGGCGGCGAAGGCCTCACCGATGAGGCTGCCTTCGCCGGGCAGCACCAGACCCCGGTGTGCGTCCGCGTCCGTCCCTACGGCGAGTTCCAGGACGAGGGAGTCGGTGTCCGCCATCGGCACCGCGACCACGGCCAGTGCCGCACCCGTGATCTCGCGGGCCCGGTCGGCGATCAGCCGCAGGACCTCGCCCTGCGCACCGCCCGACATCAGTGTGTGGGTGATCTCCGCGTTCGCCCGGAGCCAGCGCTCCCGTAGCCGGGACTCCTCGTACAGGCGGGCGTTGTCGATGGCGACCCCGGCCGCCACGGCCAGCGTCGACGTCACCGAGACGTCCTCCTCGTCGAACTGCGCCGCGCCCCGCTTCTCGGTGAGGTAGAGATTGCCGAAGACCTGGTCGCGCACCCGGATGGGAACGCCGAGGAAGGTGTTCATCGGCGGGTGGTTGGGCGGGAAGCCGTACGACGCCGCATGCTCGGAGATCTTCGCCAGGCGCAGCGGCTCGGGATGGCGGATCAGCTCCCCGAGGATGCCGTGCCCCTCCGGGAACGGGCCGATCCGGGCGATCTGCTCCTCGGTGACCCCGACCGTGTGGAAGGCCGACAGCCGGCTGCCGTCCGGGCCGATCACTCCCAGGGCGGCGTACTCCGCGTCGACCAGCACCGCGGCGGCCTCGACGATGCTGTGCAGTGCCTGCTCCAGGTCCAGTTCCCGGCCGACGGAGAGCACCGCCTCCAGCAGGCTGTGCACCCGGTCGCGGGTGCCGCGGGCCGCGTCGAGCCGGGCCTGCAACTCCTCCAGCAGCTCATCCAGCCTCAGCTGCGGCAGCCGCACACGGGCCTCCCGGGACTCTTCGGGGCCTCCCACCTGCGTCTCCTCCGATCCCTGGGCCGCACGGACGCCGCCCGCTCCGGTACTGCTCACGCTATCGGCCCCACATGCGTGACGGCACGGGAACGGGGGCGGCGCCATGGGGCCCGGTGCCGCCCGCCGTGGGGCCGAACGGCCCCGGCCGTGAACCGGTCGGTCCCGCCGGGGAGCGGGGAACCGGGACCTTCGTCCCCGATCACGGTGCCGATGGTCCCTCGCCCTCCCCCTCCGCCCCGAAGAGACCGATATGCCGGATTTCCCCTTGCTATACAAGGGCTGCCGCCGCGCGATCAGCGGCCACCGGTTCCCGCTTTCCCGTCCCGTCCCGTCCCAGCCCTGGGAGGCTTCATGCTGTCCGCCGAGTCCACCGCCGCCGTGAAGGCCACACTGCCCGCCGTGGCCGGAGCGCTCGACGAGATCACCACCCGGTTCTACGCCACGATGTTCCGCGACCGGCCCGAGTTGCTGGACAGGATGTTCAACCGCGGCAACCAGGCCGACGGCTCCCAACAGCGGGCGCTGGCCGGCTCGATCGCCGGCTTCGCCGCCGCCCTCGTCAACGACCCCGACACCAGGCCGGACGCCCTGCTGGCGAGGATCGCCCACAAGCACACCGCGGTCGGCGTCACCGACGCCCACTACACGATCGTCCACAAGTACCTCTTCGGCGCGATAGCCGAGGTCCTCGGCGACGCGGTCACCCCGCAGGTGGCCGAGGCCTGGGACGAGGTCTACTGGCTGATGGCCGGTGCCCTCATCGCCCAGGAAGCCCGCCTCTACCAGGAGGCGGGGGTGACGCCGGGCGAGATCTGGCGGCCGTGGACCGTCGTCGAGCGCCACGAGGAGACCACGGACGTGACCTCCTTCCTGCTGCGTCCCGCCGACGGCCGCCCCGCGCCGGCGGCGAAGGCGGGACAGTACGTCAGCGTCCGGATGCGCATGCCGGACGGCGTGCACCAGGTGCGGCAGTACAGCCTGTCCGCGGACCCCGGCGGCGGCCTGCGCCGCATCACGGTCAAGCGGGTCGCGGGGACGGACGCGAGCCCGGACGGCGAGGTGTCGAATCTGCTGTACCGCGCCGTGCGGCCCGGGGACGAGCTGACCGTCTCGGCGCCCTGCGGCGACGTCTCCCTCGACGAGGCCGACACACCGCTGGTCCTCGTCTCCGCCGGCATCGGCTGCACACCCATGGTCGGCATGCTCGCCCACCTCGCCGAAACCCGCTCCAGCCGCCCCGTCCTCGTCCTGCACGCGGACACCACCCCGGCCGCACACGCCCTGCGCGCCGAAACGCGCCAGCTGGCGGACCGGCTACCGCAAGCGGCGACCGAGTTCTGGTACGAGCGGCCCGCCCCCGCCGAACCCGACGCGCACACCGGCCTGTTGGACCTCACCGGCCTGGACGTGCCGACCGACGCCACCGTCTACCTGTGCGGCCCGCTGGCCTTCATGCGCACGATCCGCACCCAGCTGCTGAGCCTCGGCATCCCCGCACACCACATCCACTACGAGGTGTTCGGCCCGGACCTGTGGCTGCCTGAAACGGCCTGACCACCTGTCCGGCCCCTCGGTCCCAAGCTGTGGCCGCCCGGTCCTCATCGCAGCGGCCCAGGTGCCCGGGGCCCCCCGGCCCCGCGCCGCGGGGAGCACCCCACCACCGCGACCCCCACACACCCCACCCAAACTCCGACAACACCACCCAAACCGCCGAAAGAA
>NZ_JBSFUY010000050.1:0-46412 GCF_053592055.1 Streptomyces sp. NPDC002817
CGGCAGCACCTCCGAGACGGTCACCAGATCCCGTAGCGGATACCGCGCCAGCACCGCGTCCACCTCCGGCGTCAACGCCCCCGCAAGCCGCGCCGAGATCGACAGCGAATCCTCGCGCAGCGCCTCCGCGGCGGCCAGTACCAGTCCGCGTCCCGTTTCGTCCGGCACCCCGGCCGCCGCCCGGAAATAGAGGTCGGCGCCCTCTTCCAGCACCAGGCCGACGTCGATGCCGGCCGGAATCTTGATGCCGGCGCGGTGGCGCCAGGTGGCGATCGGGTCGCTCCAGGCCTCCACGTGATACGTCCAGTGGCCCAGGGCGGCGGGGGTGACATCGGCGCCCCAGCGGTCGCTGCCGGGGGCCAGTTCACGCATCGGCGTCCAGGGGCCCGGGCTGCCCTCGGGGTCGGTGAGCACGACGTTGGCGGCGACCGCGTCATGGCCCTCGCGGAACACCGTGGCGGTCACCTGGAACGTTTCCCCGACGACCGCCTTGGCCGGACTCCGGCCGCCGTCGACGAGTGGCTGGACGTCCCGTACCGGGATGCGGCCGATGGTGGTGCTGGCACTCATGGGTCTCACCTCCGCCGTGCTCGAGGCCGGGCCCGTGGCCCGGCCGGGGATCGAAGCTGCGCCGGAAGGGACTACCTCCCCGCGGGGGTACGCACGAGCCTCACCGGCGGACCCCGCCTGGCCGAGGCGGTCGTGCACACCTGCTCGTCCTGCTCGCTGAGGTAGGAGACGGGGTTCGTGCGCAGATAGCGCTCGGCGGCGTCCGCGGCCTCCCGCGCACAGCGCTTCCCCATGAGCACGCACAGGGTGTAGCCCGAGTCCTCGAAGGATGCCCGCGCCCCGAGATCGGCGGGGGAAGCCAGCATCACGCGTTCCCAGGCCCGGTAACGCCGCAGTTGCCGGGCGACTTCGGCCTTGGCCGGTAGCAGCATGGCGCCGTTCACCTTCCATGGAGAGTTTCACTCATGGTGCACGGGTGACGACGCAGCGTCTTGTTGGTTCTTCAACCATCTCGGCGGTCGCTCGTGTTGCACGAATGGCGTAGCACTCCCACAGTTGAGGTGACTCAGAAGCGATCACTGCTCACGCTCCGCTTTCGGGGCTCGTCCCGCCGGGGCGAGGAGGGGCGGGAGCTTCGCCGGTGAGGAGCCAACGACGATGAAGACCGCAGTCCCCCGCTACTACCACCTCGATGTGGAAGTCACCCCGGAACGGGTCGGCCAGGTCAGCCGGATTCTGGCCGCTCACCTCCGGTACTGGGACCTCGACAACCTGGTCGAGCCTGTCTGCCGCGGTGCCGAACTGCTGCTGAAGGCCATCGACGAGCACGCGACCGACAAGTTCACCTCGATCGAGATGTGGTGGAACGGCCAGCACCTCATCACGGCCGTCGGCGACAACGACCGCGATCTGCGCCCGGACCAGGATCTGCGCGGATGTCTGGAGCACATCGCCGCGATGAGCGACGGCTGGGGGTGCTGCGCCACGGACACCGGCAGCAAGGTCATCTGGTTCTCGCAGCGCGCCAGGGCCGGCGGACGTGTGCCGCTGGTGCCGACGGCGCCGGTGCCGAGCGTGCGCGAGGTGCTTCAGGTGCCCCGCGAGGAGCCGGTCGTGGGCGGCGTCCTGGAGGATGCCCGGTGACCGCAGAGCGCCGTCGCAAGGCAGGGGTGCCCGTCTGGAGCGGGCACCCCTACCCGTTGGGTGCCGACTTCGACGGGCAGGGCACCAACTTCGCGCTGTTCAGCGAGGTCGCTGAGTGCGTCGAGCTCGTCCTCGTCGAGGACGACGGCAGCCATCGCAGCGTTCCCCTTGCCGAGGTCGACGGCTTTGTATGGCACTGCTACCTGCCCGGGATCGGGCCGGGGCAGCGTTACGGCTACCGCGTGCACGGGCCCTGGCACCCGGAGCTCGGCCACCGCTGCAACCCGGCGAAGCTGCTGCTCGATCCGTACAGCCGGGCGGTGGACGGGCAGGTGGACGATCATCCCGCGCTGTACGACCCGGCCGCCGACAGCGCCGGACACACCATGCTCGGTGTGGTCACCGACCCGTTCTTCGACTGGGGCGAGGACCGTCCGCCCCGACGGCCCTACGCCGACACCGTCATCTACGAGACCCACGTCCGCGGTCTGACCCGTACCCATCCCGACGTCCCTGCCGAACTCCGCGGCACCTACGCCGGTGTGGCCCACCCCGCGGTCGTCGACCATCTGACGTCCCTCGGTGTGACGGCGGTCGAGCTGATGCCGGTGCACCAGTTCGTGCAGGACGGTGTACTGCAGGGCCGTGGCCTGTCCAACTACTGGGGCTACAACACGATCGGCTTCTTCGCCCCGCACAACGCCTACGCCGCCCGGGGCACCCGAGGCCAGCAGGTCAACGAGTTCAAGTCCATGGTGCGGACACTGCACGCGGCCGGCCTCGAAGTGATCCTGGACGTCGTCTACAACCACACCGCCGAGGGCAACGAGAAGGGGCCGACGCTCTCCTTCCGGGGCATCGACAACGCCTCCTACTACCGACTGGTGGACGGTGACTGGGGGCACTACTACGACACCACCGGCACCGGGAACAGCCTGCTGATGCGGCACCCCTACGTGCTCCAGCTGATCATGGACTCGCTGCGCTACTGGGTCACCGAGATGCACGTCGACGGCTTCCGCTTCGACCTCGCGGCCACACTGGCCCGGCAGTTCCACGAGGTGGACCGGCTCTCGGCGTTCTTCGACCTGATCCAGCAGGACCCGGTGATCAGCCGCGTCAAGCTGATCGCGGAACCGTGGGACGTGGGCGAGGGCGGCTATCAGGTGGGCAACTTCCCGCCCCTGTGGTCGGAGTGGAACGGCAAGTACCGGGACACCGTGCGGGACTTCTGGCGCGGCGGCGAACACACGCTCGGCGACTTCGCCTCCCGGCTGACCGGCTCCTCCGACCTCTACCAGCACAGCCGGCGCCGACCGCGGGCCAGCGTGAACTTCGTGACCGCGCACGACGGCTTCACCCTGCGCGACCTCGTCTCGTACAACGACAAGCACAACGAGGCCAACGGCGAGGGCAACCGGGACGGCGAGAGGGACAACCGGTCCTGGAACTGCGGGGCGGAGGGCGAGACCGACGACGCGTCCGTGCTGGAGCTGCGCGCCCGCCAGCAGCGCAACTTCCTGGCCACGCTCCTGCTCTCGCAGGGCATCCCCATGCTCTGCCACGGTGACGAACTCGGCCGCACCCAGCGCGGCAACAACAACGCCTACTGCCAGGACAACGACGTCTCCTGGATCGACTGGCGGCTGACCGGCGAGCAGCGCGACCTCGCCGACTTCACGCGGTACGTCATCGGACTGCGCGCCGCCCACCCCGTACTGCGCCGCCGGCGCTACTTCCGCGGGGAGACCGTGACGCACGCGGGGCAGCCGCTGCCCGACCTCGTGTGGTTCGCGCCGGACGCACGCGAGATGACCGACGGGGACTGGCTGCGCTCCGACGCGCACTCCGTCGGGGTCTTCCTGAACGGTGACGCCATCGCCGAACCTGACCCCTGCGGCCGGCCCGTGCTGGACGACTCCTTCCTGCTCCTGCTCAACGGCTACTGGGAGCCGGTCGCCTTCCGGCTGCCGGAACCGGCGTACGGCGAGTGCTGGACGACCCTGATCGACACCGCGGAGCCGAAGGGCGTCCCCGACGAGACGGAACACAAGGCGGACTCGACTCTGACGGTCGATCCCCGCAGCCTGGTCCTGCTGTCGCGGCCCCCGGCGAATCCGCCGCGGACCGCAGAAGCTCCGTAGCGACGGGCGAGCGCGCGCCGGTCAGGCTCAGTGCACCCGGCGCGCCGTCACCGTGAACCGCGCGCCGTCAGGATCGCGCAGCACGGCCTCGTCGCCGCCCTTCGACAGGACACTGCCCCCGTGCTGCTCCGCGGCACGGGCGCAGGCACCGACGTCCGAGACGGCGAAGTGCACCTGCCAGTGCGGCCGAATGGTGGGGTCGGGCGCCGCACCCAGCGCGCCCGACTCGATACGGGCCACGATGTCGCCCTCGCTGCGCAGCACGACCTCGCCGCCCTCGTAGCGGACCTCGCAGCAGCCGGGACGGTCCGACGCCCAGTCGAGGATCTCGCCGTAGAAGATGGCGGCGTCGAAGGCATCGCGCGTGTGCAGTCTGATGAAGGTCGGGGCCGCGCGGCGCCATTTCCCCCAGTTGGCGACGAGCTCCCCCTCCCAGATCCCGAAGGTCGCCCCGTCCCGATCGGCCAGCAGCGCCGCCCGCCCGGGCGGGAAGGAGAGCGGTCCGACGGCGGCCGTGCCGCCCCGCTCCTGCACCCGAGCCACGGCCTCGTCCGCGCTGCGCACGGCGAAGTACGGCGTCCACGCCACCGCCATCTGCCACATCGTGGCGACCGCGGCGATGCCGGCCACCGGAGTCTCGTCCACCACGGCCATCCGGAACCGGTCGCCGAGCTTGGCCGGACGCCATTCCCAGCCGAGGACGGCCGTGTAGAACGCCTCGGCGGCCTCCTGGTCCCGGGTGGTCAGGCTCACCCAGCAGGGGGCGCCGAACACGGCGTGCGTGGAGACGACGTCCGTCGTGCCACCGGGTCGTCTGGTGTCGTGATTCATTGCAGTCGCGTCCTGGTCTCGCCGGCCGGCAGCCACCGGTCTCCTAACAGTGTCCAACCGGAACCGCTCCGGGCGCTTGTCGAGTACCCGGCGGACGTGGCCGAAACGAGCGGTGTGTGCCCGGTGGCACTGGGCCGGTCGAGTGAGCAGGATGGTGGGATGACCGCGGGACAGGATGACCCTGGTGACGAGGCGGGCCGCATTTTCGAGCTTCAGGAAGAGGTCGAGCAGCTCAAGGAGGCCGTCGCCTCGCATGCCGTCGTGGACCAGGCCATCGGCATGATGGTGGCGCTCGGGCGCGTGACCCCGGACGAGGGCTGGATCGTGCTGAAGGACGTCTCCCAGCGCACCAACATCAAGCTGCGCAACGTCGCCGATCTGATCCTGATCTGGGGGCGGAACGGGGAGCTGCCCCCGGAGATCTGCGCCGAACTGGAGGCGGCCCTGGACCGCCACGGGCCGGCGCAGATCCCGGAGGCACCGCCGGAGTGACCTTCCGGCATCACCGGATCTCGGCCAGCAGCTCCTCACGGATCCGGTGGAAGCAGCCGCTGAGGAGGCGGGAGACGTGCATCTGGGAGATGCCCAGTTCCTCGGCTATGCGGCTCTGCGTCATGCCCTGGAAGAACCGCAGATAGAGGATGGTCTGCTCGCGCTCGGGCAGGGCCCGCAGACAGGGGCCCACGGCGACGCGGTCCACGACGACGTCGAAGCGGGGGTCGGGGGTGCCGAGCGCGTCGCCCAGGGCGTACCCGTCGGTGCCGGGCATCTCCGCGTCCAGCGACAGCGCCGAGAAGCACTCCAGCGCCTCCATGCCGGTGCGCACCTCGTCCTCGCCGAGCTGGGCGCACTCGGCGATCTCGGCGACGGTGGGGGCCCGCCCCGCCGTGGTCTGTGACAGCTCCTTGAGGGCGGCACGCACCCGGTTGCGCAGATCCTGGACCCGGCGCGGTACGTGCAGCGTCCACATGTGGTCGCGGAAGTGCCGTTTGATCTCGCCGGTCACGGTCGGCACGGCGTACGCCTCGAAGGCGTGGCCGCGCGCGGGGTCGTAGTGGTCGACGGCCTTCACCAGGCCCAGGGCGGCCACCTGGTACAGATCCTCCAGGGACTCGCCGCGGCCCTTGAAACGGACTGCTATCCGCTCGGCCATCGGCAGCCACAGTTCGACCAGCTCGTCCCGGAGCGCCTTGCGTTCCGGGCCCTCGGGCAGCGTGGCGAGGCGTTCGAAGGAAGCGGCGGTGTCGGGGGCGTCGTCGTGCGGATGGTGCTTCGTTCTGGTGGTGACGCGCATCGCGCGCACCTCCCTCAACGGTGCTGGGTGACAGACACCGTGGGAGTCACGCGCGCGGACCTGACGGAGGGCACCGGGGACGACTCCCACGGACGTGCCTCCTGTCCGAAGCACTGACAGGCGAA
The DNA here is from genome assembly GCF_053592055.1 of Streptomyces sp. NPDC002817. NCBI lineage: Bacteria > Bacillati > Actinomycetota > Actinomycetes > Kitasatosporales > Streptomycetaceae > Streptomyces > Streptomyces sp. NPDC002817. The sequence goes on from NZ_JBSFUY010000050.1 coordinate 6,048, forward strand.
TGCCCGGTGGAGAAGGTTCCAAACAATTCAGGACAATTCACTCGGAAAGCTGCACGGACCGAATCCGTTCGCATTCTCAGCGTGAGAGGCCTTGACCGTTCCTTGGGGCCATTACCTCTGCTACAGAGGTAATCTCCGTGGTGTGGAACAGGAGACCTTCCCGGAAGAGCTCGCCGACGCGCTCGTCGGTGTCCAACGGCTGATCCGGCGCCGGCTGCGCCGCGAGATGCCCGCACCGCAGCTGCGCGGCGCCGAGGTCGAACTGCTGCGGCTGGTCGTGGACCGGCCCGGGATCGGTATCTCGGACGCCGCCAGGGAGCTGTATCTGGCGGGCAATTCGGTGTCGACGCTCGTCAACCAGCTGGCCCGGCAGGGCTACCTGGTCCGCGAGACGGACCCGGCAGACCGGCGTGCCGCCCGCCTGATGCCGACTCCCGCGGCCGAGGCACGGCTCAGCGAGTGGCGCAGACGCCGCGCCGACCTCGTACGACACCAGATGGCCCGGCTCGACGAGGCCGACCTGGAAACCCTGGCGGCGGCGATCCCGGCCCTGCGCCGTCTGGCCGACAACCTGGGGGAGGAACCGTGACACAGGACGCCGTCACCTGCACCCGACTCGTGTACGCCTTCGGTGACACCAACGCCGTCGACGGGCTCGACCTCACCGTGGCCGAGGGCGAGGTCTTCGGACTGCTCGGTCCCAACGGCGCCGGGAAGACCACGGCGATCCGCTGCATCACCACCCTCCTGCCGGTACCGGCGGGCATGGTCCGTGTCTTCGGGCACGACACCGCCGGGGACCGGATGGCCGTACGGCGGCTGCTCGGCTACGTGCCGCAGCAACTCTCCGCCGACCAGGGCCTGACCGGCCGCGAGAACGTCGCCCTGTTCGCCCGCGTCTTCGACGTGTCCCGCCATGAGCGCGCCGCCCGCGTCGCCCAGGCCCTGGGCGCCGTCGACCTCACCGACGCCGCCGACCGGCTCGCCAAGACCTACTCCGGCGGCATGGTCCGCCGCCTCGAACTCGCCCAAGCCCTGGTCAGCGCGCCCCGTCTGCTGATCCTCGACGAGCCGACCATCGGACTCGACCCGATCGCCCGGACCGGTGTGTGGGAGCACATCAACGCCGTCCGCGCGGCCACCGGCATGACCGTGCTGGTCACCACCCACTACATGGACGAGGCCGACCAGTACTGCGACCGGGTCGGCCTCATGCACCGCGGCCGCATCCGCGCCCTCGGCACGTCACAGGAGCTGCGCCGGGGACTCGGTGAGCGCCGGGGCGCCCGGGCCACCGACCCGCTGCCCACGCTGGAGGACGTCTTCCGCGACATCGCCGGCAGTGGACTCGACGACCAGTCAGGAGACTTCCGCGATGTCCGAAGCACCCGCCGTACCGCAGGCCGTGTCGGCTGACCGGATAGGCCTGCTGCTGAAGCCGCCGCAGCCCCGCGCGGGCTGGCGGCTGCTCCCCGCCCGGGTCGGCGCGATGTGCGCCGTCGAGTTGCAGAAGCTGCGCCACGACCGCACCGAGCTCTACACCCGGGCCGTCCAACCCGCCCTGTGGCTGCTGATCTTCGGCCAGACCTTCACCAGGATCAAGGCGATCCCCACCGACGGCATCCCCTATATCGACTATCTGGCGCCCGGCATCATCGCCCAGTCCGCGATGTTCATCGCCATCTTCTACGGCATCCAGATCATCTGGGAACGGGACGCCGGCATTCTCAACAAGCTCCTCGTCACCCCGACCCCGCGCTCGGCACTGATCACCGGGAAGGCGTTCGCGGCCGGGGTGAAGTCCCTGGTCCAAGCCGTCGTCGTGATCCTCATCGCCGCCGTGCTCGGCGTCGCCCTGACCTGGAACCCGCTCAAACTGCTCGGCGTCGCGGCCGTCGTCGTCCTCGGATCCGCCTTCTTCTCCTGCCTGTCCATGACCATTGCCGGCATCGTCCTCAGCCGCGACCGGCTGATGGGCTTCGGCCAAGCCATCACCATGCCGCTGTTCTTCGGCTCCAACGCCCTCTACCCGCTGTCCGTCATGCCCGGCTGGCTCCAGGCCGTCAGCAAGGTGAACCCGCTCAGCTATCAAGTGGACGCCCTGCGCGGCCTTCTCCTCGGCACGCCCGACCATCTCGCGCTCGACTTCGCGGTGCTGTTCGTCGCCGCCGCACTGGGCATCGCCGCGGCCTCGTCGCTCCTCGGCCGTCTCGCGCGCTGATCATGCTCATGGACGTGATGTGCGGCACGCCCGCCGGGCGCAGTGCGCCCCCCGTCGGCGAGTTCTTCCTGCGCACGGCTTGATCACTGATCAAAGGGGGTGAACCCGCTGGCCACAGCGCATTCCGCTCATTTGACAGTGCACTGAGCACACAGATAGGAAGCAGCTCTCTGAGGGACAAGAGGTGGATTGTGTACGAGCCGAACGTGGTCGGGGACTGGCAGGAGTACGACGAGCTTGCCGGCCTGCGTGTCCGCGTCCACGGGCTGGAAGCCTCCGAGCCACCACGCGGCCGGGACGACGCCGCCGAGGGACTCACGTACTTCAGTGTCCGTGTGACCGTCGAGAACCGCGGCGGCCGGAACTCCACCATCCACCTGGAGGACGGCCAGATCGATGTCCGGGTCGGCCCCGACGGCGAGAGCGCGTTCATCGACTGGCGCAACTCGCAGTTCATCGAGGGCTTCGACGTCTACCCGCTGCGCCGGGCCACCGCCGTGCTGTACGCGGCCGGCCCCGAGGCGTCCCTGAGCCTGGTCGACGTGCAGATCCAGCTGCGGGTCGACGACGACTGGGCCGACCGCCGGCTGTGGGCGGGCGGCATCGGTCTGCAGGAAGGCGCCGTCCAGGCGGCGGCCGGCCGGGAGGGCCTGGCCCACCAGGTGAGCAACTTCCTGCGGGACCAGGCCGAAGAGGGCACCGCCTGACGGTCGGTGCCCGTTGCGGGATCAGTGCGGATGTCGCCTCAGTGCGGGATGCCGTCGATGATCTCGCGGGCTCCCTGCCGCAACAGTGCCACCGCGACCGAGGTGCCCAGCGTGGCGGGGTCGAGCCGGCCCGCCCACTCGTGGGCGTTCAGCCGGGTCTTGCCGTCCGGGGTGAACACACAGGCCCGCAGGGACAGTTCGCCCCCGTGGTCCACGCGCGCGTACCCGGCGATCGGGCTGTTGCAGTGGCCCTGGAGCACATGCAGGAACATGCGTTCCGCGGTGGCCTCCCGGTGGGTGTCCGGATCGCCGAGCCCGCTGACCGCGTCGATCAGCTCGGTGTCGCCCTCACGGCACTGCAGGGCCAGGATGCCCGCGCCGATCGGCGGCATCATCGTCTCGGGGGAGAGGACCTCGCTGATGACGTCCTCGCGGCCGATGCGCTCGAGGCCGGACACCGCGAGCAGCAGCGCGTCCGCCTCTCCGGCCGCGAGCTTCGCCAGCCGCCGGTTGGCGTTGCCGCGGAACGGCACGCACTGCAACTCCGGATGGGTGGCCGCCAGTTGGGCGACCCGGCGCACCGAGGAGGTTCCGATGCGGGTACCGGCCGGAAGCTCGTCCAGGGTGAGTCCGCCCGGATGGATCAGGGCGTCGCGGATGTCGTCCCGCTTGAGGAACGCGGCGAACGTCGTCCCCGCGGGGAGCGGCCGGTCGGCGGGCACGTCCTTCACGCAGTGCACCGCGAGGTCGGCCTCCCCGGCCAGCAGCGCGGCGTCGACCTCCTTGGTGAAGGCACCCTTGCCGTCTACCTTCGACAGGTCGCCCATCCACTTGTCGCCGGTCGTCTTCACCGGCACGACCTCGGTGCGCACCCCGGGGTGCAGCGCGGTCAACTCGGCTCGGACACGCTCCACTTGGGCGAGCGCCATGGGCGAGTCGCGGGAGACGATACGGATCAGTTCGGGCACGGACATGCGGACACGATAGACCCTCGCGGTCGAGCGGCTGAGCAGTACCGCGCTTCAGATGCGCCAGTCGAAGGGGAAGAACTCCTCACCCGCCGCGTCCTCGCCGCCCGGCGTGCGCACCAGACAGCGGTGACGCAGCAGTTCACGCCGTTCCTCCGGGGACAGCCCGAGGGCGGTCCAGTCCTCGGCGTCGACGTCTCCGCGCCCGCAGGCGTTGACCTCGTCACCGGACGCGGTTCTCAGGTCCACCCGGAAGTCCGTGCGCCACTGGGAGTTGGACCCCCAGCCCTGCGACAGGTCCACGGTGGGCCGGTGCCGACGCAGATAGGTCCAGTAGAGCGGGGAACGGTCGGCCACGCCGCGCTCGGCGTGCCGGGCGCCCGCGCGCACTCGCACCCCGGCCCGGGAGAACAGCAGGGACCCGAACCACAGTCCGGGCCACACGACATCGCTGATCCGCACGGGTTCGTCCGGGTCCTCGGCCTGCTCGACCTCGACGATCTCGTGCAGGAACGGGTCGAAGACGTCGTTCTCCTCGAACGGTGTCAGGCCCAGGCCGGTGAAGAGCCCGAGATACTCGGTCCTCGACACCGCGGGCCAGACGCCGGCGTGCTCACCGGCCGGCTGGAAGCCGGTCAGCAGCACATCGCTGACCCGGCTGAGCGCGTACAGCTCCCACAGCAGGTCGCCGCAGCGCTCGTCCGGTCCTTCCACCGCCGTCGCGACCAGCAGCTCCACGCCTGTGCTGAGCGCCTCGCGGTAGGCGATCCGGGCCCGGGCGAGCCAGGGTTCCACGACCGTGGTGTACGCGTCCGCCCCGTCGTGGTCGCGCAACGCCTGGAACAGCATCCGTGCGTTGACCCCCGCCTCCTCTTCGTTCATGCGCGCACCCTAGCGGCCGGGAGCGGTGATCCACTCGTTCAGCCGACGAGCGGAACACTCATCTCGACCGAGCGCAGTGCCGCGGCGAGCGCCCGTTCGTCGCCGACGTCCAGCGCCGTGTCGGTCATCTTGATGACGTGCTCGTCGCCGTGGGCGAGGGCACGCTCCATGACCTCCTCGGCGGTGAGCCGGGCGGGTGGCGCGTATTCGACCCCCTCCTCGGGCGCGTACATCGCGGTGACCGCCGCGGACGCGCTCCATGCCGCGTGCAGGCTCGGTGCCCACAGCTCCCGGGGCAGCGAATCCAGGGCGCGCAGCACGGCGTTGGGCGCGGTGGCCGCGTGCACGAGCATGGTGGGCTCGCCGTGGCCGTGGGTGGCGTAGCGGTGGGTCGCGGCGTGGACGAGTTCGGTCAGTCGTGCGCGGGCCGTGTCCGGGTCGGTCACCTCGTCCGCCCATGCGGGCAGTCGCCGCACGGCGGCGAGGCGTTTCCGGAACCCCATGTGGCCGGGGTCGATCGGGGGTACGGCGTCCAGGGACTCCATTGCGGTCGTCGCGCCCGGCAGCTCGGCGACGCCGGTCACCGGCTGGTGCCGGGCCGCCCAGTAGCCCAGCGCGTGGGCGAGTTCGGTGGTGCGGGGCGCGTTCTCACCGGTTTCCAGGGCGCGTACGGCGTGGCCGACCCGTATGACGGTGTGGGTGGCGCCGCCGTAGAGGCCGGACAGCAGGCGCGGCCACCACTCGGCGAGGACGTCCCGCCACGGGCGCTCGGCCAGGGTGCGGGAGAAATGGTCGGTCCAGTCCGCGATCCGGCGTGGATCGCCCAGCGCCTCGGGCCAGTTGCGGTCGGTGACGGGGGCCACGCGGTCGGGGAAGTCCTCCAGCTTGTCCCGGTAGAGGTCCACCCAGTGGTGCACCGCCCCCGCCTGTCCGTGGGCGGCGAGCGCCTCGACGACCATGGGGGCGTGGTTGGACAGCCAGCCGTCGCGTTCGGGGCCGGAGGTGTGGAGGCGTTCCAGGGCTTCTTCGAGCTGTCCGCTCGTGTCGCTGTCGTCCATGAGCGGGACGTTATGCCTCATGCGCGGGTGCCGGGATCGGGCGCGGGACGGAAGCCGCGGGGTGCACGGGTCCTAGGTCCCGCGCCCGATGCGCGCCGGATCAGGCGTTGGGGTCGAAGGAGATCCCCGACGGCTTGGCCTTCGACAGGTCGGAGGCGAAGTTCGCGTCCTTCAGGGCGAAGTTGGCGCTGCCGAAGTCGTACGCGACCAGCTTGTCGCGGACGCCCGACGGGTAGCCGTTCCAGCCGACGAGCGGCGGGTACTGCCAGGTGCCCTTGGCGTTCTCCGGCGGCTCGTCATTGGAGTTGGCCAGCCGGAAGGCGTGGGTACTGACGCCGTCCTTGTGGTAGACGATCTTCGCGTGGGTGCCGTCGAATCGGACACCGGAGGTCGCGGTCGTCGTGTACGCGCCGTGGGCGGACGTCGAGACGTACTGGATGGTGCCGTTCTGCACCCAGATCACGACGTGTTCCCAGTCGTGCCGGTGTCCGCCGATGCTGCTGTTCGCCAGGGCCTGGTCCTTCTCGAAGTACAGGCCGTACATATAGGCGCACCAGCCGTTGTTGCACTTGTAGCGCGAGTACGAGTTGGTGTTGTTCAGGTCCGAGAGGTCGTGGCACTCGCCGCTGAGCGAACCCGTCGGGTTCAGACCGCCGTTGACCGTACCGTCGGGACCGATGGCGGGCGTGGGGTAGCAGCCGTCGGTGTCGTAGTCCCAGGCCGGCTGGTAGGTGTACTCGGCCGACTCGGCGTTGGTCGGCAGGGCCGCGGGCGGGGCCGCGAAGGCGGCGCTGGGGAAGGCGACGACCAGGGCGGCGGCGCCGGCCAGGCCGGTGAACAACCTCGCGCGATGCTTCTTGAACGACGGAGACGACACTGCGTCCTCCTCATGTTCCGGGCGCAGCCCAACGGCTGTGGGGGAATGGGAGGTTCAGCTTCCCGATTTTTCATGTCCGCGCCAAGATGTCGTAAGCGACTCTCTGGTAACAACCGTCCGAACAGTGGGATCTTGTTCGGGATGTCAGACAAGGTCGTCCGGAAGGTCGGCCGCCGACTCCTCCGGTGCGAGGTCGGGGCGCAGTCGCAGCCAGGACGGCTGGCGCAGCAGTCCCGCCCGGGTGCGGGTGCTGTAGCGGACCTCGCCGACGAGTCGGGGCAGGACCCAGTGCGCGCCCGCGACCGGCGGCGGGGTGTCGAAGGGGCACACGTCCGTCGCCGCGGCCCCGAGGAGGGCGGCGAGTTGGGTCCGTTCGGTCTCGCTCCAGCCGGTGCCCACGTTGCCGACGTACCGAAGGCGTCCGGCGGTGCGCTGTCCGACCAGCACGGCGCCCGGCAGGCCCGTCAGCCGTCCCTTTCCGGGCAGCCAGCCGCCGACGACGACGTCCTCGCTGCGCATGTTGCGGATCTTGATCCAGGCGCGGGAGCGCACCCCGGGCTCGTACACCGAGTCGAGCCGCTTGCAGACCAGGCCTTCGAGGCCGTGGTCGCGGGTGGCCTCCAGCGCCTGTCGACCGTGTCCGACGATGGCGCCCGGGGTCGACCAGAAGGGTCCGTCCAGGCCCAGTTCCTCCAGCTTTCCGCGCCGTCGGACATAGGGAAGTGCGGTCAGGGAGTGCCCCGCCAGATGCATCACGTCGAACAGCACCAGATGGACGGGTGCTTCGGCGGCCTTCCGCGCGGCCTTGCCCGGGGCGTGGGCCAGCCCCATGCGGGACTGGAGCAACTGGAAGTCGGCGCGACCCTGTTCGTCGAGCGCCAGGACCTCGCCGTCCAGTACGGCGGGCAGCGTGCCGAGCGTGCCGCCGAGTGCCCCCAGTTCGGGATAGGCGGCGGTGATGTCCTCCCCGGAACGGGCGCGCAGCAGCACGCTTCCGTCCCCGGCGAGGTACACCACGGCGCGCTGGCCGTCCTGCTTGGTCTCGTAGGCCCAGTGCGCGTCCTGAGCGGCCGACGGCAGGGTGCCGGAGGTGGCGAGCATGGGTGGGATCAGGGGGAGGCTCACGGGTCAGTTGTCGACGGGCCCCGGCGTCGGCACGCGCGCGTGGGAGCGGTTTCGCCTGAACGGCGGTGTCCCGGAGGAGGGCAGGGGCACCTCAAGGGGCTCGCGGCCCCGTCGGCCCGGTCGGATCCCTCAGATGATCCCGCCGTTGGCCCGCAGCACCTGCCCGTTGACCCAGTGCCCGCCCGGACCGACCAGGAAGGAGACCACGGAGGCGATGTCCCGCGGTGTTCCGAGACGCTCCAGCGGCGGCTGGGCGGCCAGCCGGGCGACGGTCTCCTCGTCCTTGCCGTCGAGGAAGAGGTCGGTGGCGGTCGGGCCGGGCGCGACCACGTTGACGGTGACGTCACGGCCCCGCAGCTCCCGGGCGAGGACCAGCGTCAGCGCCTCGACCGCCCCCTTGCTCGCGGAGTACGCGCCATAGGTCGGAAAGGCGAGGCCGACGACCGAGCTGGAGAAGTTCACCAGCGCCCCGCCCGGACGCAGCCGGCGGGCGGCCTGCTGGCCGACGGCGAACGTGCCGCGGATGTTGGTGCGGTACAGGGCGTCGAGCTCGTCGAGATCAAGCTCCGCGACGGGAGCGAGGAGCATCCGCCCCGCCGCGTTCACCACGGCGTCCACCCCGCCGTACGTCGCCTCCGCCAGGTCGAACAGGGCGGCCACCTCGGCCTCGTCGCCGACGTCCGCGCGGGCGGCGACGGCGGAGCCCCCGGTGGCCGCGATGTCGCGCACGACCTCGTCGGCCGCGTCCTTGTTGCCCGCGTATCCGACGAGGACGGCGAACCCGTCGGCGGCCAGCTGCTGGGCGACCTGGCGTCCGATGCCGCGCGATCCTCCGGTGACGATCGCGACGCGCTGCTGTGTGGTCATGTCCGCTCCTTGTGTTAGCGACGCTACGTGCATCACGTAACGACGATAACACGGGTCCGTAGCGCTGGTATTCCCCGGCTCGTATCGGCGCTACGAATGTCGTACCGTGCAGGCATGGACGCGAGGGAAAAGATCCTGGAAGCCGCCGCGGAACTGCTCGCCACGGCCCCGGCCGCAGAGGTCTCCACACGTGCCGTGTGCGAGGCGGCCGGCGTGGGCGCGCCGATGCTCTACCGGCTGTTCGGCGACAAGGCCGGGCTGCTCGCCGCCGTGGTGGACCGGGGATTCGAGCAGTACCTCGCCTCCAAGCGCGCGGCCCGGCCCGGCGAGGACCCCGTCGCGGACCTGAAGAGCGGCTGGGACAACCACATGCGGTTCGCGCTGGAGCACCCCCACCACTACCGCCTGATGTACTCGCCCGAGCTGACGGTCCCGCCCGCCGCCGCGAGCGAGGCGCACGCCCTGCTGCACGCGATCCTCGAACGCTGCGCGGCGGCCGGCCGGCTCACCGTCCCGCCCGTCCTCGCCACGCAGATCATCATGTCCGCCAACGTAGGCGCGGCCCTGTCGATGCTCACCAGACCGGAGCAGTACCCGGATCCGGGATTCTCGGCCCGCCTGCGGGACGCGGTGATCGACTCCCTGACGCGCCCGGCCGGAGCCGCACAGGGGGACGGTGTGCCCGTCGCGGCCGCCACCCTCGCGGCCCGGCTGCGCGCGGAGCCGCACGAGTCCTTCACCCCGGCCGAGTCCGGCCTGTTGCAGCAGTGGCTGGAGACGCTCGCCGGGAACTGACCTCTCAGGGCGCCTGGACGAGCCCCGACTGGTAGGCGATGACGACGAGTTGCGCGCGGTCCCGGGCGCCCAGCTTCGTCATGGCGCGGTGCACATGGGTGCGTACCGTCAGCGGGCTGACGAAGAGCTTCTGAGCGATCTCCTCGTTGGAGTGGCCCTCGGCCACCCACGCCATCACCTCACGCTCACGCGCGGTCAGCGCCACGAGGTCCCCCGGCACCGCGAGGCGGGCGCCGCGCGCGGGCGCGGCCAGGAAGCGGGCGATCACGGTGCGGGTGGCGACGGGGGACAGGAGGGACTCGCCCGAGGCCACGGTCCGTACCCCGGCCAGCAGCACGTCGGCGGTGACGTCCTTGCCGAGGAAGCCGCTCGCCCCGGACCGCAGCGCCTGGGCGACGTACTCGTCGATCTCGAACGTCGTCAGGATCAGCACCCGGGTGTCGGCCAGGTCCGGGTCGGCGCAGATGGCGGCGGTGGCGGCCAGTCCGTCGGTGCCCGGCATCCGGATGTCCATCAGGACGAGGTCCGGGCGGTGCGCGCGGGCGAGGGAGACGGCCTCGGAACCGTCGGCCGCCTCGGCGACCACCTCCATGTCCTCGCAGGAGTCGATGAGGATCCGGAAGGTGGCCCGCAGCAGGGCCTGGTCGTCGGCGAGCAGTACGCGGATGGTCATGGGTTCCGTTCTTCCCGGTCCGGAGCGATGGGGTACAGCGGCAGGCGGGTCGTCACCTCGAAGCCGCCCTCGTCGCGGTGCCCGGCCTTGAGCGCGCCGCCCATGGACCGGGCCCGCTCCCGCATGCCGATCAGACCGAAGCCCTGCCCCGGTTCCGCGGCGGCGGTCGAGGTTCCGTCGTCGGTGACGGTGATCGTCAGATGATCGGTCGCGTACCCGAGGCGCACATACGCCATCCTGGCCGCAGCGTGCTTGGTCACGTTGGTCAGCGCCTCCTGCACGATGCGGTACGCCGTCAGGTCCACGCCCGGCGACAGCGGCCGGGGGGTGCCCTCGGTGTCGACCCGGACGGGAAGCCCCGCCGCCTCGAACGAGGCCGTCAGCTCGTCGAGCTGGGCGATGCCCGGGCTGGGGGCGAGCGGCGCGTCGGGGGCGTCACATTGGCGCAGCAGGCCCACGGTCGCCTTCGTCTCACGCAGCGCCGCCGACGTCGTACCGGCGAGCTCGGTGAGGATCCGGTGCACCTGATCGGGGTGGGTGCGCGACAGGTGGGCCGCCGTGCCCGCCTGGGCGTTGGCCAGGGCCAGATGGTGGGCGACGACGTCGTGCAGCTCCCGGGCGATGCGCATGCGCTCCTCGGCCACGCGGTGCCGGGCCTCCTCCTCCCGGCTGTGTTCGGCGTACTCGGCGCGGGCCTGCACGGCCTCCACGTAGGCGCTGCGCAGCCGGACCGCGTTGCCGGTGGCGACCGGGAGCAGCAGCCAGGCGGCGGGGCCGAGCGTGGTCATGGGCCATGGATGACCGACGGGATCCGCCAGGCAGGCCGTCGTGATCAGCAGTGCCAGGGCGACGAGGAAGGCGAACTGTGCGGCTCGGCGGCCGGTGTGCACGGCCAGCCGGTACAGCCCCAGCATGAGCGGGGCCATCAGGAGCGGTGTGAGCAGCATGCCCAGCGCGGATGCGGCGGCGGTGCACATCGCCGTCACCATGACGACGGTCCGGGGACGGGTGCGCTGCCAGAAGAGGGAACCGCAGGCGACGGTGGCCAGGGCGATCGTGGGGCCCACCGGGTCGGGCTGCTTCACCTGCGGGAAGTTGATCTCGCTGCCGAACAGGAAGCACGCGAACAGCAGCGCGGCCGTCATCGTGTCGACGGTGCGGGCGTGGTCGTCCGCGTATCGCTGCCAGGGGATGCTCATCGCCGCTTTCCGGTCGGTGCCTGAGGACATGGTCGGTGAAACCCGCCGGGAACGATGGGCGAGGGTCGCCCGTCGTGGGTGCCGCTCCAGGCTGCCGGGCGAGGTGCCCTCACGTCGTCGTGCGCCCGGCGGTCATCGCGGCTACTGAGTACGCAGTACGCGGACCTGCCCACTCATCCCCGGGCACGAGCACGGCCGGCCGGAGTTCGACGATCTTAAGTCAACTGCTTGACTTGGTTGGATCTCCCGGGATTGCCTGACCGTGCGGCAATGGCGCCGGACCGGAGGAGGGCTCATGTCCCGGAGTTTCGAGAAGCAGGCGCTGACCTATCCGATGTACGGCGGTACGGCGCTGGAGCCGCCCGCCGAGTGGGAACTGCTGCGCAAGGAGTGCCCCGTGGCCCGGGTGACCCTGCCCAGCGGGGACGAAGCGGTCCTGCTGACCCGCTACGACGACGTCCGGCAGGTGCTCTCCGACCCGCGGTTCGCCGCGGTGCTGGACTCCGAGGACGCCGCCCGCATCGCCGACGACGGGACGGGCGGCGTGTTCAACACCGACATGGCCAGGTTCATCCCGCAGCAGGGGGAGTCCCACCAGCGTTGGCGGCGGATGGTGGGCCAGTGGTTCACGGTCACCCGCATGGCGGCGCTGCGGCCGGGGATCGAGGCGATGGCCGAACGTCTCGTCGACGAGATGGTGGCGCACGGCGGGCCCGCGGATCTACGGACTCACCTGGCCTTCCCGCTGCCGGTATGGGTGATCTGCGGCCTGCTCGGCGTCCCCGAAGCGGACCGCGACCGCTTCTCCCACTGGTCCGACGCCCTGCTCAACCTGACCCGGTACACCCAGGAGCAGGTCGACACCGCGCAGGACGACTACGTCGACTACATGGCCGCACACGTCGTCGCCAAGCGGGAGGCGCCGGGCGACGACCTGCTCGGCGCACTCATCGAGGCCGTGGAGCCCGACGGCCACCGGATGTCCGAGCGGGAACTCGTCTACACCGGCCAGTCCCTGCTGATCGCCGGGCACGAGACCACCGCGAACATGATCGGGAAGACGGTCGCCCTGCTGCTCGCCGACCGTCGACGCTGGGAGCGGCTGCTCGCCGATCCCTCCCTGGTGCGGCCGGCCGTCGAGGAGGCGCTCAGGATCGACGCCGACCCCGGCATCGGCATACCGCGCTACCTGACCGAGCGGACCGAGGTCGGCGACACCGTCCTGCCGGCCGGCACGACCGTGCTGTGCAGCATGGGGGCGGCCAACCGGGACGAGACCACCTTCGACGCCGCCGACGAGATGAGGCTCGACCGGCAGCCCAACACGCATCTCGCCTTCGGGGTGGGACCGCACGCCTGTCTGGGCCGGGCGCTGGCCCGTGTCGAGCTGCAGACCGTCCTCGACGTGCTGTTGCGTAGGCTTCCGTCCTTGGAACTCGCCGTTGCGGCGGAGGACCTGCGACGGCTCGAGGGGCTGGCCGTCGGAGGGCTGAGGGAAGTCCCGGTGCGATGGTGACGATGGCGGCAGGCAGGGCGGTACGGGCGGAACAGGTCAGCGCGACCCGGGAGCTGATCCTGACCGCGGCCGAACGGCTGTTCGCCGAGCGCGGGGTCTACGCCGTCTCCAACCGCCAGGTCAGCGAGGCCGCGGGACAGGGCAACAACGCCGCGGTCGGCTACCACTTCGGCACCAAGGCCGACCTCGTCCGCGCCATCGTCCGCAAGCATGCCGAGCGCATCGAGGAGATCCGCGCCCGGCTGCTGGCGGGGATCGGCGACTCCACGGACCTGCGGGACTGGGTGGACTGTCTGGTCCGCCCGGTCCCGGAGCACCTCGCGGCCCTGGGCGGCCCCACCTGGTTCGCGCGGTTCTGCGCGCAGGTGATGACCGACCCGGCACTGCACCGGATCATGGTGGAGGAGTCCCTTGCCTCCCCGTCCCTGCGGCAGATCGTCGACGGGATGCACCGGTGTCTGCCCGAACTGCCCCCCGAGGTCCGCGCCGAACGCGGCGACATGGCACGCCATCTGCTCATCCATCTGCCCGCCGAACGGGAGCGCGCCCTCGCCGAGCACCGGCCCACCGCTCGCTCCAGCTGGCACGACTACGCCACCGGGCTCGCCGACGCGGTCGTCGGCATCTGGCGGGCACCGGTGACACAGGGGAAGGAGCAGCCCGCGCGTGATCGGTGAGAGGCCGGCGCTCGCGCGTGGCTCCGGGCAGCACGTGCTGGTCGTCGGTGGGCCGGAGATGGCCGAACTGCTCTCCGTCACCCTGGAGTTGGCGGGCTATCGCACCACCGTGGCAGGCACCGGGACCGAGGCGCTGACGCGGGCCGCGGAGCACCGCTACGACCTCGTCGTCCTCGACACGACCCTGCCCGACGTGCCCGACCTCGGCAGCCGGCGCCTGCCGCCCGTCACCCACCGACCGCCGGTCCTGTTCCTCACCGCGGACGACTCGTTGGACAGCCTCCTGCCCGAACTCGGCCTGGGCGAGAAGGACTACGTCTCCAAACCCTTTCGGGTGGCCGAAGTCCTGGCCAGGATGCAGGTGTTACTGCGCGGCCCGGTCCCACGCCACGAGGGCGGACCGCGCTACCGCGACCTGGTGCTCGACGACGCCCTCTGCCAGGCACGGCGCGGAACGCTGGCACTGGACCTCACGCCCGCGGAGTACCGGCTGCTGCGCCATCTCCTCGTCAACGCCCACCGGGTGCTGTCCAAGGACCAGATCAGCCGGTACGTCTGGGGCGACTTCCGAGGCGACAACGCCATCGAGCAGCTCGTGTCCCGGCTGCGGCGCAAGGTGGACCGGGACGCCCCGGCCCTGATCCACACCCGGCGGGGCTTCGGCTACTGGCTGGGACAGGCCGAGGCAGAGGCCTGAGGCGCGGTAGCAAACGCCGGGAGCGCTCGTTCCTCGCGGCGTCGGCCGAGGTGTCCTCGACCGCTCGCGCCACTCGTTGATGGGGTCAACTCGTGGAGAGTGCAAGCGAGTTGTGAACCCATCTGGCAAGAGTTCAGCATGTGATCTGGGTCACGTCAGCTTTCTGTCAGGGAACTGACCGGAGCCCGTCAGGCCCGTCTGTTTGCATGTGCTCATCGAGGCCTCGCCCCTTCCCCCCGGCGCTCCGACTCTCGACCGGAGCCCCCCACCACCGAGGAGAACCATGGCCGACGCACTGGCTGTTCCCGAGTTCCCCATGCCGCGGGCCGCCCGCTGCCCCTTCGACCCGCCGCCCGGCCTCAAAGAGCTCCAGGACCAGGGTCCGTTGGCGAAGGTGCGGCTGTGGGACGGCAGCGAACCGTGGCTCGTGACCCGCTACGCCGAGCAGCGCGCCCTGCTGGGTGACGCCCGGGTCAGCTCGGACATCGACCGCCCCGGCTTCCCGCCCAAGGCCAGCTCCGAGGGCGGCGAGGGCAAGCTCAGCTTCATCATGATGGACGACCCCGAACACGCCCGGCTGCGCCGGCTGGTGACGGCCCCCTTCGCCATCAAGAAGGTCGAGGCCCTCAGGCCCGCCGTGCAGCGGATCGTGGACGGCCTGATCGACGACCTCCTCGCGGGCCCGCAACCGGTCGACCTCGTCGAGGCGTTCGCCCTGCCCGTCCCCTCGCTGGTGATCTGCGAACTGCTCGGGGTGCCTTACGAGGACCACGGGATGTTCCAGTCCAGCACCAGGACGATGGTGAGCAGCACCGCGACACCCGAGCAGCGCAATGTCGCGACCCGGGAGATCGCCGGTTACCTGGCCACGATGATCGGCAAGCGGCTCGCCGAACCCAGGGACGACCTGCTGTCGAGCATCGCCGGACGGATCGCCACGGGCGAACTCGACCATCAGCAGGCCACGGAGATGGCGCTGCTCCTGCTGATCGCCGGACACGAGACCACCGCGAACATGATCGCGCTCGGCACCGCAGCCCTCCTCGAGCACCCCGACCAGCTCGCCCTTCTGCGCGAGAGCGACGACCCCAAACTGGTGGCCTCGGCCGTCGAGGAACTCCTGCGCTACCTGAACATCACGCACCAGGGGCGCCGCCGCGCGGTCACGGAGGACATCGAGATCGCCGGAGAGGTCATCAAGGCCGGCGAGGGCATCATCGTGGTGAACGAGATCGGCAACCGCGACCCCGAGGCATTCGAGGACCCCGACCGCCTCGACATCACCCGGGACGCCCGCCGCCACGTCGCCTTCGGCTTCGGCATCCACCAGTGCCTCGGCCAGCCCCTGGCCCGCATGGAGCTCCAGGTCGTCTACGGCACCCTCTACAAGCGCATCCCCACCCTCAAGCTCGCCTGCGACGTCCAGGACGTGAAGTTCAAGCACGACGCGTTCATCTACGGCGTCCACGAACTGCCGGTGGCCTGGTGACGGCTCCCCGTCCCGCGAACGAACAAGCAACACGCGACAAGAAGGGCAATCCCATGAAGGTGGAGCTGGAAGCCGACAAGTGCGTCGCCTCGGGGCAGTGCGTGCTCGCCGCGATGGACGTCTTCGACCAGGACGACGACGGCATCGCGATCCTGCTGGCGGAGGAGGTCGGCGACGAACTCGTCGACGACGTCGAGGAGGCCGTCGCGGTCTGCCCGGCCGCCGCGATCCGACTGGTCCGGCAGTGAACCGGATCGTCGTCGTCGGAGCCTCGGCCGCCGGACTCGCGGCGGCCGAGACGCTCCGCCGGGAGGGCTACGACGGCCCGCTCACCCTCGTCGGCGACGAACCCCTTGCGCCGTACGACCGCCCGCCGCTGTCCAAGCAGGTGCTGTCGGGCGAGTGGCGGCCCGAGCGGCTGGACCTGCGCGCCCCCGCGGACCTGACCGCGCTCGGCCTGGACCTGCGCCTCGGTGTCCGCGCGACCGGCCTCGACCTCACCGAGCGCACGGTGCGGCTGGCCGACGGCTCGACGGTGCCGTACGACGGACTGATCCTGGCCACCGGCGTCCGGCCGCGTCGGCTGCCCGGCGAGGGCGCACATGTGCTGCGAACCCTGGACGACGCCCTGACCCTGCGCGACCGGCTGGGCCCGGGGTTGCGGCTGGTCGTGGTCGGTGCCGGATTCCTCGGCGCGGAGGCCGCCGCGGTGGCCTGGCGTCTCGGCGCCGAGGTGACCCTGCTCGAACCCGCCCCGGTGCCGCTGGCGCACGCCGTCGGCACGGAGGTCGGGCGGGTGCTCTCGCAGGCGCATCTCGACCGGGGCGTGGACCTGCGCTGCGGGGTCACGGTCACCGAGGTGACCGAGGACGGGGTGCGGCTCGCGAGCGGCGAAGTGGTCGAGGCCGACGAGGTGCTGGTGGCCGTCGGCTCGCTGCCCAACACCGAGTGGCTTGAGGGCAGCGGTCTGGCGGTCGGCGACGGAGTCATCTGCGACGAGTACTGCGAGGCCGCGCGGAACGTGTACGCGGCCGGTGACGTCGCCCGCTGGTACAACCCGCTGTTCGGGACGTCGATGCGGATCGAGCACCGCACCAACGCCGCCGAACAGGGCATGGCGGCCGCCCGCAACCTCCTCGACCCCGAGGCGCGCAAGCCGTTCGCGCCGGTGCCGTACTTCTGGTCCGACCAGTACGACATGAAGATCCAGGCGTACGGCTTCCTGCGCGGCCACGACGAGGTCGCCGTGGTGGAGGGCGACGTGGCCGACCGGCGGTTCGTCGCCGTGTACCGCACCGGCGACCGTGTGAGCGGTGCCCTCGCGGTCGGCATGCCGCCCAAGGCGATCCGGCTGTGGCGACAGTCGATCGTGACCGGCGCGGCATGGAGCGAGACCGTACGGGCGGCGGTCTGAAGCCGGGGTGTCGAGGAGAGCGGTCCTCGGCACCCCACCCGCTCGGCGGGCCTACTCTCGGCGCAGTAGTCCGCGTAAACGTACGCAGTAGATTACTTGAGTTACGCAACAAGATGGTAAAGTGGCTCGCATGGCCACCCCATCGCTCCCCGAGCTCCCCGAAGGCCCCGCGTCCTCCGAAGTGATAGAGATCGAGCGGGCGCTGACGCGCATCACGTACCTGAGCACGCGCGCCCGGCAGCACGACCGGCTGATGGCCCTGGCCGGAGTGCCGCTGGACCGGGCCGCCGTGGCACTGCTGCGCCAGGTCGCCGACTCCGAGCCGCTGCGCCCGGGGGAGCTGGCCAACCGGCTCGGCGTGGAGGCCTCGCACGTGACCCGTACCGTGCAGCAGCTCCAGAAGACCGGGTACGTCACCCGGGTCCCGGACCCCGACGACCGGCGCGCCCAGCGCATCGAGCTCACCGAGGCGGGCCGGCAGGCCATCGACCGGGTCCGGGACGCCGGCGCGCGCGGCATGCAGCTCGCCCTGTCCGAGTGGGCTCCGGAGGAGCTGGGGCAGCTGGCCACCCTCTTCCACCGCATGGTCGACGACTTCCTGGCCTACGCCGTCGACGACGACACGGAGCCGGCGACCACCGTCTGATCCTCGGCGGCGGGTTCGCGCAGCCCGCACATCAGGAGCCGGCCCACCGCGGGCAGGGCGACGAGCGGGAGCAGCGCGATGTGCAGAGACGTGGCGTCGGCGAGTGCCCCCAGGGCGGGCGCGGCCAGCCCGCCGACGCTCACCGTCAGCCCCAGCGTGACACCGCTCGCCGTGCCGACCCGCCGCGGCAGATAGTCCTGGCCGAGCGTGACATGCAGCGAGAACGGCACATACAGGCCGGCCGAGGTGAGCGCGACGAACGCAAAGACGAGCGGTCCCGGTACGAGCACCAGCCCCGCGACGGCCAGGACGGTCAGCACGTACGACCGGCGCACGACCGTCAGCCGCCCGTACCGGTCCGCGAGCCGCCCTCCGGCCACCGTGCCCACCGCACCCCCGGCGTAGAGCACACACAGCGCGATCGTGCCGGCCACCTCCCCGCCCCCGGTGCGCTCACGGACGTACAGCGAGACGAACGCGCTCAGCCCGACGAACACGACCGACCGGCAGACGATCGCCCCCGACAGCCGCAGGAACGACGGCCAGTCGTCGCGGCCGGCACCGGCGGACATACGGCCGGACACGGAACGGCGTCCGGCCGCGCGGACCGCCGCCGCGCACAGGACCGCCCCCGCGAGGGCGGGGACGATCAGCAGGGGAGAAGCGCCCAGACCGCCGATCCCGACCACGGCCATGACGAGCAGCGGTGCCGCCGCGAAGCCGAGGTTGCCGCCCAGGGCGAACCAGCCCATCGCCGTGTGGCTGCCGCCCGCCGCGGCCCGGGCCGCCCGGGCGGCCTCCGGATGGTAGGCGGCGACCCCGACCCCGGACACGGCGACCGCGGCGAGGGTCAGCGCGTACGAGTCGGTGACCCCGCTGAGCGCCACCCCGGCCCCGGCGGTCAGCGCGCTCAGCGGCAGCAGCCAAGGCATCGCCCACCGGTCGGTGAGCGCACCGAACAGCGGCTGCACGACGGACGACAGCAAGGACGCGGCGAGGACGACGCCCGAGGCGGCGGCGTAGGTGTAGGCGCGCTCGGCGACGAAGTACGGCACCAGGGCGGCCACCGCTCCCTGATAGACGTCGACGCAGGCGTGCCCCGAGGACAGATGGCGTATCGCGGTCATACCGAGATCGTCGCGAGAGCGAGGTCTGGCGCGCTTTCGATAAACTGCCTACTTGTGTCGGACATCCGCCATACGCCGAAGGCCCCGACCCGTGCCCAGAGCCTGGCCGCCGGGGAGCGCATCGACGCGCACCGGCACGACGACCACCAGATCGTCTACGCAGGCTCCGGCGTCCTGGCCGTCACCACCGACGCCGGCACCTGGTTCGCCCCCGGCAACCGCGCCATCTGGGTCCCCGCGGGCACCGTCCACGCGCACCGCGCCCACGGCCACCTCGACCTGCACCTGGTGGGTCTGCCCGCCGACGACAACCCACCCGGCCTGGACGCCCCCACCGTCCTCGCCGTAGGACCGCTCCTGCGCGAACTGATCGTCGCCTACACCTGGGCCCCCGACGACGACAGCCCCGAACGCCACCGACTGCTCGCCGTCCTCCGAGACCAGCTGCGCGCCTCGCCCCAGCAGCCCCTGCACCTGCCCACCGCCACCGACCCGCGCCTGACCGCGGTCTGCGAGATCCTGCACGCCGACCCCGCCGACCCGCGCACGCTCGCCGCCCTCGGCACCGTGACCGGGGCGAGCGAGCGCACCCTCAGCAGGCTTTTCCGCAGCGAGTTCGGCATGACCTTCCCGCAGTGGCGCACCCAGTCACGCCTTTACCACGCCCTGCGGATGCTGGCCGACGGAGCACCCGTCACCACCGTCGCCCACCGCTGCGGCTGGTCGTCCACGAGCGCGTTCATCGAGGTCTTCCGCCGCTCGTTCGGGCACACGCCCGGGACCCACAACCGCCGTTCCCCTTAGGTGAAGAGGCCGCCGTACGACCTGCTTGTACCGTCCAGTAATATCGCGCGGCAAGCCCCCTAGGAGGAACCGTGCCCCGGTCCCAACGCTCACCCCTGCTGCTGGCCGGTCTGCTGGCCGGCGTAGGGGTCACCCACT
The DNA here is from genome assembly GCF_053592055.1 of Streptomyces sp. NPDC002817. Lineage (NCBI taxonomy): Bacteria > Bacillati > Actinomycetota > Actinomycetes > Kitasatosporales > Streptomycetaceae > Streptomyces > Streptomyces sp. NPDC002817. The sequence continues at coordinate 25,928 of NZ_JBSFUY010000050.1, forward strand.
TCGCCGCGCCGCGCTCGTTCGACGCGACCATCCCGAAGTTCCTGCCGGGATCGCCCAGGACCTGGACCTACGCGAGCGGCGTCGCCGAGTTCGCGCTGGCGGCCGGTCTCGTGGCGCCCCGCACCCGCAAGGCCGCCGCCCTGGCCTCAGCCGCCTTCTTCGTCGGGGTCTTCCCGGCGAACGTGAAGATGGCCGTGGACTGGCGCCACCGCCCCACCCCGCAGAAGGCCGCCGCGATCGCACGGCTGCCGCTTCAGGTGCCCCTCGTCCTGTGGGCCCGCAACGTCGCACGGAACACGGAGGGTCAGGCATGAGCGCGCGCATGGACGTCGGCGACAAGATCGAGGACTTCGAACTGCCCGACGAGACCGGCACCCCGCGCAGCCTGACCTCGCTGCTCGCCGACGGGCCGATCGTCCTTTTCTTCTACCCCGCGGCGATGACCGCCGGCTGCACCGCCGAGGCCTGTCACTTCCGTGATCTGGCGGCCGAGTTCGAAGCCGTCGGCGCCCGCCCCGTCGGCATCAGCGGCGACTCCGTGGAGCGCCAGCAGGAGTTCTCCGGCAAGCACACGCTCGGCATGCCGCTGCTGTCCGACGCCGACGGGGCGATCCGGGAGCGGTTCGGGGTGACCCGCGGGTTCTCGCTGGCCCCGACCAAGCGGGTCACCTTCGTCATAGCGCAGGACCGCACCGTGCTGGAGGTCGTCCGCAGCGAGCTGCGGATGAACACCCACGCCGACCGGGCCCTCGCCGCTCTGCGCGACCACCGCAAGTGACGTACGAGTCCTGGTAGCCGTACCGAGGTTGTTGCGGTGCGGCAAAGGGACCATCCTGGACGATATGGAGCACGCCTCGGCTGCGGCGATCATCGACGCGCGCGGCATGGTGACGGGGTGGAGCGACGGTGCCCGGCGGCTGACCGGATACCCGGCCGAGGAGGCCGTGGGACTCCCGGTGCGTGAGCTGCTCGCCGAGGTCCCGTCGCCCGACGTCCTGGCGGCCCGGACCGGGACCGTCGTCCTGCGGCACCGGGACGGTACCCCCGTCGCCCTCCCGCTGCGGGCGTGCGAGGTGCTGGGCCCGGACGGCTCACCCGGCGGGTTCGTGATCACCGCGGAGCAGCCCGGCGGGGCGGAGCCGACCCTCGCCGGGCAGGCCTTCCAGCAGGCCTCCATGTCCATGTCGGTCTTCGATCCGCAGCAGCGCTACCTGCGGCTGAACGACGTCGCCTGCCAGGTCATGGGGGTGCCGGAGGAGGCCCTCCTCGGCCGGTTCTTCCCGGAGACCGTGGAGGAGGCCGAGCACAGCCGGGGCTTCAACTGGCATCTGCGACAGGTCGCCGAGACGGGCGAGCCCCTCCACTACGAGAGCTACACGCGCGCCCCGTCCGGCAGCCGCTACCACGCCTGGAACATCGAGATGTGGCCGGTCCGCAACGGCGTCGACGACGTGGTCGGGGTCGCCCTGGCCGCCTTCGACAGTACCGAGCAGCACTGGGCCCGCCAGCGCCTGGCCCTGCTGAACGAGGCCGCCGACGCCATCGGCACCACCCTCGACGTGGTCCGCACCGCCGAGGAACTGGTGTCGCTCGTGGTCCCCCGGTTCGCCGACTTCACCAGCGTCGACCTCCTCGAATGGGTCCTCGGCCCGGACGAACCGCCCAGCGCCATGCCGCAGGACGTCGTCCTGCGCCGCGTCGCCCACGGCTCCGCCCACGAGGGCACCCCGGAGGCAGCCGTCCGCCTCGGCGCGCTGGACGTCTACCCGCCGTACTCGCCGCCCGCGCGGGCCCTGCGCGAGGGCCGGGCCGTGCTCAGCCGGGTCGGTGAGCCGTCCTTCGACCGCTGGGTCCGCGAGCGCAACGCCCGCGCACCCAAGGGCCGGCCCTTCCGGGAGGGCACCCACTCGATGCTGGCCGTACCCCTCAGGGCCCGCGGCATCACGCTGGGTGTCGCCGTAGCCGTCCGTATCGGCCCCTCGGACCCCTACGTCCAGGACGACGCCGCCCTCGCCGAGGAGCTCGCCAGTCGCGCCGCCGTCTGTATCGACAACTCGCGCCGCTTCGCCCGTGAGCGCACGACCGCGCTCGCCCTCCAGCACAGCCTGCTGCCTCGGGGACTGCCCGGCCAGGCCGCCGTCGAGGTAGCCCACCGCTATCTGCCCTCCGGCTCCCTCGCGGGCATCGGTGGCGACTGGTTCGACGTCATCCCGCTCTCCGGCAGCCGCGTCGCCCTCGTCGTCGGCGACGTCGTCGGGCACGGCATCGCCTCCTCGGCGACGATGGGCCGCCTCTGCACGGCCGTCCGCACGCTCGCTGACGTGGACCTGCCGCCCGACGAACTCCTCACCCACCTCGACGACCTGGTCACCCACCTGGCGGCCTACGACAGCGACGACGACATCGCCGAACTCGGCGCGACCTGCCTCTACGCCGTCTACGACCCCGTGTCGCGTCGGCTCACCCTCGCCGCCGCCGGTCACCCGCCGCCCGCCCTCGTCCTGCCCGACGGCAGCGCGGAGCTCATCCCCATGTCCGCGGGACCCCCGCTAGGCGTCGGCGGACTGCCCTTCGAGGCCACCGAGGTGGAACTGCCCGAGGGCGCCGTCGTCGCCCTGTACACCGACGGCCTCATCGAGGACCGCGACCGCGACATCGACCACGCCACCGATGAGCTCTGCCGCGCCCTCACCGCACGCGCCAGCTCCCTCGACGCCCTGTGCGACACCGTCCTGAAAGCCGTGCTCCCGGAGGAGCCGAGCGACGACGTCGCACTCCTGCTGGCCCGTACCCGCGCGCTCGGCGCCGACCGGGTCGCCACCTGGGACATCACACCCGACCCCGCCCGGGTGGCCGACGCCCGCCAGGCCGCCACCGAGCAACTCACCACATGGGGCCTGGACGAGGCCGGCTTCGTCACCGAACTCGTCGTCAGCGAACTGGTCACCAACGCCATCCGCTACGGAGCCCCGCCCATCCAGCTGCGGCTGATCCGCGACCGCACCCTCATCTGCGAGGTCTCCGACGGCAGCTCCACCTCGCCGCATCTGCGCCGCGCCCACGCCTACGACGAGGGCGGGCGCGGACTGCTGCTGGTCGCCCAGCTCACCCAGCGCTGGGGCAGCAGACAGACCGGCGCCGGCAAGACGATCTGGGCCGAACAGCCGCTGCCCCCGCACTGATCACTCGAAGTCGCAACCGGGGTTCGGCACGTCCTCGGAGAAGGCCGAACCGTGCGGCAGCACGTACAGCACCTCGAGGACGAGCGGAGTGTCGCCCAGGTTCCGGCCGAGATGGACGTCGCTCGGCCCGCCCGGCTCCCGGACGACGGTGCCCTTCGGGTAGACCCCGTCCGTGGCGCAGTCGGAGTGGTAGTGGGTGAGCGTGCCCTGCTTCACGTACCCGTACACGGGGCCGCCGTGGTAGTGCCAGCCGGTGGCCTGGCCGGGCGGAACGGTGATCTCTCTGACGGTGTAGTCGGTGCCCCCGACGGTGACCTGGCTGATCAGCTTGGCCGTGACGCCGGGGCCCGGCGGGGTCGCCTGGGCGGTGGTGCCACAGGTGAGGGCGGTGGCCGCGGCCACCGCCCCGGTTATGCCGACGCGGAGCGAGGTGCGCATACGGGGCCTCCTGACGCTTGAGCGGAAGATCGATGATGTTCCGCAGCGAACATAGAGGCAGAGATCGGTAGTCGGGGCCGGATTCGGCAGAACTCAGAACTCCTCGTGCACCTCCGGATCTCCGCCCCGGCGCTCCTGGGCCCGGTCGGCGATCGCCGCCATCTGGTCGGGCCCGAGCTCGAAGCCGAAGATCTCCAGGTTGGCGCGCTGCCGGTCGGGGTTCGACGACTTGGGGATCGGAACCGAGCCGAGCTGTGTGTGCCAGCGCAGGACGGCCTGCCCCGGCGTCACCCCGTGGGCCTCGGCGACCGCGGCGACGACGGGGTCGTCCAGCAGCGTGGAGCCGGGGGCCAGTGGGCTCCAGCTCTCGGTGCGGACGCCCTTGGCGCTGTGGAAGGCACGCAGCTCGTCCTGCCGGAGGAAGGGGTGCAGCTCGATCTGGTTGACGGCGGGCAGCACCCCGGTCTCCTTCTCCAGCCGCTCGATGTGCTCCGCCGTGAAGTTGGAGACGCCGACGGAGCGGACCAGGCCCTCCTCGCGGAGCTTGATCATGGCCCGCCAGGAGTCGACGTACTTGTCGACGCGGGGGAGCGGCCAGTGGATGAGGTAGAGGTCCAGGTAGTCCAGGCCGAGGCGGCGGCGGGACTCCTCGAAGGAGGCCAGGGTCTCCTCGTAGCCGTGGTGCCGGCCCGGGAGTTTCGTCGCGACGACGATCTCCTCGCGGGGGACACCGCTGCGGGTGACACCGAGACCCACTCCGGCCTCGTTGCCGTAGTTCGTCGCCGTGTCGACCAGGCGGTAGCCGAGCCGCAGGGCCTGCGCCACCGCCCGCTCCGCCTCCGCGTCGTCCATGGGCCAGGTGCCCAGGCCGATGGCCGGGAACGTCGTACCGTCGTTGAGTGTGTGTACCGGGCTGTCGATCACTGTTGGACCTTTTCCCTCGACCGTGTCGTCCCCCCAGCCTCGCCGATAAGGTGAGCCGTGATCAACCGGACGGGTGGGGGATGAAGGCGGCGGACGGCATGGGCGGCACCGAGGAGACCCGGCAGCCGGGCGGACGTCCCACGTCGAAGGATGTCGCCCGGCTCGCCGGGGTCTCCCACACCGCGGTCTCCTTCGTGTTCAACGGCCGCGCCGAGGGCAATCTCTCGCCCGCCACCCAGGAACGCATCCGGCAGGCCGCCGACCGGCTCGGCTACCGCCCCGACCCCGTCGCCCGCGGACTGCGCCGCCGCCGCACGGCCGTGATCGGCCTGGTCACCGACGAGATCGCCACCTCGCCCTTCGCGGGCCGTCTGCTGCGCGGTGCGATGGAGACCGCCTGGGACAGCGAGCACCTCGTTCTGACCGTCGACTCCGGCGGCGACCCCGCCAAGGAGGACGCGGCCGTCGCCGAGCTCCTCGACCGGCGTGTGGACGGCATCATCTACGCGGCCATGTCCCTGCGCCGGGTCCGCGTCCCCGAGGGTCTGCACCGCACCCACTCCGTCCTTGCCAACTGCGTCCCCGATGACGACTCGCTGCCCGCCGTCATCCCCGCCGAGCGCGCCGGGGGCCGGACGGCGGCCCGGCTGCTGCTGGACGAGGGGCACCGCAGGGTCGCCATGGTGGGCGGCCAGGACGACATGGCCTCCGCCGACCGGCTGCGCGGCTTCCGGGACGCTCTGCGCGCCGAGGGCATCACCGTCCCCAAGGAGTGGGTGGTGCGCAGCGGAGGAGAGATCAGCAGCGGGTACGAGGGCGCGCTGCGTGTCCTCGACGGCATCGCCGCCGACCGGCGGCCCACCGGGGTCTTCTGCTACAACGACCGGGTCGCGGCAGGTGTCCTGCACGCCGCGACCCGGCTCGGTATCGCGGTCCCCGAGGAACTGTCGGTGGTGGGCTACGACGACCAGGAACACATGGCCGCGTACCTCACCCCGGCCCTGACCACGGTCGCGCTGCCCCACCGGGCGATGGGCGAGGCCGCCGCACGGCTCCTCCTCGACTCCATCGACACCGGCAGGACCTCGCCCGCGACGGTACGGCGGCTCGCCTGCCCGGTGATCAGTCGTGCGTCGGTGGGACCAGCTCCCAGCCGGTGACCGTGGCCCCGGTGCCCGTGACGACGAGCTCGGGCACATCTCCCGGCCGCCGGTAGACCCGCTCGGTCACCGTGGCCCTGCGGTCGACGAACAGCTCGAACAGCGAGCCGTCGACGAGGATCCGCACCTCTGCGGCGGGGGCCCGCACCACGATCGGCGCCGAGCCGTCGGGCCGTGTCCGTGGCCAGTCCGCGCGGTCGAGCGTCACCGTGCCCTCGTCCGGGTCGAGCAGGACCGTCAGCCGTGCGCCCGAGGCGGACCGCAGCAGGCTCACGGTGGTGCGAGTCGATGCGGTCACGGTCAGGTCGTACGCGTCCGGCAGCGTCGTGGGACGGTCCGGTGCCGTGGTGAACGGCTCGTCCGCACGCAGCAGTTCGAGCTCCGGAGCCGGTACGACGCTCAGGGCGCCGTCCGGACGGACATCGACGACCCTCGGTGCGCTGAGGACCCCGGCCCACCCGGCGCGATCCACTTCGCGCTGCTCGCGGGCCTCCCAGGACCAGCCCCACATCAACGCCCGGTCCGGTTCCTGGAGTACGGCGGGCGCGTAGAAGTCACGTCCGTGGTCCAGCCGACCGCCGGCGCGGGTCTCGAAGCGCAACTCCCCGTCCCCACAAGGTTGGAGACGCCCCGTCAGATAGCCGGTGGAGCAGGGGTCCCCGTCCCACAGCGACACCACGAGCACCCACTCCCCGCTCGCCGTCGCATACAGCTGAGGGCACTCCCAGCCGACGGCCTTGTCCCCGAACACGTCCACCGCGACCGGGTCGTCGCCGTCGAGCAGCACCCCGGCGAACCGCCAGTCGGTCAGATCGTCGCAGTCGTACACGAGCACCGACGGAGTCCCGTCGGCGTGCCCCGCGCCGACCAGCGCCCACCGTCGGCCGTCGCTGCGGAACACGAACGGGTCGCGGAACATCACCACGTCCAGGCCGGCCGGCGGGCCGGTCACCACCGGTGCGGGCAGCGGCTTCCAGTCGGTCAGGGTCTCGTCCTGAGGCACCAGCGCACGTGCCAGACAGATCGAGCCGAGCCCGGTGTGGTGCCGGTCGACACCGGTGTAGACGGCAGTCGGCACGCCCTCGTTGTCGACCACGCACCCCGACCAGCAGCCTGCCTCGTCGGGGCCGCCCGGGGTCGGGGTGAGGGCGACCGGATGATGTTCCCAGTCGGCGAGATCGGGGCTGGAGACATGACCCCAGTGGACGTTCGCGTGGACCGGGGCATCCGGGTTGTGCTGGAAGAACAGGTGGTAGCGGTTCCGCCAACGGAACGGCCCATTGGGGTCGTTGACCCAGTTCGCGGGCGGCCGGACCCTGAACCGGGGGGCGTCGGGGGTGTGGCTCAACGGTTGACTCCTGCGGAGGTGATGCCCTCGCGCAGAGGGCGCTGGCCGACGAGGAACACGGCGACGGCGGGGAGCATGGAGAGCACGACACCGGCGAGCACCACCGAGATGGAGCCGGTGCCGAGGTTGCCCTGGAGGGAGACCAGCCCCAGCGGGAGGGTGTAGTTCTGGCCGGAGGTCTCCAGGATCAAGGGTCGGAAGAACTCGTTCCAGTGGTAGTTGAAGGCCAGCACGCCTACGATCGCCAGGCCGGGCGCGGCCAGCGGCGCGTACACGGACCGGAAGATCCGCCAGGGCCCGCAGCCGTCCAGCATCGCCGCCTCGCCCAGGTCCTTCGGCATGCCGAGGAAGTACTGGCGCATCAGGAAGGTGCCGAACGCGGTCGGGAAGGCCGGGATGATCAGCCCGAGCAGGGTGTCGGTCAGGCTCATCGACTTCAGCACCAGGAACACCGGCACGATGGTCACCTGCAACGGCACCATCATGGTGGCCAGCACCAGGCCGAACAGCGGCTTCTTGAACCGGAACTCGAGGCGCGCGAAGGCATATCCGGCAAGACCGGCCGTGATCATCTGGCCGACGGCGATCAGCGCGGTCACGAGCGTGGAGTTGAGCGCCAGCAGCCAGACGTCGATCTGGTCGAAGACCCCGCGGTACGACTCCGCCGTCGGATTCGTCGGGATGATCTTCGGTGGCAGGTCGAAGGACTCGGCCGGGGTGCGCAGGGATGTGGAGACGGTCCAGATCACCGGACCGAGGGTCAGCAGGGCGCACACGGCGAGGGCGGCGATCCGCGCCCAGGGGGCGAGCGAGTAGCGGGCACGGCTCAGATTCAGGGTCGCTTGGCTCATGGAGGTCACCCGGCTCACTGGTAGTGGACGAAACGCCGGCTGAGCCGGAACTGGAGGGCGGTGACCGCCATGATCAGCACGAACAGCAGCACACCCACCGCAGAGGCCTCACCGAAGCGCAGCTGTTCGAACGCGCTCTCGTAGATGACCATCACCACGGTCCGGGTGGAGTCACCGGGACCGCCGTTGGTGAGGACGTAGGGCTGCTCGAAGACCTGGAGGGCGTTGATGATCCCGACCACCGATGCGACCAGCAGGGTGGGGGAGAGCAGGGGCAGGGTGATGCTCAGGTGCTTGCGCAGGCCGGTCGCGCCGTCGAGGGAGGAGGCCTCGTGGATCTCCTTGGGGATGTTGTTGAGGCCCCCGACGAACAGGAGGAACGAGAACCCGAACTGCTGCCAGACATAGACCAGGACGACCGTCGTCATCGCCGCGTTCTCCGACGTCAGCCACGGCACCGGAGCGATCCCGACCGTCCCCAGCAGCCAGTTCACGACCCCGAAGTCCTGGTTGAACAGGTACTTCATCACCACCGAGATCGAGGCGGCGGACAGCACCAGCGGGAAGAAGAACGCCGAGCGGAACACCGAGCGCAGCCACACCGGCATCCGCCCGTTGACGGCCAGAGCCAGGACCAGGGCGATCAGCAGTTGCAGCGCGACCGCGAACACCATGAACACGAGCGTGTTGCGGAACGAGACCAATACGGTCGAATCGCCGAACACCTCACGGTAGTTGGCGGCCCCGGCGAAGCTCGGGTCGTCGATCACGTTCCAGTGGAACAGGCTCAGTATCACCGAGCCGACGATCGGCACGACGGTGAAGACGACGATGCCGACGATCGTGGGTGCCAGGAAGAGCGTGGCCAGCAACCGGGTGCCGCGGTCGCGCGCCGAGGGCCGTGAGGCGGTCACGGGCGGGGCGAACTCCTTGACCGGCGCGGGTGTCTGAGTGCTCGTCATACCTCACGCTCCATGGCCTTCTCCAGATCGCCCTGCATCCGGCGCAGCGCGGGGGCCACCGCACGCCGGGAGGCCAGCGCGGTGCCGGTGTGCTTGAGCAGTACCTGTTCGACCTCGGCCACTTGCGGCGGGGCGGGGATGGGCCCGGTGTCGGGGAACTTGTCGAGGGTGTCGTAGAAGACCTGCCAGTGCTTCGGGCCGATCTCCTGGTAGCGGTCCGCGGTGAGCATCGAACGGCGGGCGGGGGTGGTCTGGTTGGTCTCGAACAGCCGCATCAGGGTGTCCCTGCGAGCGGCGTACTTGATGAACTCCCAGGCCTCGTCCTGCCGCTTCGAGGTGCGCAGCAGCGCGTAGCCGGCGGCGCCGAACTGCATGCGCTGAGTTCGCCAGCGCGGGAAGTACTGCACGTCGAAGCTGTCGGGCTCCATGCCCGCCAGATGCAGACCGCCCGCCCAGAAGCCGCCGGCGGGCGTGACGCCGACCCGGCCGGTGGAGAACACACCGATCAGGTTCTGGCCGTTGCCGCCCTCGGGCCGGCTGCACAGGTCCTCCTGGATGAGGGAGGCGAGATAGTCGTACGTCTCTTCCACTCGCTCATGAGTGGCCTGCGGGGTCGTCCACCGGAACCCGCCCCCGCGCCCCCGTCGCTCGGCGGCGGGGTAGAAGGAGTCCCACAGCCAGTCGCCGCCGGGCGCCTTGGACTCGGTGAGCAGATTGGTGCCGTTGGCGAAGAGCCACGGCACCACACCGCCCCACAGCCGGTTCGTCCAGAAGTACGGTGTGAACTGGGAGCCGCTGGACTTCTTCATGTCCCGCAGCAGGGCGGTGAAGTCGTCGCGGGTCCAGTCGGGGGCCGGGAAGTCCGCGCCCGCCCGCTTGAGCACCTGGTCGCTGAGGTACATGTCGGCGGCGTTGAACTCGACCGGCAACTGGTAGAGGCTCCCCTCGTACATCATCGACTCCACCAGCGAGGGGTGGACGTCGGCGAAGTACTCGCGCAGCTCCTCGGCGTCCCGCTTCACCCAGTCGTCCAGCGGGACCCCGAGGCGCTGCGCGAACAACTGCACGCCCTCGGTGGCGACGTACACGAGATCGGGCGCGGTGCCCGCCGCGATCTGGGTGAGGATCTTCGCGAAGAAGTCCGACCAGTCGACGGCCTGCACGGCGTTGATCCGGAGCTTGATGTCGGGGTGGATCTGCCGGAAACCCTCGGTGAGGGTGCGCACGGCCTCCGGTCCGTAGGCGGGGCCGAGCGTGGCGACGACGAGCGAGCCGTCGTCGCGTCCGGGGATGTCGGCTCCGGTGAGCCGGTCCCAACTGGCGGCGGTACCGGCGAGCGCGGCGGCGCCCGTGCCGTAGGCGCCGTACCGCAGCAGCGTGCGGCGGGTGAGGTGCGAGTCGGTCATCCAAGGGCCTAACTCGTGTTAGTTCAGGGTTGACGCCCCAGATGATGGGAAGTGGCGCACGGTGCTGTCAAGAGTCGTGCACCCCTTGACCTTTAACGAGTTAGGTCCCAGAGTCCTGGACCCATGAGCCGCCGTTTCCGACGAGAGGAACGATGTGTGATGCGTGGGTTGTCCAGGAGAGCGCTGTTCGCGGGGTCCACGGCCGGCGCGGCGGCCGTGCTGCTGCCGGTCGCCGCCGCTCCGGCTGCCGCGAAGCCCGAGGCGACCACCGCGTGCGCCGGGTACCGGGCCGCCTACCACTTCACGGTCCCCGACCAGTGGAAGAACGATCCGCAGCGACCGGTGTGGATCGACGGCGAGTACCACTACTACTACCTGTACAACGCGGACTACTTCACGGGCGGTACCGAGGCGGGGACCGCCTGGCGGCTGGCCACCAGCCGGGACCTGGTCTCCTTCACCGACCGGGGGATCGCCGTGCCCAAGGACACCACCGTCAACGGCGATGTCTGGTCGGGCTCGGCGGTCGTCGACACGGACGGCACCGCGGGATTCGGCGCGGGCGCGGTGATCGCGCTGGTCACGATGTCACCGGGCGGCGGGACCGAACAGCAGGAGCAGTTCCTGTACTACTCCACCGACGGCGGACGCACCTTCCGCCCGCACGGCAGCGACCCGGTCCTGGCCAACCCCGGCGTGCGCGACTTCCGCGACCCCAAGGTCGTCCGCGACGAGGAACGCGACCGCTGGGTGATGACCCTCGCCGAGAACGACAAGGTGGGCTTCTACCACTCGGCGGACCTCAAGTCCTGGACCTACGTCGGCGGATTCGTCAAGGGCGGTATCGGCGTCCTGGAGTGCCCCGACCTGTTCCGCATCACCGCGGACGACGGCACGGCGAAGTGGGTGCTGGGCGTGAGCGCCAACGCCAAGGGGGCCGGGCTGCCCAACACCTACGCCTACTGGACCGGCTCCTTCGACGGCACCGCGTTCACGGCCGAAGCGGACGCCCCGCAGTGGCTCGACCACGGCTGGGACTGGTACGGCGCCGTCACCTTCGAGAAACGGGCCCAGGACGGCACCCTCGACGAGGGCGCCCGGTACGCGATCGGCTGGCTGAACAACTGGGACTACGCGAACACCACGCCCACGATCGACTCCGACGGCTTCAACGGCACCGACTCGATCGTCCGCGAGGTCACCCTGAAGCGCGCGTCCTCCGGCGGGTACTACCTGGCATCACGGCCGGTGGCCGCGCTGGACTCCTATGTGTCGCGGACGGTGAGCCTGGGCGACCTGGAGGTGAGCGGCACCCGCCTCCTGGACTACACGGGGACGGCCTACGAGCTGACCTGCCAGATCACCTGGGACCAACTCACGGGAGCGGGCGTCCAGTTGCGCCGCTCGGCCGACGGCGGCCGGCACGTCGACGCCGGGATCTACGCCGACTTCGCCTTCCTCAACCGCCGGACCACGGTGAACCCGGACGCCTCCGGCCGCTGGCAGGAGAGCCACAGCCCCTTCGACCCGGGCGCCCGCACGGTGAAGCTGCGGATCCTGGTCGACCGTACGTCCGTCGAGATGTTCGTGGACGACGGCCGGTACGTGCACTCCTCGGAGGTCTTCCCCTATCTGATCGACACCGGCCTCGCGCTCTTCACGATCGGCGGGACGGCGGTCTTCCGGGACGTGCTGATAAGGGAGTTCGCCGTGTGAGGCCGTGAACTCACGCGCCGAAGCTGTCTAGAGTCGGTGATGTGCGCGTAGTGCTGATCGGGGGAACCTCCCACACAGGCAAGTCGACCGTGGCCCAGGCGGTCGCGGAGCGGCTCGGGTTCGCGTTCCGCTCGACGGACCTGCTGGCCCGGCATCCGGGGAGGCCATGGGGGCAAGTGCCGCCGCATGTCGTCGAGCACTACGAGATGCTCGCCGTCGACGAGCTGATCCGCTCGGTGCTCGACCACTACGAGCGCCTGTGGCCGCGCATCGAGGAGCTGATCACCGAACGTGCGAAGGGCGACGGGCCGGGGCTCGTACTGGAGGGCTCCGCGCTCTGGCCGGACCGGGTCGCGAGGCTGAGCGTTCCGCGCACCGAGGCCGTCTGGCTCACCGCGGACGACGCGGTGCTCGGTGCGCGCGTGCGGGAATCCGCGAGGGGGGAGGAGCGGCGGCACCCGGTGGACAAGTTCCTTGCCCGCAGCGTGCGTTATCAGCAACTGATGGTCGAGTCGGTCGACGCGCACGGTCTGTGCCGCATCGACACGGGTGGCCGTCCCGTGGCCGAGCTGGTGGACGTGATCCTGGAGAGGCCCTGTCGCCAGGACCCGTGATCGCTGACACGATCTTCGGGGAGCGGCCGCGGACGACCAACGGAGTGCGGATGACGACGAACACGGGCACGGCGGAGGCGGAGCACATCCCGGGGATCGAGGTGAAACCGGTCGCCGGGCACATCGGGGCGGAGATCACGGGGGTCGACCTCGCCGGGGAGCTCGATGACGCCGTGGTCGCCGCGATCCGGTCGGCGGTGCTGCGCTGGAAGGTGGTGTTCTTCCGGGAGCAGCGGCTGGATCACGCCGGGCATGTGGCGTTCGCGAGCCGGTTCGGCGAGCCGGTGGTGCTGCGGAAGCGGGGCAGTGCCTCACCGCCGGGCTTTCCCGAGGTGGAGACGACCGCCGACCGGCTGGAACTGGGCGGCAAGTTCGGCATGGAGCACGACGAGTGGCTCCAACGACGCCGGCACACCCTGCTGCGCGGCTGGCACTGCGATCACGGCGCCCGTATCGACCCGCCTGCCGCGACGATCCTGCGGGCCGAGACCGTACCGCCGTACGGCGGCGACACGACCTGGTCCAACCTGGCCGCCGCGTACGCAGGACTCTCCGCGCCGGTACGGGAGTTCGTGGACGGACTGCGGGTGGAACACCGGCTCGGCGTCGGCTATCAGTCCCGTCCCGGTGACGACTCCTACGTCCGCCATCTGCTGGACCACCAGGTCGCCTCGCTGCACCCGCTGGTGCGCGTCCACCCGGAGACGGGGGAGCGGATCCTCTACGTCAACGGCTACTACGTCGAGCAGATCGCCGACATCGCCCGGGCCGAGAGCACCGCGATCCTGGAGATGCTCCTGGAGCAGGCCGTCCGGCCCGAATACACCGTCCGCTTCCGCTGGGAGCCGGGCAGCGTGGCCTTCTGGGACAACCGTGCCACCATCCACCTCGCCCCCGGCGACAACGCCCACCTCGGCTTCCCACGGACCATGCACCGGGTGATGCTCGCCGGGGACGTCCCGGTGGGCGTGAACGGCAAGCCGTCGGAGCCGATCGTCGGCACCGAGACCGGTCGTTGGTGAGACGTGGGCAGGTGCAGGAAGGCGTGTTCCGGGTGGTCCTGCCGGGGCTCACCTTCCGGGGCGCCCGCCGGGGTTCGGCCGGTCCAAGTGGGAGGCGATCACGGCCGCTTGGACGCGCCGCTGGACGCCCAGCTTGGCCAGCAGTCGGCTGATGTGGTTCTTGACGGTCTTCTCCGACAGGTAGAGCTTCTTGCCGATCTCCCGGTTGGTGAGCCCCTCCCCGATCAGGGCGAGGATGTCCCGCTCGCGCGGGGACAGGCTCGCCAGCTCGGGGGACATGCCCGGGGTCTCGGCGGGGTCGGCGCGCAGCGAGCGCATCAGCCGGGCCGTGGTCGCGGGGTCCAGCATGGACTGGCCCGAGGCGACCGTGCGGACGGCCGAGACCAGGTCGGAGCCCCGGATCTGCTTGAGGACATAGCCGGAGGCCCCGGCCATGATCGCGTCGAGCAGGGCGTCCTCGTCGTCGAACGAGGTCAGCATCAGACAGGCCAGTTCCGGCATCTGGCTGCGCAGCTCCCGGCAGACCGAGATGCCGTCGCCGTCGGGGAGCCGTACGTCGAGCACGGCGACGTGCGGGCGCAGCGCCGGGCCGCGCGCGAGTGCGTGCTCGACGGTGCCCGCGTCGCCGACGACCGAGATGTCCGGCTCGGAGTCGAGAAGGTCGGTCAGACCCCGTCGTACGACCTCGTGGTCGTCCAGCAGGAACACACGGATGGGGTCCTGTTCGCTGAAGGTGTGTGCCTCGGTCATGACGACCCCTCGTTCCCCGGCGGTGGACGGATCGCGGGCTGTCCGTCACGACGATCATTGCTCTCCGGGACCGGATGCACTAGGGCCGTCCGGCCCCAGTCGGCTCGGAGACTCTCGGCGGGGCCATCGGGGGTGATCGGATCCCGACTCCTTCTCGGCACGTGGCGCGGACGCGGTCACACAGTGCTGCCGGCGCCGTACGGGGCGTAGAGGTCCAGCAGCCGGATCCGGGCGGAGCGCAGGCGGTGGGCGAGTACGTCGCCGACCCACTGGGCGATGGTGTGGCCCATGGCCGGGTCCTCCTGGCACATCATGCGGACGGCTGTGGCGTCGAACTCGTACGCCCGCACCGGCGTCGTCGCCGTGGCGCCCAGATGCCAGGCGTGCGGGGTGAACAGCCAGGACCAGCCGACGAGTTCGTTGTGCCGGAGGATCTCGATCACGGCCGCGCTGCGGCCGGGCACGCGCATGTCGAGCTCGACCGTGCCCGTGCGGATGATCCAGAACCGGTCAGCCTTGCCGCCCTCCTCGAACAGACGTGTTCCTTGCGGGAACGAGACTTCGCGGGCGACGCGCATGAGCCGCTGCCGGTGCTCGGCGGGCAGGGCCCGCAGCATGCTGGGTGTGGGGGTGATGGTGGTCACGGCGTGCCTCCCGACGGGTGTGGGAACTGCCATGACCAGGCTCCGTCCGCCGACGACGCCGGGCCATGGGCCACCCGGCCCTGGACCGGGCCACCCGGCCCCGCACGGCCCTGCCTCCGCTACCTCGCCGTGGTCTCCTCGGGGTTCGCCTCGCTCCACTCCCGGTAGGCGGTCACCGCCGTCGGAAGGGTGGGGAAGATGTGGTCGGTGCCGACGGAGTCCGTGAGGCCGTACGCCTCGAGGTCGTCCATGAGGTCCTGCTTGACCCGGGCCAGGGCGAACACGATGCCGCGTCCGGCGAGTTCGCGGCGCAGTTCGTCGACCGCGTCGAGTGCGGTGATGTCGACCTCCACATTGGCCTCGGTGTTGAGGACGAACCAGCGGACGGGCCGGGTCTGTTCGTCGACGGCGGCCAGGGCGCGGCGGCGGAAGTTCTCGGCGTTGGCGAAGAACAGCGGTGAGTCGTAGCGGTAGACCAGCAGGCCGGGAATCGTGCGGGCCTGTGGGTAGTCGTCGATGTCGTGCATGCCCGCGATCCCGGGCACCAGGCCTTCGACGGCGTCGTGCGGACGGGCCACCCGGACCAGCAGCTCCGCCACCGACAGACCGACGGCGACGAGCACGCCGTAGAGGATGTCGAGGGCCAGCACCCCGGCCAGGCAGCCGAGAGCGAGCAGGAGTTCACGGCGGCGGAAGGACGCCAGGCGGCCGAAGCCCGCGAGGTCGATCATGCGGACGGCGGCGTAGACGACGAGCGCGCCGAGCACGGCGGACGGCGTGCGGGCGAGCAAGGGGCTGAGGAACAGCAGGACGGCGAGGACCACGGCGCCGGCGACCAGGGAGTACGCCTGACTGCGGGCGCCCGCCGAGGAGGCGAGCGCGGTGCGGCTGGCGCTGCTGCTGACGGGGAAGCCGTGCAGGAAGCCCGCGCCGAGGTTGGCCGCGCCCAGCGCCAGGAACTCCTGGTCGGCGTCGAGGCCGGGGCCCTTGCCCTCCTCGCGTCCGGCGAACGCCCGCGCGGTGAGGATGAAGTCGGTGTACGCGACCAGGAGCACACCGAGGGCCGGCAGGACGAGATGCGGCACCTCGCTCCAGTCCGGCCACGCGAGGCCGGGCAGGCCCGACGGGACCTCGCCGATCACCTTGATGCCGTACCGGTCGTCGAGATCGAACACCACCACGGCCGCCGTGCCCAGGACCACGGCGAGCAGGGGACCGGGCACGGCGCGGAGATATGCGGCCGCCACGAAGAGGAACGCGAGCACGGCGGCCGAGAGGACCACTGTGGGCAGATGGGCGTCGGGCAAGTTCCCCGCGAAGGACCACAGTTGAGGGAAGAACTTGGTTCCCGTCGCCCCCGCGCCGGTGAGTTTCGGCAGTTGGTCCACGATCATGATCAGCGCGACGCCCGCCAGGTAGCCGATCAGGACCGGCCGGGAGAGCAGGTCGGCGAGGAAGCCCAGCCGCACCGCCCGGGCCACCAGGCACAGGAGGCCGACCGTGACCGCGAGAGTGGCCGCCAGGGTCGCGTAGCGCCCGGGGGCGCCGGCCGCCAGTGGGGCGACCACGGTGGCCGTCATCAGCGCGGTCGTGGACTCGGGGCCGACCGAGAGCAGCCGCGAGGAGCCGAGGAGCGCGTACACGCCGAGGGCGGGCAGGATCGCCCACAGCCCGGCGACCGGCGGCAGTCCGGCGACGCCCGCGTACGCCATGACCTGCGGCACCAGATAAGCGGCCACGGTGACGCCGGCCAGCAGATCGCCTCGCACCCAGGCACGTCGATAGCCGATCAGTGGCGCGATCCCGGGCACCGTACGGCGCCACCCCGGAACGTGTCCGCCCGTGCTCCGGGACATGGGCCGCCTCTCTTCGTCCGACACAGGGTGCACCGGTGGTGTGGCGCCGGTGCGCCGAGCCCGATCATGCACCCCGACGGGCCCTGTGGACAGGGTCGTTCAGCCCTACGAGTACGGACCTCCGGCATCCGGCGGTCACCCCTGCACGAGACGAGAGTGAGGGATGTCGGACACGGAACGGACTCGCCCCTGAAGGGATCACCACCATGGCCGTCCACGAGCACCCGCACCGGAGTCCCGGCTTCCGTCTGCCGACCTTCCGCAGGCACCGGACCGCCCCGGCATCCGAGTCCGCCGTGTCCGCATCCAGCGACACGCACACCGCGCAGGCCTACGTCTTCGCATCCCTGCGTCTGCTGACGGGGTTCGTCTTCCTGTGGGCCTTCCTCGACAAGACCTTCGGCCTCGGCTACGCCACCCGGTCCGGCAACGGCTGGATCGACGGTGGCTCGCCCACCAAGGGCTTCCTCGGCGGGGTGGCCGCCGGACCGATGGAGTCGACCTTCCACTCCTGGGCCGGGGACTCCTGGGCCGACTGGCTGTTCATGCTCGGTCTGCTCGGTATCGGCGTCGCGCTCGTCGCCGGTGTGGCGCTGCGGTTCGCGGCCGTCGCGGGCACGGTGATGACGGCGCTGATGTGGGTCGCCGAGTGGCCGCCCGCCCGGCACATCGCCGACGGTTCGCCGAGCATGTCGACGAACCCGTTCGCGGAGTACCACCTCGTCTACGCGGTCGTCCTGATCGCCCTGGCGGCCGTCTCCGCCGGGGACACCCTCGGCCTCGGCAAGGCCTGGGCCAAACTCCCGCTGGTCCACCGCAACCGCTGGCTGCGCTGACCGAGGGAGGGGCGCGACGGGCCCGCGCGCTCGGCACCGGTCTGGGCCGGTCGGCCCCGGGTGGGGGACATACGGCCCCTGCCGGGAGCCTCAGCTGAGGACGACGCTCGCATCAGGACCCGATTCAGCGGATTCGGAAGGTGGACCTCATGACCCGCACGATCACCGTCGGTCTGGACGGCTCGGCCGAGAGCCGCGCCGCGGCCGAATGGGCGGCCCGCGAGGCACGGTTGCTCGGCCTGCCGCTGAAGCTGGTCCATGTCTGGGAGCCCGTGCCGGAGCCCATGTCACAGGCACCGCTCCGCTCCGCGGAGACGCAGGCGCACTGGACCGAGCGGATCCCGCGTGAGGCGGCCGCGGGCCTCCGGCTGCGCCACCCCGGCCTCGATGTGACCACCGAGCAGCTGTCCGGTCACCCCGCGGACGTCCTGGCGAGCGCGGCGAAGGACGCCGAGCTGTTGGTGCTGGGCTCGCGCGGACTGAGCGGGATCGGCGGGTTCATGGTCGGCTCGGTCGGGCTGTCGGTCGTGGCGCACGCCGAGCGGCCGGTCGTCCTGGTCCGGGCCGGTGAGCAGGCCTCCGACGAGCACGAGATGGATCCCGTCGGCATCCCGTCCGCCGCGACCGCTTTCCGGCCCGTCGTCCTCGGCCTCGACATCGAGAACCCGGACGAGGAGCTGATCGGGTTCGCGTTCGCCGCAGCGGCTCGCCGTGGCACGTCCCTGCGGGTCGTCCACGGCTGGAACCCGCCCCCGTACTACGCCTACGGGCTCGCCTCGGACCTGGAACTCCACGGAGAACTGGCCCGACGCGAGACCACTGCGCTGACCGAGGTCCTTGCGCGATGGCGCAAGAAGCACCCGGACACCGAGGTCATCGAGGAGTCCCGCTACGGCACCCCCGGCAACCATCTCGTCGACGCCGCCCGCGGGGCCTCCCTGGTCGTCGTCGGCCGCCGCATCCGCCGTAGCCCGTTCGGCGCCCACATCGGTCCTGTCGCGCACACCGTCCTGCACCACTCCGCCGCCCCCGTCGCCGTCGTCCCCCACCCCTGAGGAGCAGTAGCCATGAAGGCAGCGGTCGTAGAAGCCTTCGGCGTGCAAGTGGCCGGACGCACCCGAGCGAACCAGGAGACCCACAGGCCGACGTCGGTCGGCGAGTCCATGGACGAGATGCGGCGCGAAGAGGTCGAGACCCGGATCGTCCTCGACCTCGGTACGGGAAGGTGAGGGCGATGGACCTGCCGGTCGTCGTCGGAGTGGACGGCTCCGAACCCAGCCTGCGAGCGGTCGACTGGGCCGCCGACGAGGCCGTCCGACGCGGGGCGCCGCTGCGCCTCGTGTACGCCTCGCTGTGGCAGCGGTACGAGGGCGACCGGCTCGCCGAGGACCAGGGCGAGCCGGATGAGCGGTCGCGTGCCGAGGACATCGTCGGGACGGCGGCCCGTCGCGCCCACGGTCGCCGGCCCGACCTGAAGATCTCCACCGAGGTGCTGGCCGAGGAGCCCGAGTACGTGCTGGTGAGGGAGAGCAGGAGCGCCTCCCTGCTGGTGACGGGCACCCGAGGCCGCAGTGGCATCGCCGAGGCTCTGCTGGGTTCCGTGAGCTTGACCGTGGCGGGTCACGCGCACTGCCCGATGATCATCGTGCGGGGCAGTCATGACAACCAGGCCCGGACCGGCACACGCGGTCGTGTCGTCGTCGGGGTCGCGGAGAAGGCGGCGGGCTCGGCAGCGGTGGGCTTCGCCTACGACGAGGCTCGGCGACGTGGGGTGCCGGTGGAGGCGGTACGGGCCTGGCGGTGCCCCACGCACGAGACCACCGACCATCCCCTGCTCGCCGGAGAGCCCGCCAGGCTGCACGAACAGCGGGCGGCCGAGGAACTCGAAGCGGCACTCCAGGACGCCCCGGCCGATGTCGAGCTGCACCGCCGTACCGTCGAGGGCCACACCCGGACCGCACTGGTCGACGCCTCGCACGACGCCGACCTCCTGGTCATCGGAGCCCGGCGCCATCAACGCCACTTCGGGCTCCAACTGGGCCGGGTGGCCCATGGAGTACTGCACCACTCCGCCTGCCCGGTCGCCATCGTGCCCGAACGGGTGGGTGCGGCCGAGGACCGGCCGCACAGCATGTGAGAGGAGGTGGACCACCATGACGGGCAAAGTACTGGTGGCCTACGGGACGACGAACGGCTCCACCGCCCGGATCGCCGAGACCATCGCCGAAGTGCTGTGCAAGGAAGGGCTGAGCGCCGAGGCCCGTCCCGCCCGATCGGTGGCCGGCGTCGAGCAGTACGACGCCGTCGTGATCGGGGGCGGCCTGTACGCCGGACGCTGGCACAAGGACGCCCGCCGTTTCGTCCGGCGGCACCGCAGGGCCCTCGCCGAACGCCCGCTCCGGTTCTTCAGCAGCGGACCGCTCGACGCGTCGGCCGCCGAGCGGGACATCCCGCCGGTGCCCGGCGTGCAACGCGCCATGACACGGCTGGACGCCGACGAGCACGTCACCTTCGGCGGCTGCCTGGAAGAGGGCGCGAAGGGGTTCGTCGCCCGGATGATCCTCCGCTCCGGAAAGGGCGGGGACTTCCGGGACTTCGCCCGGATCGAGGCGTGGGCAGCTCGTACGGCAGGGGAGTTGGCGGAGCGTCGGAGGTGAGGAGTCCTCATCGCAGCGGCCCAGGTGCGTGATCAGGTGCTTGGAGTAGTCGATCCGCAGATCGCCGACGCGTACCACGTACCGCTCCGCGCGCCCCGGATCCGTCGCGAACAACTCCC
>NZ_JBSFUY010000051.1:0-45474 GCF_053592055.1 Streptomyces sp. NPDC002817
TGGTCCGCCTCGAACCCCGGCTCGACCAGCGACGCCAGCGTCTTCCAGGCGTAACCGCTCTTCTCCGTCGCGGTCAGCAGATGGAAGCCCTGGGCGTCACCGGTGGTCGTCCACGCGATGTCGGACGACGACTTGTAGTCCTCGCCGAGTACGTCGACACGCTCACCCGCGGGCACCGAATCCGGGCCGGGCTCGGCCGACTTGACAGTTGCCTCGGTCCCGGCGCCGGGTGAGGCATCCTCCTCCGCCCAGGCCGTGGCCTGGAGCAGACCCGCCAGAATTCCGCCGGCGGCTATGAGAGCCAGCGGAGCTCGTGCTCGTCCGAGTCCTTGCCTTGGTCCTTGTCTGGGTCCTTGTCTGAGTCCTTGTCTGGGGCTCAACCACTCGTCCTTCCTGCTCTCCTGATACGCGTGCCGGGACGGCACGCATCGTCCGGCCCACGGGTGCGCGTAGCGGTGGGGCCGGAAGTTGGGGGGGGAGGGGCGTATGCGGCGGAAGGGTGGGGACGGCGTCGTAGGACGTCTTCGTGTGGCACGTCGTAGGACGTCTTCGCGTGGCTCGTCGTACGGCGTTCCCGTGTGGGCGTTCTCGGAGACGAGTGCGTTGGCCGTGTCAGGAGCGCCAGGTGAAATCCCGCTGCTGAAGGCCTTGTTACTGCGTTATTCGATCAGAGAGGACAGCGATCTCTCAACGAACGCACACGAATTGACGTCATTACGCCAGGTTCGACGAGAAGGGTGAGCGGACACACAGAAAGCCCCGCTTTTCTCCCTGGAGGGAGGAAAGCGGGGCTTTTCGCGCTCTGAGTTTGTCGGCCCTGTTCTCAGCCGGCCAGCAGCTTCTTCACCACGGCGGCGACACGGCCGCCCTCGGCGAGGCCGGCGACCTTCGGGTTCACGATCTTCATGACGGCACCCATGGCCCGCGGGCCCTCCGCGCCGGCGGCCTTGGCCTCCTCGACGGCCTGGGCGACGATGTCGTTCAGCTCGTCGTCGGACAGCTGCTTGGGCAGGTACTCGGCGAGCACCCCACCTTCCGCCTTCTCCCGCTCGGCGCTCTCGGCCCGACCACCCTGCGCGAAGGCGTCCGCGGCCTCCCGGCGCTTCTTCGCCTCCTTGGTGATCACCTTGAGGACCTCGTCGTCGGAGAGCTCGCGCTTCTCCTTGCCCGCAACCTCCTCCTTGGTGATCGCGGCGAGGGTCATGCGCAGCGTCGAGGAGCGGAGCTCGTCGCGCTCCTTGATCGCGGCGGTGAGGTCTTCCTGGAGCTTCGACTTGAGCGTGGTGGTCATGTGACTGATTCTCGCAGGTGTGCGAGGCCGGACGCCCGTCGATTTCGGAGGGCCGGCTTCAAGGGACGGCGGGCGACGGGGTACTTGCCGGGTCTGACACGATGGGACCCATGCGCGCGCGATACGGAGTACCTCTGTCGATCGCGGCGGCTGGCGCCGCCGGTCTGGTGTACGCGGCGGGCTTCGAAGCCCGCTCCTTCCGCCTCCGACGGGTCACCGTCCCCGTCCTCCCTGCCGGAATGCGTCCCCTGCGCATGCTCCAGGTCTCCGACATCCACATGGTCGGCGGTCAGCACAAGAAGCAGCGCTGGCTGCGTTCACTGGCGGGCCTGCGCCCCGACTTCGTGATCAACACGGGGGACAACCTGTCGGACCCGGAGGGCGTGCCGGAGGTCCTGGACGCGCTGGGCCCGCTGATGGAGTTCCCGGGGGCGTATGTCTTCGGCTCCAACGACTACTACGGCCCCAGGCCCCGCAACCCCGCCCGCTATCTGCTGGAGAAGACGAGCGGCCGCCACGGTCTGAACGGCAACCCGCCCGCCGTCGGCGTCGTCCACAACCCGTGGGAGGACCTGCGGGACGGTTTCGACACCGCGGGCTGGCTCAACCTGACCAACACCCGCGGCACCCTGAAGGTCGAGGGCGTGTCGATCGAGTTGACCGGCCTGGACGACCCGCACATCAAGCGCGACCGGTACGCGGAGGTGGCCGGCGGCCCGTCGTCCTCCGTGGACTTCTCGATGGGCGTGGTCCACGCGCCGTATCTGCGCGTCCTCGACGCCTACGCCGCCGACGACTATCCGCTGATCCTCGCCGGCCACACGCACGGCGGGCAGCTGTGCATCCCCTTCTACGGGGCGCTGGTCACCAACTGCGACCTGGACACGGAACGGGTGAAGGGTCTGTCGACGCACACGGCCGAGGGCAGGACGTCGTATCTGCACGTCTCGGCGGGCTGCGGGACGAACCGCTACACGCCGGTACGGTTCGCGTGCCCGCCGGAGGCGACGCTGCTGACGTTGGTGGCGCGGGGGTAGCTTGCGCGTGGGTGCGTGGGTGCGTGGGTGCGTGGGTGCGTGGGTGCGTGGGTGCGTAGGTGCGGGTGCACGGGCCGGGCGCAGGTCCGCGGGCACGGGTGCCGGGCACGGGTGCCGGGCACGGGTGCCGGGCCGTGGGGTAACCCGCACGGCCCGCCCGTATCGCCCCTTTTGTCGGGGGTGCTTAGCGTGAGGGCATGACCGCCCCGATACCCAGGGACATCCCGGATCTTCCCGCGATCCCGGGCATGCCCGCGCTGCTGCCCTCTCCCGTCCCCGCCACGGCGGTGGTGGCCCCCGTACGCCGCCCCCTGGCCGCCGCGTACCGCCTGCTGGTCGCTCTCGCGGCCGCGGCGGCCGTGACGATCGATCTGCTCCTCGGCAGCCCCACCCGTGTGCTGAGCTACTTCTCGGTCCAGAGCGCGATCCTGCTGGCGCTGGTGACCGTGCTGTCGGCGAAGCGCGCGTGGAGCGCCCGCCGCCCGCTGCCGGCCGCCCTGACGGGCGCGACACTCCTCTACGTCCTGATCGCGGGCTCGGTGTACCACCTGCTCCTGGCGGACGCGACGACCCCGTTCTCGATGACGGGCGAGACGACTCCCCCGACCGGCTGGCAGGCCCTGGCGAACCACGTCCTCCACACGGGGCTGCCGATCGCGGCGGTCGTGGACTGGCTGTTCCTGACCGCACCCGGCCGCTTCCACCTCCGCCGGGCGGCGACCTGGCTCCTCTTCCCCCTGGCCTATCTGGCCTTCTCCTTCACCCGGGGCGAACTGCTCCTCCCCGGCACCCCGGCCCGTTACCTCTACTCCTTCCTCGACGTCGACCTCCACGGCTACAAGAGCGTCCTCGGCAACGCCCTCCTCCTCGGCCTCTCCTTCTACGCCCTCGCCATCCTCCTCGTAGCCCTCGACCACGCCCGCCCGAACCCCCTCCGCCACCGCGCCCACCACCGCGCGAAAACCGGATTTCGTCTCCAGCCACCAGTGGGCTAAAGTAAACGTCGTCGCCGCGACAAGCAGGACAAGCAGCGACATCGGGGTGTAGCGCAGCTTGGCAGCGCGCTTCGTTCGGGACGAAGAGGTCGTGGGTTCAAATCCCGCCACCCCGACAGCTGTAACACCAGGTCAGGCCCGGTGCTGAGAGATCAGCACCGGGCCTGATTTGCGTTTCGACCCTGTCTTGGGAGCCATTTGGGAGCCAACTGGGTGTGATCTTCCGGATCCGGCTCCCAGGTTGGCTCCCGAGGAGTGGCGTTCCGCCTCCTCCTAGCGCGATGTACGCCTCGCGCCCCGAGTGAGGCATTGCACGGCTTGTGCCGAGGAGACCTGAGACGGTACGACGATCGCCATGCACCCTTGGTCTCCGTTAAATGACCGGCAGCTCGCACTCCTGACCCGCATCGGGGGCGGAACCGACCCCGTCACTTCTGACAGCCCCGAGCTCGCCGTCACGGCTCGCGCGCTCAGGGACCGGGGCTTGGTGACCATGCCCCGGAAGAAGGGGAGGTGGCAGGCGGAGATCACTGACGCGGGTCGCTTCTACCTGGAGCACGGTCATCACCCCGACCGCCCGGAACTGGCTCCACGCAAGCCTCGCACGGCGGCGTCTGAAGCCGAGACGCCGGTTGCCGCTGGACCTCAGCAGAATGCCGATTGTCCGACGGAGACGAAGCCCGTATCGAAGCGTGCCATGAAACCTCCGCGCCCGTCGCCAGCGGCTGTCGGGCCGGCGCTCATCGCGCAGGTGCAGAAGGCCGGACGATTCCTTCGGATCCCGGACCCCAGTGCCGAGGAACGGGCTCGCTATCGCAGGGCGTTCGACGCGGCGCGGCAGTGCGCTCCGGAGGGGTATCACCTCAAGTACAGCGGGCGGGCGAAGGGCGACTTCTTCCTCGGCCTGCTCCGCGTGACTGGTGAGGACGACACTGAGTGGAACCGCATCCGCCTGGCGCGGAGCCGCGTGATCACCGACGTCGAGGACGTGCTCGCCGCCGTCACGGCGGACCACAGCGCTTTCGAGATCTCCGAGGAGATCCTGCCGAGAGTCCTCGCGCTGCTCCGGCTGCTCGCCGCGCAGGCTCTCGCGCGGTACGGCGAGATCGCGGTGTCCAAGAAGCGCAAACAGCCGAGGCCGCTGCTCACCGTCCACGGCAGGACGTACGAGATCGGCTTCCGTGAGCGGCAGAAGCAGGTCCGGTACGTCCCCAAGCAGCCGGGCCGGCGCACGTACGACTGGCAGCGGGTCACGCCGGCCCACAAGTTCGAGCCGTCGGGCGAACTGGAGCTGCTGGTCAGCGAGAACTCGGGTTACGGCTACAGCTACGGCTGGAAGAAGGAATGGGCCGACACGGCCAAGAAGCCGTTGGAGGAGCAGATCGCCTCAATCTTCCGGGCGTTGAAGGCACGCGCGGAGGAGCAGGAACGGGCCCGGCTGGAACGAGACGCGGAGCAGCGGCGTCTGCGAGAGGAGCGGGAGCGCCAGGAGGCCGAGCGCCGACGGCTGGCGGCGGAGCGAGAGGAGCGCGAGCGGCGGGAGTGGGAAGCTGCGGTAAGTACGGCTTCGGCCAGGGCAGCTCACGCGGTACGGGCCGAGCTCTTCGGCACGGCCCTTGAGCAGTGGCGGGCCGCGGGTGAGATCCGGGAGTTCTGTGCCGCGCTGGATGAAGTCGCCGCCGCGTCGGAAGATGCCCCCGAAGCTGAGAGGCTGCGTGAGTGGTCGGCTTGGGGGAATGCGGAGGCCGATCAGCTCGACCCCACCACGAACGGCCAGGGCCTGGCCGCTCGCGACTTCCACGCGAAGCCGACGAAGAGGCAGCTGCGACCGTTCCTCGACGGGTGGCACCCGGACCGGCCGGAGAAGGAGAAGCCTCCGGCTCAGCCAACGCCTCCCAAGCCGGAGCCGGACCCATGGCGCGGCGTCATCGACGCACATCAGGATCAAGGGTGGCGATATGGACGCCCAGGTCGCGCTCAATGGTGGAGGCGATGACGCCATGACCTCGGTCGCGTAGGGCCTTGACCGCCTTCTCCACGAGTTCCCCGAGCCTGATGACCTCGGCGCGGAGTGCGACCAACTCGTCGTAGCGGTCGGCTTTGTCTTCGCCGCACCAGGCCCGGACGGTTCGCAGGACAGCTACCTCCGCGTCCAGCTTCCGGTCGTCCCTCCGGCTGTAGGAGTACCAGGAGGACTGGGCGCGCTCCTGCTCGATGCCCTGCTGCTTGCGGTCCACCTCCGGAAGGATCTCGTCGGCGAGGCGGCCGGCGACCTGGCGGGCGACGCGCTCGGTGACCGGCCACCCGGCCAGGCACATGCCGTGGCGGTTCTCGTAGACCATGGCGTCGCCGCGGAGTTCAGCTGCGTCCATGCCGGTGAGCGGTGCCGTCTCGTCGAGACGGCTCAGCTCCAGGACCCCGGCGTCGGCCACCGTTCGGCGCAGACGGAGCCTGTTCTTCGGACGGACGAAGCCGAGGATCATGCGGGCGGCCTCGAAATCCGTGCTGCCCCGGACGTGACGAGAGGACTCGGCCAGCGCCAGCTCCGCCGCGTCGTCCGCGCGGAACGTATCAACATCCGCCCACGGTGCTACAAGAGAGCCGGAACTGACCCACTCCTGCAGACCAGCAGCATCGCCTTCGAGGAACCGCACGTGGACCCAGCCAGACCTGCCGGAGCTGCCCACACGTACGACCTCCACCTGGCGGACCTCGCTACCCAGATCCTTCGGCCTCGCGCGGTACGCCCAGTGCTCGCCAATCTCCATGTGCCTATTGAGCCAGGTCTGTTGGCCCTCCCACCGGGCGTTTGCCATAACCTCCCGAGCGAGGTGACCTCCACGAGGTTGACGCTGCCTCCGCAAGGTGTCGCCGGAGACGGCTGTGCCTCTGTCGGTGACCGCAGGAGGCACAACAGCATTTACCGCAAGGACTCCTCAGGCTTACGTGATTCCCTGAGAGCACGTAGGAGATCGCCGAGTACGCGCACTGGTGAGGTAGGGCTCATCGCCAGGCGGGTGTCGAGTGCTGTCTCCCACTGCTCTGTCAGTCCGAGCATGAGGCGCTCGCGCATGCCGGGGGTGACATGGGCGTAGCGCGCCGAGACGGAGCCGTCGATGTGGCCCATGCGGTCGTCCATGAGGACCTTCTCGGTGCCGAGATCCTCCATCGCGGTTCGGTGGGTGTGGCGGAGGCCGTGGGGTGTGAGGCCCTTGGCGATCGGGAGCCAGCAGACGTCGGCCCGGTCGCTGGCTCCGCGTCCTCGGGCCGGAACTCCGGGCCATGGTTCGCCAAGCAGTGGTACGGGCCGGGTTTCCTGGGGTGCCTTCTTCGGGTACCAGCCGGAGACCGCCGGGGTGAACAGCCAGGTCGCGAAGCCGTTTCGGCGCCAATGAGCTGCGTTCTGAGCCACCGCGCCGCCCCGCATGAACCCAAGGTCCGCGATGGCCTGCTCCACCCTCATCCGCTTGGCTTCGGTGACGCGGTCGGGGTGGTTGAGGACATTGGACACGGTGCCCGTGGAGACTTCGGCACGGCGTGCGACGTCGACGAGCTTCGCACCGTGGTGGCCGCCGGTGCGGGCGGTGCCCTGCCCCCGGAAGACGTAGGTCTTGCCGTGACACGGGCAGGGTTTCGGCTTCGTGCGGGCGACGTGGTTGGCGACCAGGGCCGAGAGCCACTCCATCGCGTCGAGGGTGCGGTAGCTGTCGTCCTTGGGCGGGCAGCGCACGAGCTCGCCGGTGTCGAGTTCGTACAGCTGCCATTCGACGCGGACGGAGCCGGGGCGGGCGAACTCCGTTTCCAAGCCGACGATTTCGCCCCAACGCATCCCGGTGTAGCCCTTGAGGACGACGGCAACGAACTCGTCGTCGCGGCCGGAGAGCAGGGCGGCGCGCTCGGCGGTCAGCAGGATGCCGAGTGGGTCGGTGACGACCTTCTCCGGGCCACGGTCGCGGGAGCGGCCGGCGCGCTTGCCGCGTCCGCGCCGTCTGGCGGCCGGGTTCGAGGTGATCAGGCCCTCGTCGATCGCGTCCTCGAAGATCAGGTGGAGCGTCGAGCGCCAGGTCTTGACGCTGGAGGCGGCGTAGACGGCCTTCTCCTTCTTCTCCCACAGGTCGACGTCCGTGCGCAGGATGCCGGCGAGCGCCTTGTCCTCGAAGTCGGGGAGCAGGTGCTCCTCGATGTGGCGCTTGTAGTTCTGCATGGTCGAGGCGGCCAGGTCCTGGGCCTCGTACCAGCGGTTCGCGTACTCGCCGAAGGTTTCCTGGCCGAGTGCTGGGTCGCGCCAGTCACCGCGCCGGTACTTGTTCTCGGCCTCGCTCGCGGCGCGCTGAGCCTCGCCCTTGGTGGCGAACCGGATCGCCTTGCCGTTGTCGTCGGCCACCGTGAGGTGTTTGCCGGGCGCGGTCTTGTACCGGCCGCGCCAGTAGTTTCCGCGCTTCTCCGCGAAACCCAACTTCCGTCTTCCTCCCCTGCTCTCGGATTGTGACTGGGCGCGGGCGCGCTACGCGACGGTCTCGTACTGGGTACGGCGCGGCGGTCGAGCCCGTAGACGCCCCGGCGTCGAGGCCGTAGTCGGCCCAGTAGGCCGGGCGGCACGAGTTCGTGCCGCGGGAGGATTTGTCGCTGCACGAATCGCCGACACGCTGCTGTCGGCTCGCTTCGGGCGCTCTTCGTGGAGGCGGACGATCTCGGCGAGGTGCGCGGCGGTGAAGCGGTAGGCGCGGCCGACGCGGGTGTGCGGGATGAGTCCGCGTCGGGCCCGGTCCTTGACCCACCAGGCGGAACAGCCGAGGGCTTCGGCGATTTCTTCGGGACGGTAGAGACGGGGCAAGGGGGCACCACCCTCGGTGACGGGCAGGCGTCGTACGAAGGCAGGGGGTATGTCGGAGTGGTGCAAGAAGGGCGGGTCCTTACTGGGCGGGAGCGTGCTCTGTCAGCGGCGCTGGGCTGGCCTCGTCACGTGGCGGTCGGCCTCTGCAGCAGGACGAGAGGCGAGACGAGGAGGACTTCGGCGATCGCGACGAGGTCGTCGGCATCACATCGGCGTTGGGCGCGTTCGATGCGGGACAGCATGGTGTTGGACATCGGGTGGCCGAGGGCGGTCACGCGGCCAGCCAACTGGCGTTGTGACAGGCCGCGTTCGGTCCGGAGGATTTCGATGGTGCGAGCCGCCCGTATTCCAGCGGGTCCGACTTCCAGTGAGCGTGGGGGCATGGCTCCAATTGAAAGGTGCATTCGCCGGTTTGGGTAACCGGCGATCGTGGTCTATGTTGCGCTCGCGTCGTTCGCCGGGATGCGGTTCCCTGGGGTCGGGAAGGGACACGGAACAGCACATCGATCATGGCGTTGACGTGCGGTGTTGTGTTGTAGCTTCCCCGTCTGCGGCTCGTCAACGGCTTGCTGATGTGATGCTTCTGGCTCTGCAGTCCGGGCAACTATTTGGTCAACCGCCGATCGTGCCTTACGGTTTTGCTCCCGCCTGCCACCCAGCCCCCTTTCTCGCGGCCTTTCTGCCGTGAGAGATTGCGCCGGATAGGGCTGGACTTGCGCGACTGGGGTGTGGCTATGTTGACGACACCCCCGGAAACGCAATCGCTTCTCTGCGCGCGTCCGCGCCAACACCCCCTCGAATCCCGCCCCGACCGACGGTGAGCCGTGATGTCCACGCACAGGCCACCGAGTGAGGACCGCCCCGCACTTGGCACGAATCCGCACCATCAAGCCCGAAGCCTTCGTCTCCGAATCCCTGGCCGCCGTCTCCTTGACCGCCGAGCGCACCTTCCTCGGCCTGCTCACCCAGGCCGACGACCAGGGCCGCCACCGCGACCACGCCGCGATCATCGCCGGGCAGTTGTGGGTCCTACGCCCGGAGCACACCCCCTCCGACGTCGAGACGGACCTCGGCCAGCTCGCCGACGCAGGACTGATCTGCCGCTACAAGGGCGCCGATCACAAGCGGTACCTGCACATCGTGACCTGGCACCAGCATCAGAAGATCAACCGGCCCAGCAAGAGCCGCCTCCCCGCCTGCCCGATTCATGACGCTTCGGGCGCTGCCGCGCCTGCCGCGGGAGCCGGTGTCACGGAGTCCTCACTGCCGCCTCACGCAGTCCTCCCTGAGGGCTCCGACGAGGTACGTGAGTCCGCACTGAATCCGGGGCGCTATAGCGAAGCCACAGGTCAGGAGCGCTTCACGGAGCCCTCCGTGAGGGATCAGGGAGCGCTCGGTGAGGCAGCAGTGACCTCTCACCGTCCGGATCTAGGACCTAGGACCATGGATCTAGGAGATATCCCTTCGGGGGGCGCAAGCGCCCACGCGCCCGACACCATCTCGGCCAAGCAGCTCCTTGCCGAGTACATCGCCGCGTGCAACCACCGCCCGCCGGACGCCTTCCTGAACCATCTCGGCAAACAGGTGCGCACGCTGCTCGACGA
Source organism: Streptomyces sp. NPDC002817 (assembly GCF_053592055.1). Taxonomy (NCBI): domain Bacteria; kingdom Bacillati; phylum Actinomycetota; class Actinomycetes; order Kitasatosporales; family Streptomycetaceae; genus Streptomyces; species Streptomyces sp. NPDC002817. The sequence goes on from NZ_JBSFUY010000051.1 coordinate 9,762, forward strand.
GGGCATCGCTCCCGCCCACCTCCGGACTGCCCTCGAACGCCACCGGGTCAAGGGCCTGTCCCCGGGCGTCCTGCCGAGCCTGGTCCACGAGGTCATGAACGCCGCCTCCCCCGCCACGCCCGCCGCCCACCGGGCGTGGACGAATCCCACCGACGTCGTCGCCGCCTACGGAGATGAGCTCTGACCGCCACCCTCACCCGCGCGCCCCAGCCCGTCGGCGCGATCACCGACCGGCTCAACACGATCCTCGCCAACCGCGGCATCGACCCCGCCGCTGCCGCCCACGAGCCGGCGCCCGAGACCGTCACCGCCCTGGAACTCGCCGACGCCCGCATCCCCGCCCGCTACCGCCGCGCCCTGGCCGACCACCCCCAGATCACCGCCTGGGCCGACCAGATCGCCCGCGCCGGACGCCCCGGCCCGACCGGACCCGGCATCGCCGAGGGCCCGTCGCTGCTGATCGCCGGCCCCACCGGCACCGGCAAGACCCACCAGGCGTACGGCGCCGTCCGCGCACTCCTCACCCGAGGTGTCCGCCTGCGCTGGGAAGCCACCACCTCCGCCGACCTCCACGCGCGGCTCCGCCCCCGCGCCGGCCACGACGGCGAACGGGAACTGCAGACGCTGGCCCGCTGCCCCCTGCTGCTCCTGGACGACCTCGGCGCGGCCAAGACCAGCGAATGGACCGAGGAGCTCACCTACCGGCTCATCAACCACCGGTACGAGCACATGCTCCCCACCCTCATCACCACCAACCTCCCCACCGCCGACCTCCGCACAGCGCTCGGCGACCGCGTCGCCTCCCGCCTCGCAGAGATGACCGAACGCGTCATCCTCACCGGCCCCGACCGACGCCGCACCGCACCCGCCGCCTGAACGCCGCGCGCCCCCTCACCGCCCCGCCCGTCCGCGCTTCCGCATGCCCTCGAACGCGCGGACCCCTTGGAGAGCCTCTGCATGACACCTGGCACCACCACACTCATCAACGCCAACGGCATCGGCATGCTCGCCTTGCCGCACTGGCTCCCTGCGCCTGCGGCTATCGCGGCCCTGCTCGTCGTCGCGCTGTCCGCCGTATGGTCCCTGCAGCGGTGCCTACGGAAGCCGAGCGCTGGAAAGCGTCGTAGCACCGCGGCGATCCCGGTCGCCGCCATCGCCGCGATCGGCTGCACCGCCTACAGCGCGGACACCAGCTGGCGCTTCGCCGCCGACTACCTCGACATGGGCAGCACCATCGAGCGCGCCGCGATGTTCGCCGCCGCTGAACTCGCCTTGTTCGCCAGCGCACTCATGGCCCGGCAGAACCTCAACGGCCCGAAGCAGGCGCCCGGCGCGCCCGGCACCCTCACCTGGGTAATCACCGGCGTGCAGATCCTGCCTGCCTACGCCGAGTCCGGCCTGGTCGGCGGAACCGTGCGTGCCGTCGTCGGCCCGGTTCTGGCGGCCGTGCTCTGGCACCTGGCCATGGGTATCGAACTGCGCCACCGCAGCCCGCACGCAGACTCCCGCAGCCTGACCGCCGTCATCGCCCGACAGGCACGCGAACGGCTGCTGGCCCGCCTGGGAATCGCCGACCGGGACGCGGATGCCGCCCGGATCATCCGCGACCGCGCCCTCGACCGGGCCGTCACCCTGATCCTCCGAGCAGACATCATGCCGCCCGACAAGCGCACGAAGTGGCGAGGCCGGCGCCTCACCCGCCGCCTACACCAGGCTCTGGAGCAGGCCGATGTCGACCGCGACAAACGCCAGGACGAGCTGCTGCTACGCAAGCTCGCCACCCGCCAACAGGTCACTGCCCTGGCCTCCAAGCCATTGCCCGCGCGGTGGCCCGAACCCGCCACGCGTACGAGGGGCGGCTCCGCGACTGCCCACCCGCGGGCCACGGCAAGAGAGCGGGCAGAAACTTCGGGCCGCCCGCCCCCCAAGGTCGCGGGCGATGATGCCGCCGACGGGGCAGCCCGTCCCCAGCCCGAAAACCGCCCGCAACAGCCCGCCCGCACCACGGTCGGCCCGGAACGAAAGCCGGGCGAGGAACCGCCGAGCCACGACCAATGGACGGCCTCGCGGGTGGAGTCGAAGCGCCCGGGCCCCAAGCCACGCGCGACACGAGACCTCCTCAACGAGTACGCCCGTGACCTCTACCGCGAGCACGGACGTCTCTCCCGTGACCTGCTGGAGGAAGCCGTGCGCACGGACGGCTACAGCGTGGCCAGCGATACCGCCGGCGAGGTGGTCCGCACCGTCAAGGCCGAGCTGCCGACGGCGCCCGTCGGCCACCCACGCTGAGCCCCCCAACACCCAAGGAAAACCACTCAATGCACGACTCGCACAACGAACTCCCCACTCCCCAGGAGGGGATGATCACCGGCCTCGACAGCGCAGCAAGTTGTCGGATAAGGAGTCCTTATCCGGCCCCCGCCCTGGAGGGGGCGGAGGCGTCCGGCGCCGAGGCGGCACCGGAGTCGGCCGGCCCAGGGGGGCCAACCGGGACAGGGGGAGCCGAGTCGTCGTCCAGCATGCCGCCGCAGCAGTCTGCCCCGCGTCGCCGTCTGCGTGACAAGCAGCTGCGCGAGCGCCGCGTCCACCCTCGCTACAACGACGACGAGTTCGCCCTAATCGTGAATGCCGCTGCCCTGAGCGGCATGGCCCTGGGCGGCTACGTGGCCGAGTGCTCGCTCGCCGCCGCCCGCACCGACGACCCCACCGCAGCGGTCGCCGACTACCGCGCCATGGTCAAGGCGCTGATGGCCGCCAACGGACGGCTCGGCATGATCGGCAACAACCTCAACCAGCTCACATGGCACCTCAACAAGGACGGTGCCTGGCCCCACCCCGACGTCGTCCAACGGCTCCTGGCACGCGTCGAGGCATCCATCACCGAGCTGGACACCGCCATCGCCCAGGTCACTGAAGGGCGGTGAGCGGGTGATACCCAAGATCATCCTGAGTGCGGGCCCGTATGCCACGCGCCGCACGATCGGCTACCTCTTCGGCAAGGGCCGGGCCAACGAACACATCGACCCCCACCTGGTGGCCTCCTGGAACGGCTTCGCCCCCGACCCCGGCCGCAGCCCCCACCGCGATCCGAAGGACGCGATGGCCCAGCTCGTCGCACAACTCGACCAGCCCGTGAAGATGCTGGGGGACAAGGCACCCAAGGACACCGTGTGGCACTGCCCCGTCCGTGCCGCCCCCGAGGACCCGATCCTCACCGACGCCCAGTGGGCCGACATCGCCCGCCGCATCGTAGCCGCCGCCGGCATCGCCCCCGACGGGGACGAGCACGCCTGCCGCTGGGTGGCCGTCCGCCACGCCGACGACCACATCCACATCGCCGCCACCCTCGTACGCCAGGACGGCCGCCGTCCCGAGCGCGGCTACGACCAGCGCGCCGTCCAGCGCGAGGCCCGAAAGATCGAAATCGACTACGGGCTCAGGCAGTTGAAGCAGGGAGACGGCACCGGTGCCAAGCGCCCCACCAGCAAGGAACACTTCAAAGCCAGGCGCCTGGGCCAGGACGCCGCCACCCGCGACGTGCTGCGTCTGCGGGTTCGCCGAGCGGTCGCCGCCGCGGCCGACGAGGCCGAGTTCTTCGCTCTGCTGCAGGCGACGGACGTGATCGTGCGCCTCAAGCTCGGCCCCTCCGGCGACGCGCTGGGCTGCAACTTCGCCCTGCCCGCAGACACGAACGACAAGGGTGAGCCGGTGTTCTACGCGGGCTCCACCCTCTCCCCCGACCTGTCCCTGCCCAAGATCCGCAAGAGCCTCGCCACCACCGGCCCCGAACCGGCTACTGCCCGGCCGGGCAACCCGTGGCACCAGGCCACCGCCGCCGCCAAACGCATCCCCCACCACCTCGCCCACGACGACGCCCACGCCGCCCAGGGCCAGCTCGTTGCCCTGGGCGCGACGCTGGACCTGCTGCCGGCCACCGCTCCGGCCACGCTGAGGGCCGAACTCGAACGCGCCGCAGCCGCCTTCGAGCGAGCCACCCGCTCCCGTATCACCGCCGATATCGCCAGCACCCGCGCCCTGCGCCGCAGCGTCCAGGCGATCTGGCGCGACCACCCGCAGGAGGGTGACGGCACGGGGCTGGCGATGCTCCTCGACGCCGCCCTCACCGCCGTGGCGTTCGCCGTGCACTGGCACCGCACCCACCAGCACGCCCAACAGGAAGCCGCCGCCGCACAGGCACTCGTCCACCTACAGATCGCCTACGGGCAGGTCGCCGAGCCGGTCCTGGCGGGCCTCGCCCAACGCACCCCTAGTGCCGCATCAGGCAACGTTCGCCTTGTTCACGACACTGCGCAGGTGTTCGTCGGCGGCGTGCTTGTTCCGCCAGATGATGTAGCGGCGGATCATGCTGCCCTGCTCCTTGTGGCTGGCGTGATCGGTGCCGTCGAGAGCGAAGTAGCGCAAGGCGGTGAACTGGGCCTCGATCCGGTTCAGCCAAGAGCTGTTGGTCGGCGTGTAGGCGATCTCCACGTTGTTCGCCGCCGCCCATGTCCCCACCCGCTGACACCGCTTCGTGGTCAGGTGCGGTGAGTAGTTGTCGCAGACGATCGCGATGCGCTTCTCGTCTGGGTGCAGTGAGCGCAGGTAGCGGCAGAACTCCAGGAACTTCGACCTGTTCTTGGTCTTCTTGACGTGCCCGTAGAGCTGGTCCTTGGCGAGGTCGTAGGCGGCGAACAGGTGCCGGACCCCGTGCGGGCGTGTGTAGGTCGCCCGGCGTCGGGGCCTCGGATCGCGGTCGGGGTCCTTGTGTCTGCCGCCGCGTTCGGCCCATTGCCGACCGGGGTGGGGCTGCAGGTTGAGCGGCCCGAACTCGTCCATGCAGAAGACGACTTCGGGCTCGCCCTTCTCGGCTATGACCTCGCCGTCGGCGATCGCATAGAGATGCTCGACGCGGGCCTTCTTGGCCGCGTAGTCCGGGTCGCGGGAGGTCTTCCAGGTCTTCACGCGTTGAAACGAGACGCCCTCCTCGCGGAGCAGGACCCGAAGGCCCTCGTGGCTGATGTCGTCGACCACCCCCTCGGCGACCAGGAAGTCGGCCAGCTTGGCCAGACTCCAGGTCGAGAACGGCAGGCCGTGCTCGGCCGGCTTCGACTTGGCCATCTTCTTGATCTCCCGCCGTTCCGGGAGAGTGAAGGTCTTCGGCCGGCCACCCTTGTACTTCGGGTACAGCGAGCCGAAGCCGTCCGCGTTGAAGTTGTGGATCACATCCCGGACCCGGTCCGCACTGGTGAAGGTCACCTCGGCGATCTTCGCCACGGGCATGGCCTGCGCCGATAACAGCACCATCTGAGCCCGCCGCCAGGTCACCACCGAACCAGTGCCTCTGCAGATGATCCGCAGCAACCGACTGCCCTCGTCGCCATCAATCTCCCGGACCCGCACGCGTTCAGCCACGTGATCATTCTCGCTGTCCGAGGCCCGTCGACGCAGCAACTGGGCGACACATCACGACAGGGCGAACGTTGCTTGATGCGGCACTAGCGACCAGACCAAGCGCCGCTTCGCCCATCACCTCCAGGAGACGGTCCCGGAGCACGCCGAGCGCATCCTCAACGACGCCTCCTGGGACGCGCTCGCCACCGTGCTCGCCCAGGCGGAAGCCGCCGGGCACAACGCGGCCACCGTCCTGGACCAGGCACTTGGACAGCGCACGCTCGACGACGCCCACAGCCCGGCCCGCGCGCTGACCTGGCGCATACGCCGCCTCGGCGAGCGTCACGCCCCCAGCCCCCGCGCCCAGGCAGCAGCCCGCCCCACAGTCGGCGTGCCGCTTCAGCAGCGGCCTCCTGCGCGGCGGCGCTGACCCGCAGGCGCGCGGACTGTAGCCGACGATTCCCGGTTACCGAAACCGGGGATCGTCCGGAGCATTTGTGCCCCAACCCCGACCTCCGGAAGGAACCCCCTCCATGGCCCAGACCGACATCCGCCCCCGCGTCGTCATCCTCCTCGCCGACGTAGACCCCTCCCGCCGCGACGGACCCGGTCGCCTGTACCGCCGCGACGGCCGCCCCCTCACCGGCGCCGAGCACGACCTGTTCGCCACCAGCACCTCGGACGAGATCGCCATGGCCGTCGCGCACAGGCTGCCCGACGAAGCCAGCTGGATGAGCGAAGGCGATCTGGTGGCGAAGTCCCTCGTCAGCCTGTACATGAAGTACGCGTACCAGCTGCCCGACGACTCCCTGGACAGCGTCTACGACCTCATGACCGACGAGGACTACGCGGAGTTCGAGCGTCTGACCGACCTCCAAAACGCCCTGTACGCACGCGAAGAGCACGCCGAACTCGAAGAAGACTGACCGACCACACACCAGCGGGCGGCGATTCAGGACCACGCCCACCAGCCAGCGCCCTCAGCACCACGCACCCATCAACGTGAACCCCAGCCCCACACACGCCGCAGGCCCGACCGGAAACACCGGCCGGGCCTGCGGCATCCACACGAACTCACGTGGTCACACGGGCTTTCGCCACCGCCCTCTCCACATGGGCATCAACCAGCGCGGCCGAACCCGAGACCACCGCAACGACCATCCCCACACGAACAGCCGTCTGCTTGACTACGCGGCTGCGCCCGTCAGCGGTGAAGGTGAGCAACTGGCCCCAGCGCTCGTCCCCCAGCCTGGGCACGGACACGCTCCGAGTCGTGACCGTGACGGCCGCGCTGCCGACGAGGACCTGGTAGCTGGAGCAGGACGTCATCGCCTCGAAGATCCGGCCCACCCCGCTGGAGAGCTCGGCCGCGGTACCGCTGTACAACTCCTCAGAGACCTCCGAACCGGTGCCGCTCGCGTAGGTGAAGGAGACCTTCGCCCGGCGCGGGAAGCCGAGGCTGCCGCCAGCCGCAGCGTCGCCGCCGAGGTCATCCAGCGCGGGACAGCCGGTCACGGTGACGTCATCGTGCCGACCGGGCTGTTCCGCCTTGCGGGCGTAGCCCTCGCCCAGGTCGCCCTCGTCGAGAAGCCGCTTGGCCAGCGCGGCTGAGGACAACGGCCCAGCAGCCGGGGCGTTCCTGCCCTCCTGGTGTCCCGATACGGAGGCGGAAGACGTCGGGTCCGTGGCGCGGGTGTTGCCGCTGGAGCAGGCCGTCAGGACCAGGACGGACGCAGCTCCCAGGCAGAGCGCGGTCGTGGTGGGAAAACGGATGTGGAACCCCCATGTTGGTGCGGAGCGAACGGTCTGACCAAGCCGGCTCTCCGGGGCCGGCGATGTGGAGGGGAAGGGAAGGGGGGTTCGTGGGAGTCAGTGGCCGAGGTGGCGCAGCCCGTCCTCAAGGGCGGGGTGCCAGTGGTCGGCCGGACCGGAGTGGCGGTTGTACCAGGCCGCGTCCAGCTCCGGCTCCCTCGCCGTATGGCCGGCACGGCAGCGCAGCCACACCGAGTCGTCGCGCAGGCAGAGGACAACCCAGTTCCGGTACGCGCCGCACGTGTGACACTCGCGTACCTCGCCGCCGATGACGAGCGGCTGGTCCCAGCGCATCATGAACCCGGCGACGTCCTGTCGGGACGGCGCCCGAAGTTCCGGCGGCAGGAAGTCGGAGTCCGGCCCAGCCTCCCCGGTGTCCTGGACGGCAGCGGCGACAGGGCCGGGCGCATCGGGCCAGGGCATTTCGGTGTGCATCTGCAGCAACGCCTGGCCCGCACGCTGAGCGTCACGGAACGCATGGTCGGCGCGAGCACGGCGCCGGAATATTCGGAACATACGGGTCTCCTTCATTGTCATCCGGCGAGTCCGGGAAACAGCCCTCTCAGGGACATCGGCGCTCGGCGAGAAGCCGCACGCCAGCCACCCGCGGGGCGTGGGTCGTCAGCTGCGGCGGACGACCATGAGCCGGCCCTCGGCGTCCTTGGGCAAGGTGCGGCGGGACACCACGGCTGGCGAGGCCAGCGAGGAGGCGAAGGCGGCGACCAGATCATGGGGGACACCGGCGCTGAAACTGGCGCACCACAGATACGGGGCGCCGAGAACGGGTTCCGTCCACGCCTGCCAGCCCATCAAGCCGGGGCGCGGATCGGCGTCCTGGACGAGCGGCGGCTGCAGCCCCAGGGAGAAGGTGGCGGAGAACCCGGGGTCCATGGCGGTGGTGTGGGGACTGTCCAGGTCACGGACCCAACCCTGGGCGCCAAGCGAGTTCAGGACCGTCTCGGGCCCCTCGTAGCCGATGTCGGGCGCCTCGCGGGTGTCGACCGAAACGAGGAGGTCGGCGAGTGCCTCATACGGGATACCGGCGGTGAAGTACGCGTTCCACGATGTCATCACGGAGTCGGCGTCCGGGCGGGCGCTCAGTTGCCAGGCCACGGGCAGCCCGCCCAGTTCGAACGGGTAGCCCGCGAGGACCCACTCGGCACCGCACAGCCCGTCCGGGCTCACGTACAACAGGGTGTCGCTGGAGGTGGGCCACATGCGCCAGCCGAGACCGGTCAGGGCGGACCCGATCTGCTCGGCGAGTACGCCGTCGTCACCAGCCAGGTGCCGAGGGGTGACCCAGTACAACGGCTCCTGCGAGTCGGGGCGGAGGGGGTCGCTGGGGTGGTGCGGGTACAGGGGCGCCTCCGTGGGTTCGGGGGTGGGTGTTCTGGCGGGGGTGTGTACGTTGACATGGCTTGCGGCCGGGCACCAGTTATTTCCGGAGATTTCCTGTCTGCCAATGGCGAACTGGAAAGAAGGCGGACAAATTTGCCCTCGCGCGTAGGGGCCTACCCCCCTCGTTGTGCCTGAGTACGGAAGGGGCAGACGGCATGACGACGAGCGAGTAAACCGCGTTCCTCCATGCGCCTCTGGCTGCACGCCCGTCTTTTTGATTGCTGCTGTCACTGCCCGCTCCGTATCCTGCTGGGCAACGCGTTGACGGAGACGAGTAACCACAGATCACGCGAGCAGAGAGAGCCGCCGGAAGCTGGGAAGGCGGTCTCGCGTCCTGTGGTGAAGACCCTCCTGAGCGCGGGGAGGAACGACCCCGTCTGGTGGTCTAATGCCCCGCCGCCCGGCCCCCGTTACTGGGCCTGAACGAGGTCGCCACCATGTGGCGGCGAAAGTGCGGTGGTACCGCGAGTTGCCCTTCTCGCCCGCACTCCCAAGGGATCATGACGACGTCCTTCGGAGGACCGAATGATCCACAGCCGCGTACCCGTCTCCGACCTGCGAGAACACGTTGGCCGTACCGTTTCCGTCTGCGGATGGGTGAACGCGCTCCGCCTGCAGCGCAAGATGCAGTTCGTCATCGTGCGCGACCACACCGGCATGGTGCAGGTGACCCACAAGCGCGACAACGGGCCGCTGGAGGCCCAACTCGAAGCTCTCACCCCCGAGTCCGCAGTCAGGATCACAGGGCGCGTCGTCGACGCAGCCCAGGTCAAGCTTGGCGGCCTCGAAATCGTCCCCGAGGCGGTCGAGGTTCTGAACCCGGCCGCGACACCGCTGCCCATCGACGAGCACACCGGGCTGGAGCAGCGGATGGACTGGCGTTTCCTGGACGTGCGCCGCCGTCCTGCCACTCAGTTGTTGTTCGCCGTGCAGACCACCCTGGAGCTGGGTATGCGCGAGTACGCCTACGCGCAGGGCGCCACCGAGATGCATACCCCCAAGCTCATGGGCACCGCCTCGGAGTCCGGCGCGGAGGTCTTCGAGGTCGGCTACTTCGGCCGTAGCGCCTACCTGGCGCAGTCGCCGCAGTTCTACAAGCAGATGGCGATCGCGGCTGGCATCGACAAGGTCTTCGAGATTGGGCCGGTCTTCCGCGCGGAGCCGTCGTTCACCTCGCGGCACGCCACCGAGTTCACGGGCGTCGATGTGGAGTTGGCGTGGATCGGCGGCGTCGAGGACGTGATGGCGTTCGAGGAGCAGATGCTCGCCCACGCGATCGCCAAGGTCGCCGACGCACACGGCGAAGCGATCGCCGAGCACTTCGGCGTCGAGGTCACCGTGCCCACGACACCCTTCCCCCGCGTCACCATGGCCGACGCGCAGGAGATCCTGCGGAAGGGTGGCTGGGACCTGGCAGGGGTGAAGGAAGACCTGGACCCGGAAGGCGAGCGGAGCATCTCGGCCCACATAAAGGAGGCCACCGGGCACGAGTTCGTGTTCATCACGCACTACCCGGTCGGCATCCGACCCTTCTACCACATGCGGTCGGCCGATGACCCGAGCGTGACCCTGAGCTTCGACCTGCTCTGGAAGGGCCTGGAGGTCACCACCGGCGCGCAGCGCGAGCACCGGTACGACGTGCTGCTGAAGCAGGCCGCCGAGAAGGGCATGAGCCCTGAGCCGATGCAGGAATATTTGAACGCATTCCGGTACGGATGCCCGCCCCACGGCGGCCTCGGCATGGGGCTCGGGCGAGTGCTGATGGTGCTGTTCGGTCTGGACTCCATCCGCCAAGCCAGCTTCCTGTTCCGCGGGCCGAACCGGCTCACCCCGTAGCCAGCCGCACGGACAATCTGGGCTTGAGCAGTTTCCAGCACCTTCTCCCAACAGGACCCGTCCGCCCCGCCCCCTGCCTTCGGGTGGTGGGCTCGGGCGCACTGATCAGGGCGCCCGTCTCGCACAGCCGCTCCAAGCTCAGGCCGTACACGGGATGGGCGACCTGGGCAGAGTTCAGAAACGGCAGGACGGTGGTGGGGACCCTACAGTCGGGTTCTGGAGTGGCTGGCGGTTACCGCCCGCACCTCGGCAAACGGGCGCCTCTCATCGCACCACTGCTACGGTCGCGTCCATGACGCTCTCGGTCTCCACGGGTCAGGCTGTCGACCTACGTGTACAGCCGGTTGACGAGGTTCTTGATCGCGTCGAGCGGTCTCTCCAAGTGGGGCTGCTCCCGGAGACGATGGTGCGCAAGCGCCGATCCGTGGGGGCCAGAACCGACCGCGACACCTGGGTACGGATCGAGCGGCGCCTGTTCGACAAGATCTCCGACCAGGGGTGGAACGGGACTGAGAGTGCCGCTCGTCTGGAGGGCATCGCCCAGCCCGAATGGCACGGGTGTGTGGTCTGGCGGGCCGCTGACGGGCCGGTGATGTGGCGAGCCGACGAAACCGAGCTTCTGCGAGGGGCGCCTGTCGGAAGCGCCATCGTGAGTGAAGCCCCGGAGCTGTCAGATGACTGGTGGGGGGCGCTGAACGCGTCGTTGGACGCGCTGGCAGCCCAGAACACGAACCGGGTCGCCACACCGGACACCGACACGATCACCCAGGCCCTCGTCACCGAGTCCGTCCGCGGTGTTTTCTCCGGCGATCTCGATACGACCATCGAGCGGTGGGTGCCGGCCCACGCGGACCTGAACTGGGCCAACGTGACCGCTCCGGCGTTCAGTCTCTTCGACTGGGAGGACTGGGGTAACGCGCCGCTGGGGCTGGACTCGGCGTCGCTGTGGGCGAGTTCCCTTGCTGTCCCGGCTCTGGCCGATCGCGTATGGCACGAGCGCCGGTCCGACTTCGAGAGCCGGGACGGCAAGGTGATGACGCTGTTTGCCTGCTCGAAGATTCTCGGGCCGTACGCGCACCCGGAAGACCCTCGGCTCGAACCCGCTCGGCGCGTGGCCGAACAGGTCATCAAGGAGCTTCAGACCGGCTGATCGCGTGAGCGGTCTCGCAGGAGACTCCGGTACTCCTGGACCGTTCGTTCCTCGACCTCGCCGACCAGGGCGCCGACGAGTTCGCCCAGATGGGCAGGCTCATCAGTGCCCACAGCTACGGTATCGACCCGCGGCAGGTGATAGGCGGCTATGAACGCCGCCTGCACGGGCGCGAGTTGACGGCTGCCATCGAGGAAGACGCGGGGGTCGATCTTGGTCCACACCGGGTCGCTGGTGCTGCCGCCGAAGGGGCTCATGCCCCATACCTCGCTGGGGTCCAGGTCCCACGCCTTGATGAGGGCGTCCGCGGCGTCCAGCGTTCTGACTGCGACGAGTAGGCCGGCGCGGACCATGAGGGTCGCTGGCCTCGGAACGGTCGGGCCGATCAGTTCCACCAGGAATGAAGGATCCCAAGACGCGATGCCCCAGGCGGCGCACAGGCCCTTGCTCGTAGCGTCATCGAGGGCAGCGCATGCTTCTGTCAGCACCTCCTGGCCATGCGGGCCAGCCTCGCGGAGCGAGTGTTCCGGGTTGTGCAGGAACACCAGATCCGGCTCCTGCCCCAGCTCCCCAGCCGCCTGTTCCACGGCCGCGTGCAGCCGTACGGGGTCCAAGGAGTGCTCCGCCCCGGGCGGTCCCGGAAAGTAGCCCACTTTCGTGGAGACGGTGAACTTCGTCAGCAGGTCGCCGGCCGTCTGCGCCAGGACCTGGTGCGAACGGAAGCCGAGGTAGTTGGTGCTGGTGTCGAGTGCCGTGACGCCGAGGTCGAGCGCCCCGGTCAGGAGCCGGCGTTCGTGACGAGACCGGTGTAGCCCGAGAACAACTCGGGGGTCAGCACCGCGCACAGCTCCTCCTTCACCAGGATCTCGGCGACCTCGGTCACTTCGGCTCCGACGACGGCCGCGGCCTGTTCCAGCTCAACCGGCTTGCCGCTGAGCAGCAGACGCAGGGCGGGCAGTGCCTTGGCCGCGAGGGTGAGCTTCTTCCCCGAGGCCACGACGTTGATGGTCTCTCCGTACGCGTGAATCTGGGGCGGGAAATGGGTGGTGCACACCACGGCGTCGAGCGGCCCGAGTACGTCGAGGAACGGCACGTGCCGAGGCAGGGTCGTCGCCTGCTCGTACGCGTCGAGGAAGTCGGCCGGCGGACGCTCGCTGACCAGCTGGACGGCGGCCTCGGTCAGAGCGTCGGTGCCGGTTCCGTGCCGGCGGTCGAGGTCGTGGCGGAAGATCTCGTGCTCGCGGCACCAGTCGGCCAGCCACGCGAGCCAGCTCGCCCCCGTGCGCTTGGTGATGCCGAACGTGACGTGAAGGCTCTTGCCGGAGCCGCTGCCGGTCCGTGTCGCCTGGTGCCAGTGGCCCCGGGGGATGTGCATGACGTCGCCGGTCCGCATCAGACCGGACCAGATGATCTCGTCGCTCGGAGTGCTGTTGGGGTCGGCGTCCCGGTACATCGGGACCGCGCGGGAGGTCGCGCGGACCTCCCACTCCTTCTCACCCGCGAGCTGGACGATGACGACGTCGTGGTCGTCCCAGTGCAGGGGGAAGCCGGAGGCGTCGTTCGTCGTCAGGTACGCGTTGACCTGGACTCGCTCGCGGGACCACCACTGCAGGGCCCGGCAGGCGACCTCCATCGTCGGGTCGAAGACGTTGGCTTGGTCCATGATCACCGTTGCGCCTTCGCCCAGGAGCCTGCCCAGGCTGCGTATGTTGACCATGGAGATGCTCTGGCCGCGGGGGCTGACGCTGTCGGTGTAGTAGATGGCCGGGTGGACCTCCTCGCCCTTCTGGAAGCACCGGAACTGCGGGCGGTTCAGGCTCCTGCGCATCGCGACGTCGAGCAGGCGGTTCGGGGTCATGATGCGGGAGACGAGTGCGGGGTCGTCCATGCTCCCTCGTACGAAGTCCTTGCCGAGTTCCTCGGCTCCACTCCAGCCGAGTGCTCCCTCGATGGCGCTGATCAACCGGTGTTCCATCGTGCGTCCTCCATGGGTTCGACCACTGATGCGGACACAGTGAGGGCCGACCACGCCGGCCCTCACCGCTTGGTGCCTACTCGCTGTCGTGCAGGTTGCCGTCGCCACCCGGCCACGGAGCGTCGCCAGAACTACCCTGGTTGTCCGACCGGAGGCTGTCGTACCGGTCGTGGACGGCGGTCAGTTCTTGCACCGCCACCAGGAGGCCACTTCGGGCCGGAGGCGGTGTCGTGGGCTCTTCCACCTCGTACTCCTTCCTCTTCGGTTCTCCCGTCAGGGCTCCGACGGGAGGTCTATGGCCGCCCCACGGCCGTGGGATGCGGTGGGGCGGCAGTCATTGGCAGCTCGCTGAGCGGCAGTCCGGCGCCAGGGACAGGGCAGGTCAGCGGTGGTTCGGCAGGCCGCCGACGTCCTCGCGCATGTTGATCTCCAGAACGCGCTGGTCCAGCTCATACAGACAGGCACGGCAGGCGTAGAGGGCCGCGTGCATGCCGCTCGACCGGACGGGTCCGATCCACGTCACCTCGACGTCGTCACGTCCGCACCACAGCCAGCACTCGCCGCGCGCTTGCCACTCGTGGCGGTCCCATAGCGCGTAGTCAGTGGGCGCTCTGGTGACGGGGTCGATGTCTCGGCGGGTGGGCCGGAAGACCACGTCGGGGTCAGGAAGCGGATTCGCTCGTAAGGTGTGCCGTCCCATTACGCGACCGCCAGGGTGAGCGACTCGGGCTCAGCTACCACGCCGCGCTTCGGCCGTAGCGCGAATAGCCTGCGCAGAACGGCAGCTCGGATGGCGGGCGCCGCTTTGGGAAGCGCGATCTCCGCCCATACGCGTTTGCCCTGGCCGGCGGGTTCCCAGGCACACCGCGAAGCGAGAAGCTCGACCAGCGCCAGGCCGCGCCCGCTCTCGTCGTCGGCCTGGGCACAACTCGTCTGCGGAGCAACAGGATTGTCATCGAGTACGTCGATCACCAGGCGGCCGGGCCGGTGGTACAGCGTGACGGTGACGAGCCCTTCCCCATGGACCACGGCGTTGCTGACGAGCTCGGAGGCGACGAGACGGATGGCGTCAGCCGCGTCGTCGTTCAACGGCACACCCCACGCACGCACCTTGTCGACGACCGTGCGCCGGGCGAGGGAAACTTCCCTCTCCTCACCCGCGAGGACGAACCGATGGGCAAGCGTGGGCATGGTTGACGCCTCCGAGGAGTTGGAGAGCGGCTCCGTCCCCGACGGGGAAACGGGGGCGGAGCCGCCGATCTGAGAACCGTTCCGGAAGCTGCACCCTGCGCGGGCTCCGTGGACGGCTGATATTCAGTCAACGGCCCCTGGCAGCAAGGCGGAACGTTTCTAGGGGGTTCCTCATGGGGACGCCCTCCCCGTACGCGGCCACGCGAAGTAGCCTCCCCACTGCGCCGCGAGGAGATGACGGGAGTGATGACATGCCTGGTGAGCCGTTGGCAGTCCACCCGCTGAGCTTCCTCCGCCAGACACGCGGTTGGGGGAAGGCCGAGTTCGCCCGGCTCATGCAGGCACACGGGCGGTCGCTCGGAATCCCGCTCGCGACCAACCGGACCACCGTATGGAAGTGGGAGCAGGGCCAGGAACCGGATGCGGACGCCCAGCACGTACTCGCCGACCTGCTACGCGTCCCGTACGAGCAGGCCCGGAGGGAAGGCTGGCCCCGGTGGCTGCCGGTCTGGGAGGTCACGGGACTCACCGCCCCGTGGACCGAGGCCGGTACCGTTGAGGCGTTGTCCGAACTCGTGGGGAGTGGCCGCATGGATCGCCGGGGCTTTCTCACCATCACCGGCGTTGCCCTGACGGGCCTCGCGGCGAGCTGGGTGGACGCGCCGTCCGCCTTCGCCTCGGCCCTGGGCGGGGATCAGGTCACGGACACGATGGTCTCGACGATCGAGCAGCGCATCAGCACGCTGCGCACCCTCGATGACCAACTCGGCGGCGCTACACTCCTGGAACAGGCACGCGGCGATCTCGCCCTCGTCACCGGCCTCCTGAGCACCGGCAGGTACACGGAGAACATCCGACTCCGCCTCTACGCCCTGGCCGCCCGGGTATCGCACCTGACCGGCTGGATGGCCTACGACGCGGGGCTGCGGTCCGTCGGCCAGCGCTACTACGTCGGGGCCCTGCGCAGCGCCCGTACCGCTGGAGACGACGCATTCGGCGCCTTCATCCTCGCGGAGATGGGCGTCCACGTCTCCGAGGCCGGACGCACCGCCGAGCGCGTCGACCTCATCTCGACCGCCATCGACAACGCCCCTCGAACGCTGTCGCCGTACACCCACTCCTTCCTCTACCTGCACAAGGCCGAGGCGCTGTCCCGCGACGGCGACCATGCGAAGGCCGGAACAGCGCTCAACCGCGCCGTGTCCCACTGGGAGCACCACACGACGGAGGAAAACCCGGACTGGCTCAACTGGTTCGGCGAGGCACAGCTGAAGTCGACCGAGGGCAAGGTCCTGCTGCGGTCCGGGCAGGTGGAGCGCGCTACGGGCTCCCTGGAGACCTCCGTGAAGAGCGCGGCTCCTCGGGACAAGGCCGTACGTTCCAGCCGCCTGGCCGAGGCTCGCCTCGCCGGCGGTGACCTGGACGGGGCGCTCGACGCTGCGAACTACGGCACGGAACTCCTGGAGAGCAGTGTCAGTTCCGTACGGGCGTTGGACCGCTTGAAGGAGTTCTCCGCGCACCTCGAACCGCGCAAGTGCGTCCCCGCTGTCCGTGAGTTCCGCGAGCGCCTTAAGGCCGTGCCCGTCGCGGCGTGACCGTCACCTCTCGGACTTCGAGGCCGAACCCACCCCCTCGGAGCACGTAGTCCGAATGCCAGGATGGACGGCATGACGACGATCCACGGTGAGGTCGCGGCTGGGTTCGAACCGGTGCGTGAGGCGTTCGCGGCGAACTTTTCCGAGCGCGGGGACATCGGCGCGGCGGTGTGCGTGTACCAGTACGGTCAACCGGTGGTGGACCTGTGGGGAGGCGTCGCCGACCCCGAAACCGGTCGGCCGTGGACGCGAGACACGCTGCAGCTCGTCTACTCGGCGACCAAGGGGGCGACCGCGACCGCGGCACACATGCTGGCCGAGCGCGGTGCGCTGGACCTGGATGCGCCGGTGGCGAAGTACTGGCCGGAGTTCGCCGCGAACGGCAAGGCGGACATCCCGGTGCGCTGGCTGCTGTCCCACCAGGCCGGCCTGATCACACTGGACCAACCCGTCCCGCTGAACGAGGCGTTGGCCTGGCACCCGATGGCGACCGCGCTGGCCGCTCAGCGTCCACAGTGGACTCCGGGCACGGCGCACGGGTACCACGGTCGAACCTGGGGCTGGCTCGTCGGCGAGGTGATCCGCCGGGTGTCCGGCCAGACCCCGGGCCGCTTCTTCGCCGACGAGATTGCCGCCCCCCTCGAACTGGACTTCTTCATCGGACTGCCGGCTCATGAACGCGACCGGGTGAGCCGCATGGTGTACCAGCGCCCGGCCGTCGACCTCACCACAGTGCCCGCCGAGTCGGTTCCTGAGGAACTCCGCGAGCAGGTTGCCGCGTGGCGGGATCCGAAGTCATTCAGCAACAGGGCGTACGCGGTCACCGACCCTGCCGCGATCGACTTCGACTCACCCGAGGTGCAGGGCGCAGAACTCCCCGCTTCTAACGGCATCGGCACCGCACACGGCCTGGCGCGCATGTACGCCGCGCTGATCGGCGAGGTGGACGGTACGCGCCTGGTTGCTCCGGAGACCCTGGAGTCAGCGACCAAGGAGCAGGCCAGCGGGAAGGACCAGGTGATGCTGATCCCGAGCCGATTCAGCGCCGGATACATGTTGCCTACCGAGACCAACCCGATGATTGGGGCAGGCTCTTTCGGCCACACGGGACGAGGCGGCTCGCTCGGCTTCGCCGACTTGGAGCACGGCGTTGCCTTCGGTTATGCGATGAACAACGTCATCGGGGGAGCTGACGATATGCGTGCGCACGCGCTGGTAGACGCGATGCGAAGGTCGCTCACCTAGGTGCACGTTGTCTGGAAGCAGGCGCTATCCCCGCACGCATCCGAGCCAACCCGCTCGGCCACCAGGCCCAGGACGTGCGCCTGCTCCTCGTCCTCCAGACCATGCCGGACTGTGAACGCGTTGGCCCAGTCGGCGAGCGTTCCCCGTCGGTCCACGAGTGTGTTGTCGAGGTCGAGGAGAACCAGAGGGCGTCGCACATCTCGCACCATAGTGCTGCAGCGTGTTAGTTCTTCGAGGTCAAGTCCCCTGTAGTGGCGTAATCGCGTCTTCTACGGCTGACTCGGCCGATCATGTGGCTTCTGCGGAGTCCCTCTTCGAGCCCGAAAATGTGTGGCGGCGCGCCCGTGCAGCCGGGAGGCCCGGCTCCCGAAAGACACGTCACCGCTACTGATCCAGTCGAGGACGAGGACACACGCACCCCGTGGGTGGAAAATGGGTCGTCCGGGACTCAGCGGGGGGGAAGACACGCGTGCACGCGCAGGAGACCACATTCAACGAACTCGTCCAGGGCGAGAAGCAGTACCAAGTGCCGCTCTATCAGCGCACCTACAGCTGGCAGCGGGATGAGCTGCGGCAACTCTGGGACGATGTTCAGGAGTTGGTCGAGGAGCACTTGGAAGGACGGCCCCCCGCCGCGCACTTCCTCGGCTCCGTGGTGCTGGCACCAGGCCGGATCACCGCTGGCGGCATGCAGCGTTGGCTTGTTGTCGACGGCCAGCAGCGGCTCACCACCCTCATGCTGGCCTTCACGGCGTTGCGCGACCGCCACCGAGAACGCGGCGCGGAGCAGAAGGCCGAGCGCATCCATGACCTCGTGCTCGTCAACAAATACCGAAGCGGCGACGACCACTACCGGCTTCTGCCCACGCAAGCGGACCGCGACGCCTTCACTGCCTGTGTCGAGAGTTCACCCAGGGCAGGCGGCCCCGGCAACGTGGGCGCTGCCTACCGGTTCTTCCTGGGCGCCCTCGCAGAAGGCGAGGAAAACGCCGGTGAGACGTGGACGGACGCGGTGGAGACCGTGCTGAGCGGTCTGCTGTCGATCGTGGAGATCACCGCGTCGGAGGGCGACAACGTCTACCGGATCTTCGAGTCGATCAACAACACGGGGGTCGGACTCAGCCAGAGCGACCTCCTGCGCAACTACCTCTTCATGTGTCTGCCGACCCGGGGCGAGTCCGTCTACCAGAATCTGTGGCTGCCTATGCAGGAACGGCTGGGCCCCGCCAACCTCGAACTCCTCGTCTGGCTCGACCTGGTGGTGGCCGGCAACAGCCGGGCGAAACAGAGCGAGATCTACCGGGACCAGAAGAAGCGCCTGGAGCCCCTGAGTTCTGACGAAGCGGCCCTGGAGGCCGAGATCGCCTCCCTCGCCCGCCGGGCGGAGCGTCTGATGCGGATCCTGGAACCCGAGAGGGAGCCCGACCCGGAGCTGCGCGAAGTTCTGGAGAGGCTCTCCCGGTGGGGCGGCCAGACCCACTACCCGCTGGCACTCCACCTGCTCGACCGCGTGGACGACGGGCAGGCCACACCCCACCAGGCCGCTCGGGCACTGGCGTACGCCGAGAGTTACATGGTGCGGCGCCTGTTCACGGGACACTCCACCACGGGCAGCAACCGGGTGTTCATGGAGATGGCCAAGGAGATGGAGAAGGACGACGACCCGACCGGGGCCGTAAGCCGCTTCCTGTCGAAGAGTAAGACGGGTGCCCGTGTCTGGCCCGACGACGACGCCGTCCGCGAGGCGATCCGCACCCGGCCCTTCTACAAGGCGGGCCGCAGCAACCAGCGGTTCCAGGTGCTGCGCAGGCTGGAGGAGAGCTACGGAGCCAGCGAACCGGTCGACTACGCCAAGGCGCATCTGACCGTCGAGCATGTGCTGCCGCAGAGCCCCGCGCACCAGTGGCTGGACCTGCTGGCCGAGGAGACCGAGGACGGACAGGGCGCCGAGGAACTCCACGCCCTACTGGTCCACACGCTGGGCAACCTGACACTCTCGGCTGACAACGCGAAGCTCTCGAACCATCCGTTCCGCCGCAAGCAGGAAATCCTGGACTTCAGCTCCCTGCGGATGAACCAGGAGATCGCAGGGCGGGAGCGCTGGGGGAAGACGGAGATCCTCGACCGCGCCGCCGCCCTCGCCGACCGGGTGGTACGGCTGTGGCCCGGTCCCGTCGCGGGCACGGTCCCGGTGGACGACGAGTGGTCAGGCTGGAAGGAGCTGCGGGCCGCGCTTCTCGCCATGCCGGCCGGGACGTGGACGACGTACGGTGACGTCGCGGCGCTCATCGGCACCCACGCCGTCCCGGTCGGCCAGCATCTGGCGTCCAAGGTGGGCCTGCACGGCGCCTACCGGGTGCTGACGGCGGACGGCCGCGTCTCGGCGGGCTTCAGGTGGCCGGATGGCCAGGACCTCGGTGATGTGCGAACCCGTCTGGAGGCCGAGGGAGTTTCCTTCGACGACGCGGGCCGGGCCCGCCGATCCCACCGGCTGACCACCTCCGACCTGGCGGCCCTGCTGGGCAAGGATGTCGCCGATGAGGCCGAGCCGTCACCGCGGGTCGACGGCGACGAGCAGCAGTCGGCGGCCAGCCGGTTCGAAACGCAGCTGCGCGACAACCAGACCGAGGAGACCGTCGACGGCGTCCTGGACGCCCTGCGTTTCTGGGAGCAGCAGGGCGGTCATCTCGCCTACGGCCGGGCAAGCGAGACCAGTTGCTTCCCCACAGTGCGTTTCGGCAACGCGCCCGCTTCCCGAGAGCTGTGGCCCCTGGCTCTCTACCCGGTCTCCGGCACCGTCGAGGTCGTCTTCCAGTATCTGAAGAGGCGTCCCCCGTTCGATGACGAGCCGCTGCGGCGCGAGTTGATGAACCGCCTGAACGGGATCGATGGCATCGACCTGGCCGAGGCGAAACTGGACCTTCGTCCCTCCTTCGCGGTGGAGGTCTTCGCCGCGCACAGCGAGGAGATCTGTGCCGTGCTGGAGTGGTTCGCGCATACGGCGGCCCTCGCGGAGGCCCGCCGTATGGTGGACGAGGACCCCAGCACTCCCTGACACCCTCCGTGCCCCCTCCAGCGGAGTGTGGGGCGACGGCATCCTGCTGGCCCCACGCACGTCACGCATGGGGCCAGCAGCAATGGCGTGCGGGACCTATGAACACTACGGGCGCAGGTTGACGACCGGCGCTAGGAACGGACTCGGCGCCCCGTGCCAGGACACCCGCAGCGCCTCGCGCGCCCGCGTGCACGCCACGAATAGCAGGTTCAGCTCGCCGTTCAGGTCCTCCTGGTGCTGCTGGGCGTCGACCTCGACCGCAGTGACGGCCGACTTCATCGGCACGGTGCCGTCATTCACCCCGGCGACGGCGACGCAGCGGAACTCCAGCCCCTTCATCCGGTGCATGGTGCCGATCCGGACACCGGCGCCACCGCGCCCGGCACCGAGCACGCACGCGGCGAGGCCGGCCTGCTCCAGTGCCTGAGCGATGTCCCGCCCCAGCTGGACGTAGCGCACCGCCACCCCGATGTCCTCCGCCTGCACCCCTGCGTCGGTCCAGTCCCGCACACGGGCCACCAGCGCCTCGATCTCCTCAGGCTTCGTGGCATATCCGGCCGTCTCCGGCCGCTCTCCGTGCATGGTGGAGCGGTATCCCGCCAGCGTCTCGTTCCCGCCGTCCATGTCGTCCGGCTCCTCACCGGTCAGCAGTGAGGCCGACCAGGCCAGGATTTCCTGCGTGGTGCGGTAGTTGATCCGGAGTCGGTGCGAGCGGCCGACGACCTGGACGCCGAGCGAGCGCAGCGACACCCGGTTCCCGTAGATCCGCTGGTAAGTGTCACCAGCGAGGAACAGATCGTCCTGACCGGGAGCGACCAGGGCCCGCAGGAACCGCCACTGCGCGGGGTGCAGGTCTTGCGCCTCGTCGATCACGACATGGTGGTACAGCCGCTGTTCCCGGCCGTCCAGGACACGTGCCGCCTCCGCACACACCTGAAGGAACGTCCACTCGCCCGCCTGGCGCAACTGCTCCTCGAAAGCGGAGACGGCCCGCCACACCTGAAGGCGTTTCAGTGGTGGGAGCGCGGTGCCGCGGCCGGTGCGCGGCGCCTTCAGGTACTCCTCCGGTTCGGTCAGGGCCTGCGCGAGGACGATCTGACGCCACTCCTGGTCGAGGAAGACGTCCGTGAAGTCGATCCCCAGCCGCTGCGCGATGCGCGTCCAGCGAGCGGTGATCTCCTTCTGGTCGAAGACCAGTTTCAGTGGGGCGCCGCCGCGCTCCGCCCGTACGATCTCGTTGGCCAGGGCGTCGACGTTGACCACCCGGATCTTTGCTCGGACGTTCTCTTCCTCGACCAGCAGCGTCAGACAGCGCTCCAGTTCGGCCGCGAGATCCCTGGTGAAGGTGGTGAGCAGAACGCACCCGTCGGGGGCCTCCTCGGGTAGTTGCCGGGCCAGGTGGTACGCCCGGTGCAGGGCGACCACCGTCTTGCCCGTGCCGGGCCCGCCGGTGACCCGGGCCGGCCCGGCGTAGCCCTCGTGGTAGGCCACCCGGTACTGGCTCGGGTGCAGGAAGACCCGCCAGGCGTCGAAAGGCCGCTCCAGGATTCCTTGCAGTTCGACGGGGCCCGACACGAGAGCGACCCGGCCGCGGGAACGGGCCATCGCGGTGCCCAGCTCGTCACCGTCGTCGGCCACGGGGGTCCGCGCGGCGGTCCGGGCGTACGCCTGCACCAGTTCCCGGTCGATCGCCTCGGGCTTCATGCCGGTCGCGAGTCCCAGCAGTACGTCGTACTGATGCTCCGGCAGCACCTTGTGCAGTGCCTCCAGATGATCCTCGTCCGGGATCAGCCGGATGATCGGCAGGATCTCCTCGTCCACACCGAGGCTGCGCAGCACCTTGTCCGGGTAGTCGGAGGTGGGGAACAGGCGGGTCGGTTCCTCGGCGGCCAGCGCACGCAGCCCTGCCGTGGCCCGTTCCAGGGCCACGTCGTTGCGTATCTCGATGCCTTGCGTCGCCTCGTTCACCGACGCGCGGTGCTTGGCGGCCCAGTCGTTGGCCTTGTCATGGGGAAGCACCTTGAGCAGCAGGTAGCTGTCGCCCGACTCGCCCTTGAGGACTACGCCGCGCCAGAAGCCGGTGATGCGGATGGTCCGCAGCCGCGGATCTTTCTGGTGAGTCAGCTTCTCCAGGTGCAGCCCAGTGTGCGTGGCTGCCGCGAACTTCTCGAACACCTCGAAGACCCGCTTCTGGACTGGTTTCTCCAACGCCGCGAACTCCAGCAGGAAGTCCCGGTGCATCCCCAGCGTCGCCATCCGCGCCCCCTCCAGAAGACTACGATCACCTTACTGACCGGCTTCGATTCGCGAGACCGGTCCGTACGTGCCAGGGCAGCCGGATCGCCTCGATCGCCGTCCGCCTGCGGCGCGGGTCAGTTGACTCGGCGGTTGCCGGGTGGAACCTCGCTCCGGTGCATCCCCACGACGACGGAGCCCGGCCCGTTGGCGGACAGGCTCTCGCGTATTAGGTCGATGACGTAGTCCCAGCCGGTGCCGCGCGTGCCGATCCATCCGTCCCTGAGCAGCGTGGTGAAGGTGGTGTTGTTCAGGTACCGGGGGACCGACTCCTCGACGATGCGTGTCCCGCCGGACGGCCCGTCGGCCTCGGGGCGTTGAAGCAGTTCTTGGAAGTGCTCCCGCGTCAGATACATGCCGGGAATGAGGGCGGCGGAGTTCATCATGAAGGGAGCGGTTCGGCACAGTTTGACCATGCTGGGCGTGGGGACCAGGCGTGGATCCCCCAGCGTCGTCGGCCCCTCCTGGCTGGTCCGAGCCCACTCGTCCTCGGCCTTGCACTGGTCGTCGACGGTCTCCATCCGCTTCAACTCCCGCTCGCCGGTGGCGTCGTGCCAGTACACCCAGCCGGGCCCGCTCTGACGCATCCGCTTGTACTGGACCATGGCCACGCTTCGGGCGTGCTCGTTCACGTAGATCATGTCGACGCCCATGACGGTCTCGGCGTTCGTGCGGTTGGCGTTGTACACGAACAGCCGATGGTGGGACTCTGAGTTACGACGGTAGATCCGCCAGCCGACCTGCACGGCGTCCTCGCCCTCCATGCCAGGGAAGCGCAGGTAGTCGTGGACGATCTGCTGGTCCTCGATCTGCCGGAGGTCGGGCATCCCTTCGATGAAGGGGACGGATCGGGAGCGGGGATCGTCCCCGCTGAGCGGCTGCTGCCACGCTTCGAGTGGATCGCGGTCCGCGCCGAACGTCTCCATGACGGTGCCCATCGCGTCCTTCTCAAAGCTCCGCTGTTCTCCCTCCCGACCTGTAGGAGGATTGGCCCCCAGGCTGTTCTCGAGGCCATCCAGCGTCTCGTTCAGTTCCGGCCGCAGATGCCGGATGGCGGCGAGCAGGTTGTCGCCAGCCGCGGGAGACAAACGACCGTCGTCCTTGAGGAATCGGCGGCTGGCCCCCATCGCACCCTCAAGGTCGACGAGCGGCAGCGGAACCCGGAGTACGGTGAAGTCGCGGGCGAGCAGGGCGCGTTCGTAGGTACCCGACCGCCTGCCCGGGAAGACGCCGCCCACCCCGATGATCCTGCGCTGCTCATAGCGGGCGTGACGGTCCGTGAAGAAGGCGAGGCACCAGACGCGCGGCTTCCTCCAGTCTTTGTATGGATACGCGAAGGTCCGCTCACCGCGGGTCAGCCATGCCGGAGGCTTTTCGGGGAGCCGCTCCGTCATCAGCGCGGTGCTGTGCACCAGAGCGACGGCGACCATTTGTGACCTCCTGCATCATGTGAAACCGGAGGCTCAATTGTTGGCCAGGTTCCGGCCGTCAGGGCTAAGTGGCCGTCAACCGGCCATGCAAATGGCGATGATTCGACCGTGACGGGACTTCATCAGGCGCCTGACCACCGTGCGAGAACCCCTCGGCGCTGCAACTCCCTTATGTGTTCCGCCATCCGTCCCGGCATGGGACCGCCGTTCAGCAGCACGCCTGCCTCGATGTTGCGCTCGGCGCCGGCCGCCGTGAGGTTGGCGCTGGAAAGAAAGAGGATCCGGTCGTCGGCCACCGCCAGCTTCGCGTGCAACCGGCTTCCAGGAGTGGGGCGTTGACCCGTCGGCCAGTGCCAGAGCCGCAGGCCCGGTACGCGGGAGAAGGCATCGGCCGGCTCACGCCCGGAGAGTAGCCCGCCCGCGCCTTCCAGCGTCTCCACGACGATGTCCACTGTGACGCCCCGGGCCACGGCCTCGGACAGCGCTGCGGTCAGCGGTGCGTACGAGCGGGCCGAGTAGGTCACGGCGACGAGCCGGTGCTCTGCGGCACCGACCACCTCCGTCAGCACCTGGGCGGTGGCGCGGCCGGGTGTTCCAGGCGTGGAAGGGCCGCTCCACACCGCACGGGCCTCGGTGTCCTCGCGCTGCCGGGTCCAGGCCGCCGCGTAACCCCGCAGATACGCCGCCGTCTCCGCCGCGGGAACGCCGTCCTCCGTCATCGACGCCAGCAACGCCGATACGGCTTCCAGCGCGGCTGGCGTCTGGAGCCTGCCGATGATGTACGCCGGGGAGCGGCCCTGGGAGAGGAGCGTGGCCAGCGCCTTAGTCCGTGTGGGCCCGAGCGAGGCGGCGGCCGTCGCTGCCGCCGCCTCGAAGCGTCTGCGGCTCACCGGGTCGATCCGCTCACCCGAAGTTCGGGATTAGGGCCAGCGTTTTCGGGTCGCCTGCCAGGTGGGTGATGAACCGCCGGTCCAGGAACCGGTTGCCGCGCTCGCACGTCGTCTCGGACACGAACAGGCAGGAGTGGCAGGCGGCACCGTGCAGGAAGTCCTCCGGCGCCTTGGGAAGACGCTCGCCGCACAGCGGGTCCGAGGAGCACCGCCCCGCCTTGTACAGCGCCGTCCGTACGATCCTGGCCAACCGGTTCTCCCCGGTGCTCGGGTCCTGATCGGCGAGGGAGACCAGCCCGCCGAGCGTGCCCTCCGAGTCCGGGACGGCCGTGTAGATGAGGATGCCGGTCCGCCGTTCCTCGGCGTCGCCGCTGTAGATCCGCTCGGCCAGACTCGCCGAGTTGTAGCCGCACTCCATCGCGATGGTGCGGATGAGCAGGTGGGAGAGCGTATGAAGGGCGATGTAGCGACCGCCCGGCCAGCCTTGCATCAGGTCGGAGCCGTCCTGGATCCGTTCCGACCTGCGGTGGTCACGGAACCGGCCGAATGCCGCGGCGTGTGCGGCGAGGGCGTCGCTCGACGCGACCCGCTGCTCCCACTGCTCGATCAGGTGATCGTCCACCCGCAGAAACAGCCCCTCGCCACGCACCTCGCTGGCTGGCACCCAGCCGCGTTCGCGCCGCCCCAGGTCGACGCGGGTGACCAGGCCGGGGTCCTCGGGATCGGGAGCGTCCAGCCGGGTGAAGCCGATGAGGGCCCGCACCTCGCGTAGCCGCTCCACCTGCCGCACCTGGGAGAAGACGGTGGACAGCGGCCCACTGAGCGAGGCGTCCACGAGCGCGAAGTCCTCGGTCGGGTCGGCGGTCTTCGCCGCGGACAGGACGTGCCACTCGGGGGTCAGCAGGTCGGGAGGGCCCGGCGGTTGCTCGGTCTCGCCCGCATCACCCGACAGGGCCGCGCGGTAGGCGGAGATGGCCTGCCAGACCTGTGCGGGCTCGTAGTCGCGAAGGTAGCGGTGGTGCTTCGACTTCTTGGCGAACATGGCGATCTCCGCCTCATCCTCGAAGTCCTCCAGGTCCGGCCAGCGTTCCTCGACGAGCTTGCGCAGCGAGTCGGTCCCGGTGTCGGGCAGTGCCAATGCGCTGAGCGTCACGGGGAACCACTGGTTAGACGCGCCCACGACCAGTAGATACGGCGTCTCGTCGCAGGTGTCGTAGACGCCGTCGAACTGAGGGTGCCGGCCACGGCAGCGGGGCAGGTTCTCGCGGCCCTTGTCGCCCATCGCGTCCCGGATGTTGCGTTTGGCCTTCTTGCACACGAGGCATTCGAGGGACACGTTGGCCGCGAGGTTGCCGCCGTTGTCGCGCATCCGCAGCGTCGGGTACGTCGTGTCGGGGCAGGCGCGACCCTCGTGCACGAACTCCGTGTACGGGAACTCGTCGAGGTGGCCCTTGGTGCAGGCGAGCGCGAAGCGGGCGGCCACGGCGAGGGGCTTGCGGCCCTTCTTCTTCCGGTAGCAGTTCTCGTGGTAGAACCGCGCCTCGTCGGGGCGGCGGGCGTTGTTGTTCTCGAATCCCCACTTGCCCGAGCCTAGGGAGGCCAGCTCATTGCAAGCCGTGCAGCGCAGCCACTGCGGGAAGGGGGTTACGGGCACGCCGATCCGTGCCGCGTTCCCCTTCGGGTCGGTGTCGGTTCCGGGGATCCACGGCGCGGCGCGCAGTTCGCCCACCTGGTTCGGGCCGTAGCGCCGCAGGGCCCGGTTGACGGCCCCGCGGAGCCGGGGCTCCTCGATTACCGGATCGGGCACACCGGCGTAACTCCAGTGGTCGAGGCCCTTGACCATGACGGAGAAGTTGGGCAGGTCGACGAGGGCGCCGACGCCGCCGGTGAACATGAGGTGGCTCGGCCGTACCGCCCCCACCCGCCTGAAGTATCCGCCGCTGCTCATGACCGCCGCCCCCTGGCCGTGCCGTCGTCGTCGCCGTTCCCGTCCGGGTCCGGCACCTCGCCGAGTTCGTCGCCGCTCGCCGTATCTGGGCCGTCGCCGTTTTCGGCGGGTGGTCCGAACTCCCAGGCGTTGCCGGCCGGGGCCGACAGCACGGTGTCGGCGGACAACAGCATGTTGATCTCGTTCTCCGTCTCGCGCATCGACTGCGGGACGGTGAGCACGTCCCATCCGCTGCCGTCCGCGTTGCGCAGCAGGCCCAGCACCGTCTGCTTCTGCCGGGTCTGGCCCCGGTAGCCGAGCCTGCCCTGCTCACCCTTCTTGGCCGTCCAGGCGTCACGCAGGGCGTCTATGCGCTCGGCGAGGTAGCCGCGCGCCCGGTCCCCGTCCACGGCCTCCGCGCGAGCAAGCAGCCGCCGCTCGACGTCCTGCACCCGAGGGTCGTCGAGGTCCACCCCCTCCGCGTCCACGTTGTCGGAGAACTCGTCGCACGCCTGCCGCACGGCGGAGACATACGTGGCGGTGGTGCCCCGGTCGAGCGCCCGCCGCGTGAACGGGGTCACCGACAGCGCTTCGACCTGCCGGTAGAACGTCGCGTGGTAGTGCTCGAAGTCCTCGAAGTGGGCGAGATCCCGGGGCCGTGCCCAGTTGTAGAGCGTGATCACGATGCCCGGCCGCTTGGCCTGACGTCCGACGCGGGAGGACGCCTGAATGTATTCGGCGGTGTTCTTCGGCTGCCCGGTGACGACCATCAGGCCGAAGCGGGAGACGTCCACGCCCACCTGGAGCATCGACGTGGCCAGCACGTGGTCGACCGGCCTGCGGTGCAGCGGGGCAGGCAGGACCCGCGGCTCACGGACCCTCCCGGCATCCCGGAGCTCGTCGACAATCGCCTTCTTGCGGACCGACGTGTCGTGCTCCGGGTTGAACCCGATCTCCAGCCGCTTGAGGGTGGCGCTGATCTCCGCCGACGAGATGCGGGAGGTCAGCTCCTGGAGGTTGAGCATGTCGGTGTCGCGCAGCAGCCGATTGGCAATGCCCCGGCGGCGTCCGTTGGCCCGCAGTCGGCTCGGCACGTCGTCGTCCAGGACGCGCCGCATACCGGCGAGTTCCTTGGTCGCGTTGAAGTACCCGACCACCGTCATGTACGGATCTGCGGGAGCACCGTAGAGGTCGAACATGTGCTGCCCGGCGAGCAACAGGATCTCCGCGACACGGATCTCGGCGGCCTTCATGCGCACCCCGTGCGCACAGACGCCGTAGTAGCGCCGCCCAGGGTTGTCCCGGGTGACGTCGACCTGCTGGGAGAAGAAGGTGTCGCTGACGTCGACCACCTGCGGCGGGAAGATCGCCAGGTCCCGAGCGAACACGCCCAGCACCTGCGCACGGGCGTTGCGGGTGGTGGCCGTCGACGCGACGATCTTCGGCCCGGTGTCCCGGAGCTGCCCGTGGGAGTCCTTCGCCCGCCAGGTGCACAACTGGTCGACGGCCGACTCGAACAGCCCCACCGTGGTGCCCAGCGCCCCGGAGATCAGGTGCAGCTCGTCCTGGATGATGAGGTCCGGAGGCCGCAGCCGCCGTGGCATCGGCCGGCTGGTCACGGCCTTGTGCCGGTCCTTGGCGTTGTGCCGGGATCCACAGCCGATCTCCTCATCGAGGTCGTCGTGGCGGTAACCGTGCCTCTCGCAGTAGGCGCTCACGCGCCCGAACAGCATTCCCGCGTAGCCGCGCCACGGCAGCTGGGCGAGCTTGTCCACGGTCGCGATCAGCAGGCTCGGCACCAGCCGGTAGATCTCCTCGTCGACCGTGAGGATCGGCAGCCCCTCACCCCGCGCCCGCATCCGGGAGAACGGGCAGGGTTCCGCGTCCTCCCCTCGCGGGCAGTACACGATGACGCGCCGTCGTACGTCGTCCGGTGCCACGTCCCGCCACGCGCGCAGCTCCTCGCCGCACCACGGGCAGGACAACACCTGCAGGACGTTCGCATGCCGCCCCGAGGCGGACTCGTTGGCCTCGGCGATCTGCTGCGCCGCGTCGCCGTACCAGTTCGGCGAGACCCCGGCACCGACCCACAGCCCGATACGGAACGGCCTGCGGCCCCAGACCTCCTCGTCCTCCCTGCGGAGCACCTCCGTCGCGCACACGAGGGCGGAGGCCCGCTGGAACTGCTGCGCCGTCAGCAGCCGCAGGGTGTACCGCATCAGTACAGCGACGCCGTCCCGCCCCTCGCGGGCGTCCTCGCCCTCCCCGACGACCTTCTGCAGTCGTCGAATGGCGAACGTGTAGGCCGTGAGACCGAGATACGCCTCCGTCTTGCCGCCACCGGTCGGGAAGAACAGGAG
Organism: Streptomyces sp. NPDC002817; assembly: GCF_053592055.1. NCBI lineage: Bacteria > Bacillati > Actinomycetota > Actinomycetes > Kitasatosporales > Streptomycetaceae > Streptomyces > Streptomyces sp. NPDC002817. The sequence goes on from NZ_JBSFUY010000051.1 coordinate 39,312, forward strand.
GTCAACCGTGGCGGTGCTGTCTGCCCTGCGCTCCTTGTGCGCGGGGGCGGTGAGGGAGCACAGGTTGAGCAGCACGAACGCCAGCTGGAAGGGGTACCAACTCGCGGCCACAGGACCGCGCGCATCGACCTCGGCGTAGGCCGCAGCGTACGTGGGCGGCTTCTCACCGCCCTCGGCCCGCAGCGCGGCCGTCGCCGTGGCCCGCCGCTGCATGGCCATGGCCCGGTTGGCGAACCGGAACGCCCGCAGCGCGTCCCGGTCGGTGTGCAGCAGCTCGATGCCGAGGGCGATCCGACCGCACGCGTCGCGGGCCTCGTCGACCGCTCGCAGCGCGGTGGTCCGCAGTTCGCCCGACAGCGACTCCGCCTTGGCGGCCTGCTGTTGCAACCAGCCGTCGTAGCCGTCGGCCAGCGGCTGCAGGGCCTTCAGCAGCTCGTCGCGCCGCTCCCAGACGGCCAGTTCGGCGAGCTTGTCCATGCTCACCTCAAGACCGGCGAGCAGCGGCTGCCGGCCCGTGTTCGGCGCGACCGTGGCCGGTACGTCCTTCACCGGCAGCCAGGTCGTCTCCAACTTGACCGCGCGCCGCCCCTTCGGCAGGACACTCGCGTGCACGGCGACGTTCCGCCCGTGCGCGTGCTTCAACTCCTGCCGGTACAGCAGCCGCAGATGCTGTTCCTCGGGGTTCTCCAGGATGTGGCCGGGCTCGTCGGACAACGGGTCGTCGATCGGCAGGAAGACGCTGGACTGCCCGTCGAAGGAGGTGACTTCCAACTTCGTCTGGAACAGCCACTGCCCGTCCCGCAGTTCACGGGACTCCTCCAGCGCGTTGATCAGAGACACGTCGACGAAACGCAAGTTATCCGCGCCGTCGACGGTGCCGGGACGCTCCCGCACGTGTATGTCGAGCCGAATGCAGGGAAGGTCCGGGTCGGTGTCGTCGACGCCTTCGAGAACCTTGCGGACGGTGCCCGACGAGTCGACGGGAATGTCCACCTCATGCCGGACGGGCTCCCGCGACCACGCGCGCACCGCCCGGCCGTCGTCCGTCTTGCTGTCGCTCTGCCGGTACCGGCCCCAGGAGGCGACGACACTGAGCATGCCCACATCGGCCGGCACCAGGAAACTCAGCCCCATGGACGACGCCCACAGCCGTCCGGCGGCCTGCGGGGTGAGCCGCTCCGATAGCTCGGGGTCCCGCCCGTCCCCCTCAGCGCTAACCTCGGTCTCCGCCTGGCCCGCCGCGACCTTCACGGGCGCGTCGGTCGGCGCGGGCCGGGGCCCGAGAAGCCCGACGAGGTAGCGGTCACGGGGCCCGGCGCTGTGCGGCGCGAGTGCCTCGGTCTCATCCGCCCACGGCCCGAGCAGATCCCGTGAGATCAGATCGCCGAGTTCCTCCCGGACGTCGTACGACGTCCCGGACCGGAAGGTCTGCGGGACCTCGTCCACGGGGTGGGGAACGCCGGGCTCTGGAGCGGGGGCGTTCTGTGATGGCGACGGCATGCGCGTATCCCTCCCTGGGCGCGGACCGTGCTGACCGACACCCGCGAACAACGATAGGGGGGTCCACTGACATTGATGGAGCCGCGGTGAGCCCCTCAGGGCCGTGCAAGTTCGGCAACGACTCACGCCGCCCCGAGGGCCCTGCCAGCTTCGGAGACCCGCCGCGCTACCGCAAAGCCCTGTGCCGGCGGGCGTGGACCGTATTCCGGGCGGTCCAAGTCCAGCTTCAGCTAGCTGCGGACCTCCGTGATCGGCTCATGGTCCGTACTGGCCAGAATCTCATCGCCCATCACCGGTGCTTCCACAGCGCGCGTAGGCGCAGCACGTCCACGGTCCACTCGCTCCGGAGGGCTGCGTCAGAGCGAGGGACCTCCCGGCCGAGAGAGAAGGCCACGTGCCGGTACAAGGGGTGGATCTCGCCGTCACCCACGACGATGAGGCTCGACAACAGGGGCTCGTCTGCCGGAGTGCCATGGTCGATAGCAACGAGGACCTCGCCCTGATCATCGGGATGCAGGTGGGGCAAGGCGCTCCCCCCGAGCCGCCGTCGCAGGTCACCCCACGTTGTCAGGGACTGACCCCGTGCGGTCTGTTCCAGCAAAGTGCGTACGGCAGAGGCGAGTTGTAGAACCTGTGACGGGGAGAGCCGACCTTCTGACGTGGGCTCGTTTGCAGACAGATCACCAGCCGAGGCGGGCCGCTCGGCCTCGCGTCGCGCCTTGAGGTGCTGCTGCCATCTGGCGAGATCCTTCTGTTCAGTGTCGGACAGAGTGACTCGTGCGCTCAGTGCTTCCGCTTCCGTCGCAAGGGCCGCCAGGGCATCGATACTCAGAGTGTCCTTCTCTTCCCGCATTCGGTGAATCAGACGTCGGCAGCGTTTGAGGACCGCTGAGGAGCGGTTGGGCTGCTGCACGCCCACCCACGTCCTAATCTCTGCAATGATCGCGCGATTCTGGTGCTGAAGTGCAGGAGACTGCATTCTGTAGATCGGGGTGGCCATGCGATAGATCTGTTCCGCCCGGTGGACGTCCAGGATCTGCTGTGCCTCTCTGAACTGGTCTACCAGTGATTGGAATTGCTCAGCGGCTGAATCTCTTGATGCTTCGGTTGTCACTTCGCCGGTCGGAGGCTTGGAAGGGGAGCACTCGGCGCTGATGAGCGGCGGAGTCGGTCGGGAAGGCTCTACTGGCTCGGCTTTCGGGATTGGTTGGCTGCTGGCGTAGGGTTCGACAGCTTCGATGGCCCGCGCCAGGAGCTGAGCGTGGTGGCCAGGTGTATCGCTCCGGCCACCGAGCCAGTCGAGATAGGCCGTGCCCTTGGCCCGTGCGGACTCGTAAGCGTTCAGGCGGTTACGCGCCCCTTTGGCTGTGCCGGACAGGCGCTTGTGGTGTCGTCCACTGATTCGTGGTAGCAGTTCCTCGGCTTGTGTCAAGACCTGCCGAAGTCGCTCCACTCCTTCTTCTAGAGGGCCGTTTCGTCGCTGATGCTCACTATCTGGCCGTGCTGCGGCGCGTTTCTTGGGCTGGGTAACCACCGATTGCTCGGATGCCCTGCCGTTGGCGCTGAGCGTGAGTCGTGCAGGGATCACGAGGACACGCGATGAGCTGTGGGCCTGGAAGGCGCGCTCCTTCTCACGGTCACACCAGAGCTTCAAGGTGATGTCATCGGCGGGTGCCTGAAGCCCGAGCTTGCGGATGATGGTCGTCATATCCGGCAACGGACGGCCACCAGAGTCTCGTACCAAGGCTGAGAGCATCGGTTTGTCCGGCGTGGCGGGGCGATCCACTGCGATGAGGAGGTCCCGGCGCTCGGTCGGGGAGAGGCGGACCAGATTGAGCTTCGCGACCGTTCCCAGCGTGCTCCATGTCGTGGGGGTGCGGCGCCTGGCGAAGTCCTCCAGGGCCTTGCGGACCCGGGCCACCGTTTCCGGATCACTCGCGGGGACACTACTCGCCGATTGCGCTGAATTGGCCCGGCCGGAAGGGGCCACGGTCGTTTCTGCAGCGGGGCGCTGGGCCGGAACCGGGGCGGCAGATGTTGTCCGTACAGGCTTGGGAAGGGCAACGCCTGGGCACCACAGGCCGGTGCGTTCTGCCTCGATGCCGCTGAGCTGAATGACGCCATCGGCCCTCACAGCCCATTGTGCGCCGTCCTGCGGATCAGGGTCGGTCAGGAGGAGACGGGCTACCCCGTGCAGCCGATACACGTACTGCTCGGTCGGCACGGGGACGACATCCGGAAGGGACACGTGTGCGCGGATGATTCGGCTGCCGGCGGGCTTCACGTCCGCGGTGATGATGTAGCGGCCTTCGGCTGCGAGTGGGGAGTGCTTGGGCGCCGGAGCCTTGGCATCGATAGCGAAGACGATCTGATCGGCGCGGAGTGGGAACGTGGCAGGTCGGAGCCACGCGCCTTTGCCGCGCTGGGTGACACTGCCGTCTCTGAGTAACTCTTCCAGAACGGGCGTGACCAGCCCGTCGGAAGTGAGTCGACAGTCGTCAAGTGGTGACCAGGTGACAGGCCGCCCGGTGCGTTCGACGCCGATCAGGACACGCCGGTTCGAGCCGTGGGTCTCACACTTGACGCGTAGCGCGTAGCCCTGCCGCTCCGTCATGTTGGCGGAGATCGGCCCTTCGGAGCCGAAGAGCCAGTCCATCTGTTCCGAGGACGTGCTCAGCTCCCGTTCGGCCCGGTACCAGGTGCGGTAGTCCTGGAGACACAGCTGGAATCGCAGCAGTTGGTGGGTCGAAGGAAGCCAGAAGTCCACGGCGTCGCCGGGACCGGTACCGAGGTTGCGTAGCTCGGCACGTACGCGAAGCCCCTGGGCCTGGAGCCAGGCGATCACGTCTCTCTTGATGAAGAGATGGTCGGCGCTGTCGGCACCGTTTGCGATGCGATCACACACAGGAGCAGTGCCCGCATGGTCCGGATAGTGGGCGAAGTGGCACACCTTCGTTTCGTACCGCTTGGTCATCAACTCCCCGCCGCAACCGCCGAGCAGCGTGCCACACCAGAACCGCTTTCCCTGGAAGTAGCGACGGAACTGGTCAAGGTTGTAAGGCTCTTCGGGGAGGATGACGGGCTGGTCGGAGTCTTTCACGCCGATGACGGCGGTCTGAATCAGTCTGGTGTCGACGACAGACATGACGCGCTCCACTGGGCGGGAGTGAAGGTCGGGCCGGCGCCCGCAGTTTGCGAAGTCCCACGACGTCTTCTTCGTGACACTCGGAATCGTGCACGAAATTATAGAGGTCGGTGACCGAAGCTGCCATCGACCTCAGTTGTCCGCAGCGCCCCGTCGTGGATCACTCGTTGGCGAAGACCTATGTCCAGGCTCTCCCCGTACAGCGGGCAGATGTTGGCGACCAGGAACCACTTGGCAGTGCTGCCCAACAGGGCGCAGATTCAGTCCCCGGTTTGCTGCGGACCGGCCGCGACCAACTCATGAGCAGCATCAGCCACAACCTCGTCGCCCATAACCGAGCGATCTGTGTCGTGGTCCGCGACTCCGTCGTAGAAGGCGAGCACATGCCGCGTCACCGATGCTTCATGTGCCGCTCGCGTCGTTCAGACTCGGGCTTCCTGGCGGCACGACTGGCACCGGTTTGGGCTCGTCTTCCGTCCCTTGGACCGTGATGCGCCGGGGTCAGCTCCTGGAAGATCAAGCACAACCACGTGAACACGGTCGTCCGCGACGGCCGCGTACCCAGCTGTGGTCGCTGGAGACGCGTGGCGCATCAGGCGTTGCGTCATGAGCAGGTCTCTGCCGGAAGAGCGGTAGACCATCGTTCCGTATCGGTGCCTCAGCTGGTGGTAGCGCATGCGGATGCCGATCTTTGCAGCGATCCCGGCGACAGTTCGTGAGACGGATTCGGCACGCGTTCCTTCCCAGAATCTGCCGCTTCCCGTCAGGTCGAGTGCCTTCATGACGACCGGTGGCACAGGGATGGTGTCCGTGCGTCCGCCCTTGCCTGTAACGCGGAGTATCGCTGTGCCGTCATCGAGAGTGGATAGGTCTTCCCTGGCAAGTTTGGCCGTTTCGTGCGCGCGGAGGCCGCAGAAGGCCCCTAGCAGGACCCAGGTCCTGTGCGCTCCACGGGTGACTGCGGTGAGCCGCTTGAGTTCATCTTCTGGGAGCGGATGAGGTGTTGACCGGGGTGCTGCGGGCTTGCGTATGCCCTCTATGAGATCCACTCCCAGCCACTTTCCAAACGCCTGGAGATGGTTCAGGTAGGTTCTGCGTGACCATGGGCGTAAGGGGCGTGCGGCGAAGTACGCGATGACATGATCGACCTTGAGCTGGCCTGCGGTTACGCCGGCAGAGCGGGCTATGGCCTTGATGCAACGTACTCGGGCGCCGATGGTGTTGGTCGAGTAACCGTCCGCTCGCTGAGCCTCAGTGAACTTGTCGAGTGTCATGGGGAACGTCATGTGCCTGGTCGTGGAGCACTTACCGTAACGCGATGAGTTTGGCGAGATCCGCCCCTAAATCGTCCTGACCTGCACTCTTGGCAACCGGCAATCGTCTGGTAGCGAACAAGGGCAAGTCGTTCCAGGGGTCCAACGTCCTGGGTAAGGGCTTCATCCTCACCCCCGAACAGGCCCACGACCTCATCCAGCGCAACCCCCGCAACAAGGACGTCCTCTTCCCCTACCTCAACGG
>NZ_JBSFUY010000052.1:0-44931 GCF_053592055.1 Streptomyces sp. NPDC002817
CCGCCAGCCGTCGAACACCCAGAGTCACCAACGCGACGGCCTGATGACCGGCTTCACGAAAATCTTGGATGAACCGATTGTCATGACCGCCGTCAGACGTGCCGCGCCGAACTCGGGATCGGCGTAGTTGCGTCCAACTCCGGCGGCGGTTCCGATCATCGTCGTGGAACCGCTGCTCATGGGTCCGCGAGCTGCTCCCCAGGCCGTCCACAGCAGTCCATCGGAGTTCTCTCCGGGTGTGCCCGCCACCACCTCTGTTCTGCTGTCCTTGGTTCCGCACCGCCAACGCCGAGGCGCTCATGGGCCCACAGACTCCAGGACAGGTTCTCGACGCTGTCCGGCGAGCCGCGAAGGGCGCGAAGGCCGTTCTCGCCTCGGTGTTGCGCATGCTGCGCCCGACTTGCCGTCGGCCGAGCTCCTGAAGACCGTCTGCGAGGCACCGGCGTCACCGGTTGCCGACATTTCACGAGGCATGTCCCGTACATCCTGAGCCCTCTGAACTACCTTGAGGAAAGAGGGCGTTGGGGGAACCGTCCGGTACCGGCGGGGCATCGGTACAGGCATGAAGAGCGGCCGTCGACACGGTGTGCGCGGCAGCCCGTCACGTGGAGCGGTGGGAACCGGAGGGTGAGCATGCGACGAGGGGAGAGATCGTGACGTATGCGAAGGCCCGGTTGGTCTGCGGGGTCGTCATGACGTGCGCGACGCTGCTGGCCGGCTGCACGGACGGCGGCAGCACTCCGGGCAGTGAGACGACGCGGGGGTCGAACCCGGATGCCGCCCGGAGTGATGGTGACGCAGAGACCGGGTCGTCCACAGACACGGACGCAGGCACCGACGCCGGTGCCTTACCCGCGACCTCGCCGACCGAACAGGCGGACCCGGCGAAGCAGCCGCACACCACGGCCGAGGCGCGGGCGTTCGTCCGGAAGATGATCGCCGATCCGGAGCTGGTCGGCTCGGAGGCGGCACCGGGGACACCGTACGAGAGTGACCCGAACACCTGGGCCGTGCTGGGCGAGGACTGCGCATGGCAGCGGAAGGGGCTGCCGAAGGACGTACTGGCCACGCTCACCCGCCACTTCGAGATGCCCGCGAGCGATGCCGAGGTGCCCGTGCGGCTGTCGACCACGGTCACGGTGCACCGGACGGCGCTGGACGCCGCCTGGGAACAGGCCGGGATGCTGGAGGAGGCCGTCGGCTGCCCGGAGCAGACCCTGCGGACGGGCGAGCGGCTGACCGATCTCTCCTCCGTGGCCGTCGCCTGGGGCGAGAGCGCCAACACGTCCAGCGACGACTCGCTGTCGGAGTCGGGCGTGTGCGTCAGCGACACCCGGGGCGGGCCGTACCGCTACTCGTGGACGCAGTCCGTATTCGGCTCGGTCGTGATCTCCGCGTCCTCGTGCGGAGGGCAGGAGGACACGACGAGCGAGGTGGATGTAGCCGCCAGGATGCTGCTGCGGGTACAGGACGCGATAGGAAGCCCCACCGGGTCCGGCTCGGCCTCACCGGACCCGGCCACCCCTTCCGACAGCCCCACCGTCGGCGACAAGAAGGACGGCGAGTGATGGACCGTCTCCTTCCCACCGACCCTTCCCGCCTCGGCGCCAACCGCCTGCTGGGCCGCCTGGGAGCCGGCGGTATGGGCATGGTCTACCTGGCGCGGACCGGGACCGGCGACCTGGCCGCCGTGAAGGTGATCCAGCCCGAGTACGCCGACCAGACCGAGTTCCGGGCCCGATTCCGCCGGGAGGCGTCCTCCGCCGGGCAGGTCGACAGCCCGTGGGTGGTGCAGGTGCTCGACGCTGACACGGATGCGGCGGCGCCGTGGCTGGCCACCGCGTTCGTGCCCGGACCCTCCCTGGCCGAGGCGGTCGCGGCTTGCGGAGCGCTGCCCGAGCGTGCGGTACGGGTGCTGGGAAAGGTGCTGGCCCGCGCCCTGACCGCCGTTCATGAGGCGGGCCTGGTGCACCGGGACGTCAAGCCGGGCAACGTCCTGCTCGCCCTCGACGGCCCCCGACTGATCGACTTCGGCATCGCCCGCCCGACAGCGGCCGACGAGACCGAACTGACCTCGGACAACATGGTGGTCGGCACCCCCGGCTTCCTCTCTCCCGAGCAGGCACGGGCACAGCAGGTGGACGCGGCGAGCGACGTCTTCTCGCTGGGGTGCGTGCTGGCGTACGCGGCCACCGGCCGACTGCCGTTCGGTACCGGCGCAGCGGACGCGCTGCTGTACCGCACGGTCCACGACGCACCTGAGCTGGACGGTGTGACGGACGCCGAGCTGCGGGCGCTGCTCTGCCGCTGTCTGGCGAAGGAACCGGAGCAACGGCCCACAGCCGCCGAGGTGGACGCGACACTGGTGGAGGACGCCCCGGCCGGCACCGTGGACTGGCTGCCCGACCCGGTCGTACGGATGATCGCCGAACGGTCGGCGGAGATGCTCGCCCTGCCGGGCATCGAGCCCACCGAAGTGTCGCAGGAGCCGCGGAGTCACAGCCGCCGCAGCGCCCTCGCCCTGGGAGGCGGCGCGGCGCTGCTCCTGGCGGGCGGCGGGGCCGCGCTGTGGGCGGCGCTCCGCGACGACGACCCGGGGACACCGACCGCGAGCAGCCCCTGGGTCATCGGCCTCCACGCGGATCTGACGGGCCCGCTGCGGCAGACCGGGCAGGCACAGGAGCGGGGCGCACAGCTGGCGGTGGAGCAGTTCAACGCACGCAAGGGCAGGCCGTTCTCCCTCGCCCTGCGGAGCGAGGACGACCGGGGAGAGCCGGCCCGCGCGGTCCAGGCGGCGCGGCGACTGACCGGCGCCGCCGATGTCCTCGCCGTGCTCGGCCCCACCGGCTACTCCTCGGCGCTGGCCGCGCTGGAGGTCTACGACGGCGCCAGGACGCCACTGCTGACGGTGTCGGAGCTGTCGACCAGTGCAGCGCAGTCGGCCATCGCCGGCGCCGCCCCGCGCTCGTACTTCCGGGCCGCGTCACTGTCCGCGTACGGCGCCCTCGCCACCGTCACCGCACTCGGCGCGGCAGGTGTCGCCAAGCTGGGCACGCTGGGCGACCGGGCGGGCAGGATCGCCGGCATGGAGTCCGTGATCGTGACCGGATTGCAGGCACGCGGCCGGCTGGAGCTGTACCTGCGTGTGGTCCCCGCCCTCGCGAGCACGAGCGACCTGGCACCCGTCACCGACGACATGATCGGCCGCGGTGTCGACGCCTTCTACTACATCGGCACACCCGAACGGGCCGCCGCGGTCGCCCGCGCCCTCGCGGAGCGGAACTTCACCGGGCCCCGCTACCTCGACGCCGCCTCCGCCACCGACGCCTTCATCACCGACGCCGGGCAGGCGGCCGAGGGCTGGCAGGTGCTGACGTCCTACATCGCACCCGACGCCGCACCCGTGAAAGCCTTCGCCACCTCCTACCGCAAGCGGTACGGCAGCGCGCCGGGCCCGTGGGCGGCCGAGGCGTACGACGTGACGCGCCTGCTCGCCGACCGGCTCACCGCCCTCGCCCCGAAGGGCGGGAAGCGGCCCACCCACGACCGGCTCACCCGGGCCCTCGCCGCGGCCCGGTTCACCGGGGTGGCCGCGACCTACGCCTTCGACGACCAGAAGCGGATGAAGCAGCAGATGCTCCACCAGTACCGCGTCCACAACGGCCGGTTCGCCTACATGGGCGTCCTGGACGTCACCGGAACCTGACCGACGCGGCTGGAACCGGAAGGGCTGGACCGATGCGGGCGCTGCACGCGCAAGACCCCGGCGAGCTGGGCGGGCACCGGCTGCTCGCCCGGCTCGGCGCGGGGGGCATGGGCGTGGTCTACCTGGCCCGTACCGCCGATGGGACCCTGGTCGCCCTGAAGGTCATCCGTGCCGAGTACGCCGCCGACCGGGCCTTCCGGGAGCGGTTCAGGCGCGAAGCCCGGCTGGCCAGGGGGTTCACCTGCCGCTGGCTGGTGCCGGTCACCGACGCCGACGCCGAGGACCGCGAGCCGTGGCTGGCCACCGCGTTCGTACCGGGGCCCTCCCTGGCCGAGGCGGTGGACGGCCACGGACCGCTGCCGCCCACCGTCGTCAGTGCGCTCGGCGCCCGGCTGGCGGAGGCACTGAGCGAGGTGCACGGTGCGGGCCTGGTGCACCGGGACGTCAAGCCGGGCAACGTCCTGCTCGCCCTCGACGGCCCCCGACTGATCGACTTCGGCATCGCCCAGGCCAGCGGTGCCACAGCGCTGACCGAGCCCGGCGCGATCGTCGGCACCCCCGGCTACCTCGCTCCCGAGCAGGCACGGACCGGGGGCGAGGCGGCCCCGTCGAGCGACCTGTTCGCCCTGGGCTGTGTGCTGGCGTACTCGGTCACCGGGCTGCGGCCCTTCGGCCTCGGCGACCCGGCCGCCGTCCTGTACCGCACCGTGCACGAGGAACCCGACGTGCCCGGCCTCGGCCGGCTGCCGCTCCCCCTGCGTACGGCGATCACCGGCTGCCTGGCCAAGGACCCCTCCGGGCGACCCACGGCGACCGAGCTCGCCCGCTGCCTACGGGGTGTCGGGCATACGCCCGCAGGCCCCGATCAGCAGTCCGCTCCCCATCAACAGACCACCCCCACCGAGGGGTTCGCCTCCGCCTCCGCCCCCTCGGCCGACTGGCTCCCCTCCGCCGTACTACGCCTGGTCGCGGACCGCTCCGCCCGAGCCCTGGACCCGCCGCCCCGGCAGACCCCCACGGCCCCGCTGGAACCCACCGCCGTCGACGAGGGACGCGCTCCCTCCCGGCGTCGGATCCTCGCCATCGGCGGCTCAGCACTCGCGATCCTCGCAGCATCCGGCACCGCAATCCTGCTGACGAACCGTCAGGCCGCCACCCAGCGCGGCGCGGCACAGAACCTTCCCACCCATGTCATCGGCTTCCAAGCCGCCCTGACGGGTCATCAAAAAATGGTCGGACTGGCCCAGGAGCGCGGCGCCCGGCTCGCCGTGGCCGCCCACAACGACCGCGAAAACACCCGCTTCCGGCTCGCCCTCACCTCGTACGACGACCGGGGCGAAGCCGGGCGGGCGACGGAAGGAGCCCGCAAACTGCTCGCCGAACGGTTCCTGTGTGCGGTGATCGGCCCCACCACCGTCGCCGCCGCCCGTGCAGCGGTCCCCCTGTACGGGGAGGCGTCCACGCCGGTCCTGCTTGTCTCGGCCGACTACGACGCTTTGGGGCTGTCCTCGGCCACGGAACGCACCCTCTGCGTGACCACGGCCCCCAGCAGGTACCGGACCCTGCCGGTGCTCGCCTACCTGACCTGGGTCCACAAGGTCGAGCGCACCGCCGTCGTCCAGGACCAGGCCGCGGCCGGGATGGCCGACACTGCTCGCACCCTGCGAGAGACACCGCCCAGCGAAGGCACCGCCACCGTCCACCCGGTGGCCTCCGGCACTGACGACTTCGGCCCGGCCGTCGCCGCCGCGCTGGCCACAAAACCCGAGGCCGTCGTCTACGCGGGCACCTCGCCGACCCGGGCCGCGGCCTGCGCCCGCGCGCTGGCCACCGCGCGTTTCACCGGTCCCCGGGTGACCTTCGAATCCATCAAGCGCCCAGCTTTTCTGGAAGCAGCGGGCGAGGCCGCCGAGGGCTGGGTGTTCGAGGCGCCCTACAGCGAACCGCAGTCGTCGGACAGCAGGTCCGCCCACGCCTTCACCGCCGCGTACCGCGACCGCTACGGCGCGCTTCCCGCCCGCTGGGCTGCCGAAGCCTACGACGCGGTGGGTCTGATCGCCGCTTCCCTGGACGCCCATGGCGGCGGCGCCGGCATCACCCCTGGGCAGGTCGCCGAACGGCTCTTCAAACTCAGCTACGACGGTGTGGCCAAGCCCGTCCGCTTCACCCAGGACATCACCCACGGACTCAGACCCGAGAACACAAGCTTCCTGTACCAGGTCAAGGACGGGAAGTTCCGCTTCCTCGGCCGGTACGACCAGGTGAGCTGACCGGCGCGCTTCCACAGGCGAACCGCACGCCCTCGCCGCCGGGCCCGGGCACCACATCCCACGTGAGGGGCGGGCCGTTCAGTCGCCAGCACGTGTCTGCACAAGCGAACGGCTCTGTCCCGTGATCGGCATCCCGCCCAGGACTCCGATGGCCGCTTGCGCACCGAAGACCGGAGCCCAAGCATCGTCCGGGTGAGATTCCCCGGAATCGGCCACCCGGCCGGCCACCGCCACCAGGATGAGGGGGTGACGAGTACCGCAGACCTCTGGCACCACTACGGTCGCGTCCGCGCCGAACACGACCGCGCCGTCCCGCAGACCTTCCACTGGATCTGGAGCCAAGACGGCGGTCCCGGCCCGGAGGTCCTCGGCACTCTGACCGGCCGCATCGTCGGCGACCTGGGTTCCGGATCTGCTCGGCACGCCGCCCATCTGACGGTTCACCACTCCCCCGCCCGCATCGTCGCCGTCGACGGCTCACCCGCCCAGTGCGACATGGCCGCCACGCTGTTCGGCCACCTCGCACCGCGCCTGCGCATCGTCTCAGCCGACGCCGTCAGCCATCTGACAGCACATCGTGACACCTACGACGTGCTGTACAGCGTCTTCGGCGCCGTCGACTTCACCGACCCGCACTCGATGCTGCCGGCGGCAGCAGCCGCCCTACGGCCGGGCGGCCGCCTGGTGTTCTCCACCCTGGCGCACTATCTGGGCGGCCGGCCCGCGCAGCCGGACGTCGTGGCTGCCGACGTCCCGGCGCGGACCCCCGAGGGGAAGGAGACCACGATGCGCCGCTGGGTGCTTCGGGAAAACGTGTGGGTGAAGCTCCTGGACGAGGCCGGATTCACCGGCATCGACATCGACCTACTGCCCTCGCCGGCCGCCGGGCCTCGTTGCGCCGCCACCCTCCTGGTAACGGCCCATCGCACTTCCTGACCCCTGAGGTCCCGCTGCACCCCGACGCATCACGCGCGGCTACCGGACGCAACCGACAAGCCGCACCGGGTGTGAGCAGCCAGTCAGCGGAGCGCCGTTGGGCAGCCTCCCGACCCGTTCACACGTTGCCAAAGCCTGTGCCGTACGGGACCGGGAAGACAATGGGGACACGTGCAGTGACTCACCGACGCCGGGGGACGGAGTGCATCACCGCGTCGGCGACTTCGGTGCGGGGCTGGCTCCTGGCACCCAGGTGGGTCAGGACGAGCAGGACGGTGGGAAAGCTGTCATCGAAGTCCGGGACATGCGACTCGCGACTCCGACTCGCCGGTCTCCTGGTCTATGCGACTTGGGTGCAGCCACCAGTCGGCCGCATCCGTGTCATCGTGGCCCAGGCAGTGGGCGAAAACGGTGCCGTCGACCTGGAGTGCGGGCAGCCGGCTGATCGCCCGAAACAGGGCCAGCGATTCGGTGACCTGGGCGAAGCGGGCATCGTCGTCGGTGAGATGGTGCAACGCGATGGTGTTGAAGGCGGCGTGGGCGCGTTCGGGGTGGACGTCTTCGCTGTGGCAGGCGCGGTCCATGACGCGCTCGCGCAGCACAAGCCAGGCGAAGCCAACGACGTCGGAGTTGGCCATGCCGAAGGGTGGGAGACGAGCGCGGCCTTGCTCTTTGCGAGCAGTGCTGGAGGGTGCGCGGGGCGCGGCGCGGGCCCCTACCGTGCTCAGGGCCGGCGGTTCGGGGAGCCGGCGCCCGGCGCAGTGCGTAAGCGTAGGCGCTCGCCCTGAGGGCCGAACATGATCAGGTATTCGACCGGCTGACCGATACCGACGTTCGCCACCCCGTGCGGGGTACGGGTACGGACGAAAAGGCCAGAATCCTCGGGCTTCAGCCCAAGGAGCAAGTCAATGCTGCGCGCCTTCGACGCCACGGCGGTTGACCATGCGACGGTCTTGACGGCGGTTGCGTTCCGTCAGCGCTTGGCTGCTCACGGCGACGAGACCCAGTTCCTCAGGACATCAAAACTGGCAAACGGGCAGGTGGCGGCATGGCGGGGACGGCAGCGACGGGACCCGGGGGACGTGCGGCGGGGGCGCGGCGAGTGCTCGCTCCGCTGGCGTTGGCGCAGTTCATCTGTAGCTTCGCCGGCTCCAACATGAACGTGATGATCAATGACATCAGCGAGGACCTGGACACCACCGTGCAGGGTGTCCAGACCGCGATCACGATCTTCCTGCTGGTGATGGCGGCGCTGATGATCCCGGGCGGGAAGCTGACCGACAAGTGGGGGCGCAAGCGCTGCCTGCTGGCGGGGCTCGTGGTCTACGGGGTGGGGGCAGTGCTCAGTGCGGCCGCGCCGGGGCTGGGCGTGCTGATCCTCGGGAACTCGATTCTGGAGGGTGTGGGTACGGCGCTGTTGATCCCGCCGGTCTACATCCTGACCACGCTGCTGTTCACCGACTTGGCGTCCCGGGCGCGTGCGTTCGGCGCGATCATGGCGATGGGCGGGATCGGGGCGGCCGCCGGTCCGCTGATCGGCGGGCTGATCACAAGCGCCATCAGCTGGCGGGCCGCGTTCGTGTTCCAGGCGCTGGTGATCGTGGTGATCGTGGTACTCAGCCGAGGAATCACCGATCCGCTGCCGCCCGACCCTGCCCGGCCCTTCGACACGGTCGGGGCCGTGCTGTCGGCGGCGGGCCTGGTGCTGCTGGTGACGGGCATCCTGGCCGTCGACAACAACGGCTGGCTGGCGCTGGGCCTGCTGCTGGCCGGTGCGCTGGTGCTGACCGGCTTCTTCGCCTGGGTGCGCGGCCGCGAGCGTGCCGGCCGGGAGGTGCTGCTGTCGACGGACTTGTTCCGCAATCGCACCTCCAACCTCGGCCTGGTCACCCAGAACGCGCAGTGGCTGATGCTGATGGGCGTCTCGTTCACCGTCGCCGCCTACCTGCAGGTCGTCCGCGGCTACGACGCGATCGAGACGGGCGTCATTTTCACCGCTGCGACCCTCGGCATCCTCGCTTCCTCACTGGCAGCCGAGAAGCTGGCCCGGCGCCGTGCACAGCGCACCCTCATCATGGCGGGCTTCATCGTGACGATCGCCGGCATCGCCATGCTGCTGGCCCTGGTCGCCTGGAGGCCCGGCGCCTGGGCGTTCGCCCCCGGTCTGCTGCTGATCGGGCTGGGTCTGGGGGTGATGCTCACCCCGTCGGTGAACCTGGTCCAGTCGTGCTTCCCCGAGACGCAGCAGGGCGAGATCTCCGGCCTGTCGCGCAGCATCTCCAACCTCGGCTCCTCGCTCGGCACGGCCGTCGCGGGCACGATCCTCGTCTCGGGGCTCAGCAAGGGCGCGTACGCAGCGGCCATGGTGGCGCTTACGGTCGTGGGCCTGGGCGGACTGGCCGCAGCGGCGCTGCTGCCGCGTGCCGGCCGGGCCCATACCACCGGCGCCGGGACGGCGACACCGCCCAGGGCGCCGACGCAGTGACCGTAACGCGACACCTGCGTCGGCCGCCCGCCGAGGGTTCGTGCGGTCAGCCGGTCGGGCCTTCGGCACGGTCGAGCTCCTCATCCAGGGCGAGAACGGCGCCGATCAGGGCCAAGTGGGCAAAGGCTTGCGGAAAGTTTTCGAGCTGTTCGCCGGAGGGGCCGATCTCTTCGGCGAACAGCCCGACGTGGTTGGCGTGACCTGGCGGAATTCCTGCGCTTCGGCCGCGCCCTCGGGCCGCTGTCGGTCCTCAACCGCCGCCGTTCCCTGCTCCAGTCGACGGCTGGCTGGTCCCTGCTGCTGCCCACAGCCTTGGCCGTCACGGCAGGAGCACTTGTCTCCTGGTGACTCGCCGCGCCAGTGACCCACGGCATCGGCCCCGACCGACCCTCTGGAGGCCCGCATCGGCCTGACACAAAAGGCCCGTGCTGTCGGCTAGGACCTCTCCTCGCGCTGACGGCGGCGGGCAGCGACGTTGCGGAGCAGCTGGTACAGGCTCGCTACGACCATGACCGCCCCGATGGCGACCAGCGACCACTCGCCGTCGCGGCACCAATCCACACCGCCGATCAACAACATCACGGACAGCGCGAGACGAGCCCCGGATGATGGGAAACCGTCACGTCCGGTTCGGCGGGAGGCCGTGCGGAACAGGGCCAGCTCACGGCAGAAGAGCCGCTCACGAATCGATTCGGACCCCCAGATCCGCGACTCCCCCGGTACGGCAGATCTGGTCCGTCATCTGTCCGAGAAGCGGATGGATGCCCGAGTGCGGACGCTTCCCTCACGTGTCTGCGACGCGGCTCCGCAGGGTGCCACGGTACGAGACAGGGCGTGCCGAGGCCCCCTGCCGATGTGTCACCAGCAGGGCGTGGAGACGTTGCCCACCTCGTTGCCCTTGAGCAAGCCGCCCCAGATGTAGTTGCCGTCCGAGAGGAGGACCCACTTGTCGTGATAGATGCCGTTGGCGTTGACATAGCCGCCCACGAGCCAGCATTCGGCGCTCAGGCTCTGGTTCGCCGCGACGGTGTAGGCGATGCTGTAGCCCGTCGAAGGCCCGATCCGTACATTGCCGTTGATCCAGGTGGTGACGGTCTGCGCCTGAAGGCTCATGGCCTGGGCTGCGGGTTGCGCCGCCGGCTCGGCCGATGCTGCGGCGGACGGAGCGGCCGCGCCACCCGCCACTACGATCGCTGCCGCAGCTGCGGTCGTGAGCTTGGTCATCAAGCGTGAAGTCCTGCGCTGCATGGAGGTTTTCTCCTTGTTCAGTGACATGTGCCGTGTGATTCTTCGGTGTCCAGCTCGCCGTGCTTCCATGTGCGCCTTCTTTCGCCGCTGGTGAACGCCCCGTTACGGAATACCGGGCGACACCGGGCCGCAGCGGGCGGTGCAAGGGGGGCGCGGAACCTGGAGCGCGAGAAGGGGATATCACCAGGGAGTAAAGGTGCTGCCGCTGACGGGGGACGGGCGGTCACCTGCGGGCAGACACGGAAGGCCCGGCTCGCCGAGCTGCTGGTCGGGGTCGTGAACGGGCCTCGCTGGATCCACGAATTCTTGCCTTGAATGCTGGAACTGGCGCTCAGGACGCCCCACCCCATCTGTCTGCTCCGACGCTA
Organism: Streptomyces sp. NPDC002817; assembly: GCF_053592055.1. Classification (NCBI taxonomy): domain Bacteria; kingdom Bacillati; phylum Actinomycetota; class Actinomycetes; order Kitasatosporales; family Streptomycetaceae; genus Streptomyces; species Streptomyces sp. NPDC002817. The sequence goes on from NZ_JBSFUY010000052.1 coordinate 11,014, forward strand.
CCCGTGTACCTCTCGTACGAGGCGACGGCGTACGGCGGGTCGGTGTTCACCGCCACTGCCCCCGCCCCCGCCATACCCCGGCCGCTGGGACTGTCAGGGATGTCGGTGAAACCCTTCGCGCCTCCCGTGCAGTCCGGCGCCGCCGCCTGCGCCGCACCCGAAGACCCGGCCACCAGCCCCGCCCCCAGCACCAACGCGGCGGCGTCCACGCTCAAGACACGACGGACACTACGCATGTCACCCCTGGTTGAAACGCCGACAGCCCCCGCCGGGGCCCTCTTTTGGTGAACCACCGTCAGACATCGCTGCCGGTCCCTCGATGCTCACGCGCCCACGGGCACGCGGACCAGCATTTCGAGCCCTCTAAAAAAGGGACACTACGAGCAAACAGCCCCGAAAGCCCTCTCGAACGGGCAGGTCATGTCCCGCTGGGCGCTAGGTGATGTAGTCACAGCAGCTGTTTCGATTCCGGTTACCAGAACACCTGTAGCTCAACCACGGGAAGAGTCTGGTGACGGCCCTCGTCGCCGTGGCACGAGGGTGACCGCACGATCCCGTCCAGGGTTCCGCCACCGTCAGCGCCATAGCCTCGGCGGTGGGATGAAGCGCTCCGGACTGCCCTGAGTCGGATGGAGCCGGGTTGCTTGGTTTCAGGCTACTGGCGGGGTGCGGAGTCCGTACTCCACCCTGCTGAGCATGCCCAGCAGTTCGGCAGCTCGCCGGTGGATGGCCGACTCGGACTCCAGCCTGTCCGTGCCGGGCAACTATCCGGTGTCGATGAGGTGTTGGCACCGCCAGGCGCAGATCGTCTGGTCGCTCGCTGATGCCGAGGTCGCCCAGTTACTCGGCAACCTCGGCGGCCTTCCGGATCGTACGAGATCGAGGACCTTGCGGCGGGAATGTGATTCCATTCCGCGGCCCTCTCCCTCCGACTCACGCCCTGTGCGACGGGCGCTCGTCGTACAGCGGGCGCTCCTCTGACAGGTCGTAGAGGTTGCCGCGCTGGACCACGCACAGCGCCCAGATGATGAAGCCCGAGATGGCGATCATCACGACCGACCACACCGGGTAGTACGGAAGGGAGAGGAAGTTGGCGATGATGACGAGTCCGGCGATGACCACGCCGAGCACGCGTGCCCAGGTCGCGGTCCGGAGCAGGCCGATGCTGACGATCACGGCTACCACGCCCAGAGCGAGGTGGACCCAGCCCCAGCCGGTCAGGTCGTACGCGAACACGTAGTTGCGCGTCGTGAGGAAGATGTCGTCCTCGGCGATGGCCATGATGCCCCGGAAGATGTCGAGCAGGCCGACGAGGAAAAGCATCACGGCCGCGAAGGCTGTCAGGCCTGTTGCCCATTCCTGCTTCGCCGTGTCTGCCGGCCGGGTGTGTGTGGCGGTCATCTTGAGCCTCGTTTCGTGTGGTCCGGATGCTCAGCGATCGGCGGTCCGGGAGGTGGAGCCCGCGGGTTCCGTCGGGCCGTGGCCGGTCAGAACCAGTTCCTTCGCCCTGCTGAACTCCTCGTCCGTGATGTCGCCGCGGGAGCGGATCTCGGACAGCCTGGCGAGTTCGTCGACGCTGCTGGTCTGGCCGCCGGCCGCGGTCTGCCTGATGTAGCTGTTGAACTCCTCCTGCTGCGCACGCGCTTGCGCCACCTCCCGGCGGCCCATGTTCTTACCGCGGGCGATCACGTAGACGAAGATGCCCAGGAAGGGCAGCAGGACGGTGAACACCAGCCATCCGGCCTTCGCCCAGCCGCTCATGGCGTCGTCACGGAAGATGTCGGTGATGATCCGGAAGAGCAGGACGAACCACATGATCCACAGGAAGAACAGCAGCATGCTCCAGAAAACGCTCAGCATGGGATAGTCGTACGCCAGGTACGTCTGCGCGCTCATGTCTCTCCTCCGTCCCGGGCGTCCGCCCGACCGACGTTGCCCGCTGTCTTCAGCGTGCGCAGGACAAGGACCGCTGCGCCTCACCCGACGCGGGTGAGCCCGCGGCAGCTTCACAGCCCTGGCTGACGCGCTCCGGCGGCCATGTCAGGGGGCGTCGTGCCCACCGCCGCGGGGTGCCGAGACCGACCGAAACCAGGTGGTGGAGGAGACGTACTCGCCGAGGGCCAGGCCCGAGACGGCCACGAGGAAGACGGCGATCAGCCAGGAAAGGAAGGTGAAGACGGGGCCCAGGGGGCCGAACTCGTGCAGGCTGCGCTCCATGGCCGTGGGCACCAGAACGCGGGCGCCCAGGCTCAGCAGGACCGTACCGGTGCCGGCCAGCAGCGCTCCCGGCAACAGGCTCCACCAGCCGATCCGGCCGCCCAGCAGCAAATGCTGGGACCACCACCACAGCAGTGTCGCCGAGAGCAGGGACAGCACCGTGCCGGTCACTGCACCGGCGCCGCTGCGCAGCGGCGCCTGGAGCAGGAGGAAGCCCAGCCAGACGATCAGCCACAGCAGCCAGCGCCAGAGCGCGGCCCGCACCGGGGTACGCGGCAGATGCCAGCACCGCTCGCACACCGCTTGAAGCGCCCGGCTGAACGCCGTGGCCGACACCAGCGTCACCATGACACCCGCGCCTCCGGCGGTGTTCCGTGTCGTGCCAGTCGCGGAGAAGACCTCCCGCAGTTCGTCGAGGGTGTCGCCACGCACTCCCAGAACCGCCCGGAGAGAGTCGGCCAGCAGGTCCTGCAGCCAGCCGGGAGCGAACGCCGCGACGGTCATCAGCAGCGGCAGCGCGGTGAGGAATGCCTGCGCGGCGAGCCGGACGGAGCCCTCGACAATGTTGAGTGCCGACAGACGGGACAGCAGCCGGGCCGCGGCCCCGGACTTCAGGGCGGCCGCGGCCCACGCGACCGTGCGGCTGCGCGATGTGTGCCCGGGGCCGGGGTTCCCGATCATGGCTCACGGGGCCGCCCGTTCCGTCGCCCGGTCCCCCGCATGGCCAGCCGGTCCGGCGGCCGCCGCGAGGATCGCCAGGATGAGCACGACGGCCAGGGCGATGCCGAGAACGAGCACCACTCCTGCGACCGTGGGGTGGTTCCAGAGCACCAGGGCGAGCGCTCCGGCCGCGATGACGGCACCGGTGGTCCATGCCCGGTGATCCGTCAGCCAGCGGCCGGTGGCCCCGGTGCGCAGTCCGGCATGGCGCAGCCCCCGGCCGGCGGCCGTCGTTCCCCGGTCCGTCAGCGTGCGGAGGGCGCGGGCAGGGCGTCCGGGACCGTACAGATAGGCGACCAGCGCGGTGATCACTGCCAGGACCAGCAGGGTTCGCGCGCTGTCGCGCAGGAAGCGGACGAACGTGTCGTAGATCGCCGCGGCCGCGTCGGTGGGCAGTGCCGTGGGCGGGACCGAGTCCAGGTAGACCCGCCTGACGACGACGAGCGCGACGAGCAGCACCCCCATCATCACGCCCACACCGATCCCGGTGATCATCACCATCACCCGGTGGGCCGGATTGGTCCAGACGGCAAGCGCGGCGAGCGCGATGGTCAGGACGGGCAGCCAGGTACCGAGGATGTCCAGGAGCCGCATCGTGTCCTGTGCTTTGCCCAGTTCCTCGGCCTGGAACAGCGTGATGGTCCGGTCCGTGTCCGGGATGGCGGCCGCCTTGTCGAAGCCCGCGTCGACGAGCCGCTCCCGTACTTCGGTGATGACCTCTCCCACGTCCAGTTGGACCGTGTCGCCCTCGGCGCGCACGGCACCTTCGCGTTGGCCGGTGAGCATGTTCACCACCGCGGCGTGCGAGCGCCGGTTGGCGCCCTCCCACGCCTGCTGGAAGGCGTCGCCGGTGATCACGCGGGTGATGGTGCGGTCGACGACGCTTCTGACCGCGCTGCGCAGCGGCCCTTCGAGGGACTCTGCCCCCGCCACGACGCGCGGTGACGCTCCGGACTCCTGGAGCGCCTTGCTGAGCGAGTCCGTCACCGCCGCGACGTCCACGTTGTCGACGACGCGGTTCGTGAGCCGGTTGATCACGACCTCCTGCACGGCCGGCTCGGACGCCAGCGGAGCGACGGTATCGACGTATCTGTCGGTGTCGGAGACCGTGTCCTGGACCCAGGCCGCGGCGACGGCCAGGGGCGCGAGCAGCAGAGCCAGCAGGAGCAGGACCGAGGAGCCGACCTGGCGCAGCCGCCGGTGGCGTGTCGCCGCGTGACGGCGCAGTCGCTCGTATTCCGCTCGCTCCTCAGCGGTCATGGCATGTTCCTGCCGGGAGGCTCCGCCGGGATCCGGCGGGTCCGGGGTGGCGGCCGGGTTCATGGATGCTCCTATCCGTGTGTGCGCCGCCCCGGCCGCGACGCTCGCCGCTCGGGATGACGCAGCGGGAAAGACCGTGCGGGCCGGTGCGTCTGTCACGCCCACCGGAGCGGCGGGCAAGGTGTCAGTCGCTCCTGGCGGGGGGCTGCGGCCCTGCCGTGGACGTCCTTGCGAGCGCGGCCCGCCACGCGAAGGCGACCAACGCCTCGGCGAGGCCGAGCAGGACGAGCCACAGGCCGAGCAGCCGCGTCAGGGCGCGGGCCGACTCGGCAGGCAGGGCGAGCACCACGATCCCCGCGACGATGCCGAGCACCGCGACGAGCATGACGACGCCACGGTGCGGCAGGTCCTGGACGGCGACGGCCGTGTAGAGGGTGAGGATGCCGGACACGAGCCAGACACCCCCGGTGATCAATGACAGTGCGGCGATCGTCTGCAGCGGGTTCCGCAGGCACAGCACCCCGGCAAGGACGTACAGCACGGCCAGGAGCAGCCCCGCCAGCCGTTCGTCCGCCGCCCGCGCGAAGACGCCCACGAACCGGAACGCCCCGGTCACCAACAGGTACAGGCCGATGAGGACCGCCAGGACGTGCAGGGTCGCGTCCGGCCAGACGAGTATCAGGAGGCCCGGCACCAATGTCGCCAAGGCCCCGCTCAAGATCCAGGTCCAGGAACGGCCGAGCCGCCCGAGTACGTCCGCGGAGTCCCCCAGCGGATCGGGGGCCGCACCGTCGGACGTGTGTTCCTGCCGGGTGTGCGATGCCGGACCACGCGGCATGGACATGGCTCCTCCTCACGTGATCAGCCGTCGCCTCCGCAAGCTGACGAGGCGGGGGGAGGGCCGTGTGCGAGCACCTGACCGCTTCAGGGTCACGCCTGCCGCTCGGTGACCGGCTCACCCACCACGGGTGAGCGCTTGACGCCGCCACGGCGGACGGACCACGCCCGGGCCGGGCCGGAGTCGGCTGCTCGCCTCGCCGGAGCGCCGTCTGGTCTTCGACATCAACGACGTCCACGCGACCCTGCCCGGGCCGGGCCGGAGTCGGCTGCTCGCCTCGCCGGAGCGCCGTCTGGTCTTCGACATCAACGACGTCCACGCGACCCTGCCCGGGCCGTTCGGTCCACGCCCGCTCCGGCGATCCCATCGCCCTCGCCGCCTATCCGGGCACCGGCGACGGCTTCGATCGCGCGCTCACCGAGTTCGCCCAGCCCTACGCCGACCAGAACGAGCGTGACTTCACGGCGCTGAAAGCCGCCCGCCACGCCGGCCGGATCGGGGCGGAGCGGCACTGAGCACGGCGCCCCGCCCCGGTCACTCCGGCAGGTGGCGCATCTCCAGTACCCGCAGTCCCAGTGACTGGCAGCGGGCGAGCAGTCCGTACAGGTGCGCTTCGTCCACGACGGGCCCGAACAGGATGGTCTGGCCGGACATCACCACATAGCCAAGCTCCGGAAACGCCTTGGCCATCGTTTCCGACAGGTGTCCCTCGACTCGGATCTCGTAGCGCACGAACGGTCCTTCCTGGACTGCCTCGAACAGGCGAACGGCGCCCCTTCCCTACGATCGTCCGCCTTCGTGCTCCTTCGGGCCTCACCCGGTACAGGTGACCGTCTTGCGGCGACCGGACGCCGGGCTCAATGCTTCAGGAAGATCTTGAAGGAAATGATCAGCAGGCCGAGCAGCAGGTTGACCGATGCGGTGACGACCATGAGCCGTGGCGACGCACCGGCGCGGCGTGCCGCGGCCACGGACCAGCCCACCTGGCCGGCCACAGCGACACAGAGAGCCAGCCAGAGGGAACCTCGCACGTCCAGACCGAAGAGCGGACCGGCAAGCACCGCGGCGGCCGGCGGGATGGCCGCCTTGACGATCGGCCACTCCTCACAGCACACGTTCCACACGACCCGGCGGTCCGGAGCCTGTTGCGCCAGGCGCGCCCCGAAGAGCTGGGCATGCACGTGCCCGATCCAGAACACCACGCCGGTGAGCAACAGCAACAACACCAACTCGGCGCGGGGGAACGAGCCCAGGGAACCGGCGCCGACCACCACGGAAGCCGCGAGCATGGATCCGTAGACGCCGCCCGTGTAGTCCGCGCGAGCCCGGCGCTCAGCACGGTGCTTCCGCCGGGCCGGGCCGGTCGTGACTCTCATCCTGGACACCGGTGACTCCCTCCGGACTCAGTGCGTCTCTCCGGCCGCACCGGCCGGAACATCGGTATCCGGCTGCCGCTGACGGCTTCCCCGGGCGGTCGGCAGGTGCGGCGTGACCAGGAAACTGGCGAGAGCGATGCCACCGGTGGCCAGGACCGCCGCCTTGAGTCCGTCCAGCTGCGCGGACGCGTAGGAGTCCGCGACGGCGTCGACCTGGGACGGCGGCAGGCCGGCACGCTCGGCCGCCGAGCGCACCTGATCGGTGGGGACGAAGGTCACCCCGGCCTCGAGGGCGACACCGACCTCCTCACGACTCTGCTCGGACAGCCGCGGATCGTCCGTCACCTGTGAGGTGAAGGCGTGGGCCAGCGCGCCGATCAGGATCGACCCGATGAGCGCGGTGCCCAGCGCGGAACCCAGATTCTGTGCCGTGAACTGGAGCCCTCCCGCCTCACTGCGTTCCTCCTCGCCGACACCGGACTGGACGACGTTGCCCAGTTGTGAGGCGAGCAGGCCCACGCCCACGCCCAGCAGGGCCATCGCTCCGGCGAACTGCCCATCGTCGATGACCGGATCGATGGTGGCCAGCAGCCACACGATGGCCGCCGTCAGGGTCGCCAGGGCCAGCCGGACCACCCGGCGCGCCCCCCACACCCGGCCCAGCGAGGACGCGGACAGGGAGGTCACCAGCATGGTGGCGGACACCGGGAGCAGACGCAGCCCCGTCTCGAAGGCGTCGAACCCCTGCACCACCTGCAAGTACAGCGGGATCGTGAAGAACAGCCCCAGCAGGATGAGGTTCTGGCTCAGCAGCGTCATCAGCCCGGACCGCAGCACGGGCCTGCCCAGCAGGGAAAGATGCACGAGGGGGTCGGCTCCGTGCTGGTCCCGCCGCTGCTCCCACCACCGGAAGACGGCCAGGACGGCCACCCCCAGGCCGACGACGAACAGCGTCGGGGCGAAACCGAGGATGGTGAACGGCGGGTTGCGCGGCTGCACCCATCCCCAGGTGCTGCTCTGCAGGACCCCGAGCACACCCAGCCCCAGCCCGGTCGCGGAGAGCACCGCCCCGACCCAGTCCAGCTGGGGGCGCGGGCCGGTCGGGGCGGAAGCCGCGATCACCCGGCGGCACAGCAGGACGGCCACGACGACCACGACCTCACCGGCGAACACCAGCCGCCAGGTGAGATACGTCGTCACCCAGCCGCCCAGCAGCGGACCGACCGCGATCCCGGCGCCGGCGAGCCCGCCGATGACCGCGTAGGCAATGGCCCGGTCCCGCCCCCGGTACGACTCCGCGACGAGGGCGGCCATGGCCGGCAGCACCATGGCGGCCCCGAGCCCTTCGATGACCGACCAGCCCAGCGTGAGGACCCACAGCGTGGGCGCCACGGCGGTCAGAGCCGACCCCACACCGTAGACCGCCAGCCCCAGAAGGAACATGCGGCGGCGCCCCAGGATGTCCCCGAACCTGCCACCGATGATCATGAACGCGGCCATGACCAGCGCGTACAGGGTGATGACGGCCTGGATGGCGGTGACCTCCGTGTCGAAGTCCTCGACCAGCTGGCTGATGGACACGTTCATGACGGAGGTGTCCAGAACCATCAGGAACTGGGCCGTACCGAGGACGATCAGAGCCCGCCAGTGCTTCACGCTGTCCACCTCGCCAAGTTGGCCCGGAGTGCCGGCGCAATCGCCGCGCAACGGCCAGGTCAGGCGCTGCCGCCCCATCCATCCCACCCAATGTCACCCGCCCGCGCCTCACCCGGGACGGGGGAAGGCCCGGATTCCCGAACAGGCTCGTACGGATGGTGCCCGGCCCACACACCCGTCCCAGGTGATGCTTCAGCGAGCGGCGTCCATCCGCTCGTCGAGGGAGAGAGCGGCCGTGATCAGCGCGAGGTGGGTGAAAGCCTGCGGGAAATTGCCGAGCTGCTCTCCCGTGGGACCTACTTCCTCCGCGAACAGACCGCCGTGATTGGCGTAAGTGAGCATCTTGTCGAAGGCGTACCGGGCCGATCCGAGCCGTCCCGCCCGCGCGAGCGCGTCCACGTGGAGGAAGCTGCACAGCGAGAACGTGCCCTCGCTGCCGCGCAGGCCGTCCGGTGACGCATCGGGGTCGTAGCGGTAGACGAGGCTGTCGGAGACGAGTTCCTGGTCCATAGCGTCCAAAGTGGACAGCCAACGCGGGTCGTCCGGCGCGATGAATCCGACGGAGGGCATGAGCAGCAGGGACGCATCGAGGGTGACGTCGTCGTAGTGCTGGACGAAGGCCTGACGCCCAGGGCTCCAGCCCCGCTCCATCACCTGGCGCAGGATGTCGTCCCGTGCCGCGCTCCACCCCGCGATGTCGGCGGGACGGGCGAAGTCGCGGGCCATCCGGATGCCCCGGTCGAAGGCCGCCCAGCACATCAGCCGGCTGTAGGTGAAGTCCTTCTGCCCGCCCCGCGTCTCCCAGATCCCCTCGTCGGGCCGGTCCCACGCTTTGACCAGCCAGTCGAGCACACCGGCAAGGGACTGCCAGCCGTCATACGGTGGGACCGCGGCGGTGTCCTCGGCCGCCTGCGACAGGGCGAGGACCGCCTCTCCGTAGATATCGAGCTGAAGCTGGCCCGCCGCGTCGTTGCCCACGCGTACCGGTGCGGACCCCCGGTAGCCCTCCAGGTGGTCGAGGACCTCTTCCGGCAGGTTCGGGTCACCGTCGATCCGGTACATGATCTGCAGGGGTTCACCACTGACCGTACGGTTCGCCCTGAGCCGGTCACCCAGCCAGCTGCGGAAGGCGTGCGCCTCCTCGAGATAGCCGAGCCCCAGCAGCGCACCGACCGACATCGAGCCGTCCCGGACCCACGTGTAGCGGTAGTCCCAATTGCGTCCGCCGCCGATCTGCTCCGGCAGCCCCATCGTGGGGGCCGCGACGGGAGCTCCGGTGGGCGCGTAAGTAAGCAGCTTGAGAGTGATCGCCGCTCGGTTCACCATGTCCTGCCAGCGTCCCTGGTACCGGCTACGGCGGACCCACACGTGCCAGAAGTCTCGGGTCTGCTCGAACAGTGTCATCACGTCCGCCCGGCTCAGCGGTGGCTGCGGAGCATCGTGCGAGTCCTCGATCGTCAGGACGACGGCGGCGAAGTCGTCCGGCTCCAGGAACACTTCGCCCCGGGCGTCATCGCCCTCCCCGGTCCATATCACCGGGCCCACCGTCTGCAGCGTGGCCCGGACGGCGGGCCCGTCGAAACGGACGGCGTCCTCGGCGAGATCGAGCCGGTGGCCGGCACGGCCGTAGTCGAAGCGAGGGCGGCATTGAAGGGTGAAGCGGATCCGGCCGCGCGTCACCCGCAGGATGCGGACCAGCCGATGCCGCCCCGCCGGTCGCTCCGGGTTCTCCACCGGCATGAAGTCGACCACCTCACCCACGCCTTCCTCCGCGAGGAAGCGCGTCACCAGCACGGCGGTGTCCTGCAGGTACAGCTGGATCGGAGGCCGTGGAGTGTCAGCCCAGATGCTGAAGTGGCCGCCGCGGTCGTGGTCGAGCAGCGAGGCGAACACGCTGGGCGAGTCGAACCTGGGCGCGCACAGCCAGTCGACCGTGCCGTCGGAGGAGACCAGTGCGGCGGTCTGCAAATCGCCCACCATCCCGTGATCGGCGATCGGAGGATAGCGTCGCATGATCGGTGCTCCTTCCGGCGCCACGTCCCGGTCACCATGGAGCGCCCGGTGTATGCCCACCATGGCCACAGCGGACCGCGTCGGCCTCCCCCGCTGCGGGTGAGTCCTCCTGAGGGCTGCCGCCTCCGGCCAGGGCTCGCGCCCGCGGATGCAGCGGCCCTGTGTGCGGAGGTCGCTGGAAGGACGTCTGAGTGCGCGGCGGCGGTGCGCGGGAAGGTATCGGGAGGTGGCCTTCATGGCACACGACGCTGCCGCGCCGGCGGACGGGCGAGCCGGCTCCCGCGATGCTGGACGCGTTGTTCGAGCAGTCACCGACCGGGCGGCATCTGCTGGACACCGCGTTGCGGATGGTAAGGGTCAACACCGCGACTCCCGCCATGCAAGGTGTGGCCACTGACTAGATGGCGGGGCCCCCGGCCTGCGAGGTCTACGCCGTGGCCGAAGCCGATGTCGAGGCACTACTCTCCAGCTCCGCCTGATCTATGACCGCACCCTGACGTGCGAGCTGCGCGACGCCGGCTCGCTCCCCACCTGCGGAACGCCGGAGCAGCACAACAGGGTGGACGCGGCCTGTTCATCGCCGCCCGGCTCGCCCAGGCGTGGGGCGCGCAGTACACGGCCCCGGGCACAACGATCTAGACCGAGCAGACGCTGCCGCCTGTTCCCTGAACGGTCTTCCGCGCCGAACGAACGTCCTGCCGATCCACGGTCCGGCAAACGATCACAGGAGGCGCAGTTCGCGTGCGCGGCGCACCGCGTCGCCTCGCCGGTTCACCGCCAGTTTCCTGAACACGCTCTTGAGGTGGGTCTTCACCGTGTTCACCGACACGTACAGATCGGCGGCGATCTCCTCCGTGGACATCATTCCGGCCAGCCGCTCCAGGACGTCATGCTCGCGTCCGCTCAGCTCCACCGCGACGAGCGGCGCGGGCGGCGATTCCGTGTCGGACCGCCCGTCCCTTCGCGTGGGGGGCGGTCCGGGCGTGAGCCAGCCCGCTGCCAGCTCGTGCAGTGAGGCCGTCGCCAGGAGGGGCCGGATCCACGTTCCGGCATCGAGAAACGGACGCCTCAGCCGCTCGCGCCGGGCGTCGAGGAGCGCCTGGGCCAGGAGTCTGCGGGCGGTGGCGGTGTCTCCCGCCCGCTCCGCGGCCTCAGCCCTCACCAGCGCTGCCCTCACCGTCACCGCAGGACCTGTCCCGCCCTGGGTGTGGATGCTGTCGAGCAGGTTGACGGCCGCCTCGGAATGCCCTGCGGCGAGTTGGATGCCCGCGGCCTCCACGGCGCACGCCGGCTGGTCGCCGGTCACGCGCTGGAGTACCTCGGTGGCTTCGTCCGGCCGTCCTTCGGCCAGGTGGGCGGCGGAGACGACGAGTGCTTCGTGGCTTGCCGCCCAAGGTGATGCCACGGCCGTAGACACGGCCGGGTTCGCCGCCTCGACGGCGGCTCGTACCTTGCCCCGGACCAGCAGCAGACGAGCGGTGGCGAGGGCCTGTCCCGCCGTCAGCACTGGATCACGCGCTCCCGAGGGGAGGTCCACCTCGTCGAGGAAGGCTTGGGCGCGGTCCAATTCATGGCGGTCGACGGCCACGGCGGCCAGGACCAGCCGTTCGATGCCGGAGCCGGACGGCTGGGGCAGGCCGACCCGCTCCGCCTCGGACATCGCCGCCAGGGCCTTGCGTTCCGCCCGGCCGACCCAGCCGTTCAGGTAGTCGAGCAGGGCCAGGTGCCCCATCGACTCTTCCCGGGGCAGCACGGTGGCGGCTCCGTCGTCAGTACCGGCCACAACGGTCAGGGCAGCGCGCGCGTCCTCGAAATGCCCGGCCCACAGGCGCGCCGAGCCCAGATGGGTCAGCAGCAGAGCGTGGAGTTCGGGATGCTCGTCCAGGAGGTGCCCGGGGACTTCTCGGCGCAGCTCGTCGGCCGCTGCGGCGGCCTTCTCGGCCTGCGGAGGACACCCGGCAAGCCGGGCGGCCAAAGCCTCCAGCAGTGCGCAGCTCAGCCAGGCAGCCGCGAGTCCGGCCGGGTCGTCGGCCAGGTGCTCCTCGGCGTGGCGCAGGCGGGTCAGACCGCGGTCGAGGTCACGCCGGGACAGGTCGTGGGCCGCGCGTACGAGGTCCGTCGCCGGACTCCTGGCCTCGGGCGCCATGTGGGAAAACAGCTGGGTCAGGTCATCCGAGCGCAGGCCGGTGAAGAGCTGTCCGATGGCCAGATCGTCGATGAGCGCACCGGCGGCGAAATCCCAGTCTCCTGCGGCGGCGCCGTGGGCGAGTGTCTCTGTCAGGAAGCCGTGACGGCGCAGCCATCGCGCGCCCCGCCGGTGCAGTTCCGGCTCCAGCCCGGGCAGGCGCACCCTCAGGTGGGCTCGGAGTATCTCCCCGAACAGCGGGTGGAGCTGGTACCACGCGTGCCCGAGCTGCTCGACGAAAGCGTTGTCGCGATGGAGCCCGGCGAGGATGGGCTCGGCATCGGAACGGAGGGTCAGCGCGTTGGCCAGGTCCGGACAGAAGCGGTCCAGGACGCTCACCCGCATCAGAAGGTCCTGTGTTTCGTCCGGCTGTCTCTTGAGAACCTCGACCAGCAGGAAATCCGCGACCGTGCTGCGGTCCGCTTCGAACTCCTTCAGGTAGAGCTCCGGGTCGGCGCTCTCTCGAGCGGCCAGAGCGGACAGGCGCAGGCCAGCGGCCCAGCCCCGGAGGCGGTCCACCAGGGCGCCCGCAGCGTGAACCGGAAGGCTCAGACCATGCAGCTCCAGCAGTGCGACGGCCTCCTCGGTGGTGAAGGCCAGCTCGGCGCCGCGGATCTCCGTCAGCTCGCCGGCCGCGCGGTAGCGGTGCAGCGGAAGCAGCGGTTCGGTGCGGGTGACAAGGACGAGGCGCAGGCCGTCCCCCGCGTGGTGGAGTACGAACTCCAGCTGCTCCGCAATCTCCGGGGCGGTCACGCGGTCGTACTCGTCGAGCACGAGGACCACGGGCCGGTTGCGATCGTTCAGGTCGGCGGCGAGGGCTGCCAGCAGCTTTTGGTCCACCCCAGCCGCGTCCGCGGGGGTCCCGACTGCGTCGGATGCCGGTGCACCGCAGGCGCGCAATGCCTGAAGGACGTATGCCCAGAAGACCCCGGGACGCCGGTCTCCCACTTCGACGGTGAGCCAGGCGACCGGTGGCCGCAGGCCGGCAGCCCAGTCGGCGGCCAGCAGGGTTTTACCGGCCCCGGCCGGACCGTTGACCAGTGTCAGCGGAGTCCGCAGGGCCTGGTCGAGGTGCTGGACCAGGCGCTGCCGCCGAAGGAAGGTTGCGGACCTCGCGGGGAGGGCCAACCGGGTGCGCAGGAGGGGGTTTCCCAGGGGATCGTCGCGCTGAACGGCCGGAACGGTCGGTCCTTGAACGTTGTCGTGGGTCTCAGCCATGGAACTCACCAGCCCTCCCGCCGGGGTCACGTCACGGGCAGCGCTCCCTTCCAGCCTCCCAGTCCTGCCGCCCCGGCGCGCGGCACACGGGGCCGATGGCCCGTTGACCGGCTTCCTGGTCAGCTCCAGGCCGATTCGCCTTGCAGAGACGGCCGGAAAGCATGGAGCACGTCTCCACCTGGCTGAATGATGCCGAAACTGTTCTCCGGCACCTCGTTCCAGGCGCCGGAGAGGGCGCCCAGCGGTTCGGAGACGACCAGGCGAGTGTCGTCGGAGATGTCCCGCAGGAACGCGGCATCAGGGTGGAGCGCACGCAGGGCGTCCACCTTGGTGCTGAAGTACAACGACCGCGAGCGGCCCTCGCTGGAGTAGCGGAAGGCCCATACACGTTCCCCGTCGGCCACCGCGAGGGTCATCTGCAGCGGGTGACGGATGCCGTGCGCGTGCCCCACCTTCTCCACCAGGGCGGCCATACGCGCCACGGCATCGGGAGGCTTCTCCGCCAGGCCGAATGTGAGGGCCAGGAAGAACATCAGCTCGGAGTCGGTGGAACCCTCGATATCGGGATACAGCTCCGGATCGACGGCCAGAGCGAGATCACGCCGGAGCCGGTCGAACCCGCTGATCGCCCCGTTGTGCATCCACATCCAGCGGCCGTGCCGGAAGGGGTGGCAGTTGGTCTGCTGCACGGCAGTCCCGGTCGAGGCCCTGACGTGCGCGAAGAACAGACCCGAGCGGACGTGGTGGGCGACCTCCGACAGATTGCGGTTGCTCCAAGCCGGACCGACATCCCGCAGCACCGCCGGAGTGTCCGTCTCCCGCGCGTACCAGCCGACGCCGAAACCATCACCGTTGGTCGTCTCCACTCCCAAACGGGAGTGCAGGCTCTGGTCGATCAAGGAGTGTTCCGGCTCGAACAGGACTTGGCTGAGAAGGACGGGCGTACCCGAGTAGGCGATCCAGCGGCACATTTCGGCTCCCCCGTTTCTTGTATCGGAGGTATCGAGTGATGGTTCATGCAGTCCGCTTACGGTGAGTGCGGTCGCGGTAATCCGCTGCCCGTACCCACAGTGCGACGAGGACGGGTACCCGTCCGAGACAGATCGACAGAGCAGATCAGGACTTGCTCCGGGTCTGGGCTTCCGTCTCGGCCATTGCCTCGGCCTCGGCCTCGGCCAGCGCGATGGTGACGCCGAGCGCCTCGGTGATGTGAGTCGCGGCCGACATGACGCGTGCCGTGCCGACGACTGGCGCGATGGCGACGAGAACGTCCTGCAGCTGCTCGGGGGTCAGGTCGGCCTTCATTGCAGGGTCGACATGCGCAAGGTAGGAGATGGCCGGGGCGTCCATGGCCGCGAGCGCGGCCAGGCGGGTGAGAATGAACGTTTTCTCGTCCAGGCCGCAGCGCTCGATCGAGTCGACCGTCATGGCGACGAGCGTGTCGAGAACGGGAGTGTCTGACTGCATGGCCATGCCGAAGCCGCCTTCCGGTGGTGCTCGGAGCCGACACACGTCATATCCCTCAGCTACGGGGCCCCCTCCCGCGCCAGCCGTTTACTCATCCACGGTAGGAGCGGCGAGAGCCCACCGCATGTCGGACTGAGTAGGCGATCGCAGCCTTCCTCCGCCGGGCCACAGCCTTGGAGCTCGTTCTCTTTCCGCACCTCGTGTGCGGATTCCGCTGGTCAGGTGGGGGCTCGCGGCTGTCACGGAAGACTTGACTCCTTGCCGGTCGCGATGTCGCAGGGTGGCGGATGCCGTCGATGCGCGTCGTGTTGGAAGCACGGCGGAGGTCCGCAGGGGTGCGGGTGGAGGACCTCGAAGCCGAACTGGGGTCATGTCCCGCTGGGGACACCGTTGGCGAATTCGGCGGTGGCCGCCAACGGTGTCCTTCATGGGCCACTATCTACCGCTCACGGGCAAAGCCCCAGGTCAAGAACTGTTCGCGGCCCGTTCAAGCATGCCGACACACTCCATGTGATGAGTCATCGGAAACACATCACACAGGGCTGAAACAGGAAAAGTGCCAGGTCAGGGGCGTTCTTTTGTGCTCCTCGGTGGGTCGTCGGGGCCTCAGAGCGTCAAACGAGCGTCCGGGGTGCGAGGCCGCGTCGAGCCCTGTATCCAACAGGAGCTGCTCGGCGAGGGCCCGGCGCGACATCACCGTGCGGATCCAGACGACGTCCCGGCGGACATCACCGGGCGGTCAGGTGGACGTGCCTCGTCGTCCAGAGCCGGCCGGCGCTGTGCGGCACCGTCGTTCACGTGATTTCACCGTCACACCGAACCACAAGGGTCTCTTGCCGGAGTGCTGGTCGAGTCGGGCTGTTCAGGCGCGAACCGGAACGGGCGCCGGCTTCACCCGGGCGACGGTCATGACGTACAGGAGCAGACCCGTGGTGGTGAGGACTAAGCCGGCCCACACGGTGGACAGGGTCCCCCAGCCGGCGTCGAGGGCGACCGCGCCGCCGATCGCGCCGAGACAGTTGGCCAGGTTGAGGGCGGCCAGATTGAGCGTTCCCATCAGGGTCGGGGCATCCGGTGCGAACGCGGTCAACCGGACCTGGATGGTGGGGATGGCGAACATCATGGTCGCGCCGACGCCGAACAGGCAGGGCAGCAGAACCACCAGGTTGCCGCCTGCCACACCGATCAGCACCAGGAACGCCAGGGCACCGCCGTAGCCCAGGATCAGACCCCGGTTCTCGTACCGGTCGGCGACACGTCCGCCGACGTGGTTGCCGAGCGCCATGCCGAGGCCGAAGACGGCGAGCGCGATCGGGATGAGCGAGGCGTCCCGCAGCGCCGCGTCGGTGACGAACGGGCCGATGAACGTGTAGACGGCGAAGATGCTGGAGATGCCGAGCGCAGCGACGGTGACCATCAGCCAGACGCCCCGCCGCCGCAGGGCGCCCAGTTCGCCCGCCAGGGAGCTGCCGCGCAGGTCGTCGGTGCGCGGCAGCCAGGCCATCAGGGCAGCTCCGGCGAGCAGGCCGACGGCGACCACGGTCCCGTACAGGGCGCGCCATCCGGCGTGCTGGCCGATGAAGGTGCCGAGCGGCGACCCGGCGATGGTGGCGACGGTGAGTCCTCCCATCACGGTGGCGAACGCCTTGCCGCCCTTGCCCGGTCCGTACACGTACGCGGCGACAACGGCCCCGGCGCCGAAGAACGCGCCCTGCACGCTGCCCGCGACGAACCTGAAGACGACGAACAGTGTGATGTCCGGCGCCAGGGCGGAGAGCCCGTTGCCGACCAGGAACAGCCCGATCAGGCCGAGCAGCAGAGTGCGCCGGTTGACCCGGGCGGCGAGCAGGGTGATCGCCGGAGAGCCGATCATCACCCCGAGGGCATACGCGGTGATCGCGTAGGTCGCGACCGGGACGGAGACGTTCAGATCGGCCGCGAACAGCTGGATGATGCCGTTGCTGCCGAACTCACCGGCGCCGATCGCGAAGGTACCCAACGCCAGTGCGAACAACGTCAGCTTCGGATGCTTGATGGGCGACTTCGCGTGGGTGTGCCGCTGCTCCTCGGCAGTGCACTGGCTGTCGTATGCACGCTGATGCATCGTCTCGTCTCTCGTCCTTGGAAGGAGGGTCAGTCGGTCGGCGTACGGGCCGGTGCGGGACGGAGATCAGGCGTGGGGGGTCGGTCGTCGCGTCCACGGAGGCTGTCGTCGCCCTCCCGGAGGCCGTGGCAGGCGCAGCAGCGCCGCTGGGGCGCCGGTGCCCACCAGTTCGCGTCTGCGAGCAGGCGCATCGTGGCCGGTACCAGCAGTGCGCGGACGATCGTCGCGTCCACCAGGACGGCGATGAGCCCCGCCACCCCGATCAGCTTGATGCTCGCCGCGACCACACTGCCGAAGACGACGACCAGGAGCACGAGCAGTACCGGTACGGAGAACGTCTCGGCGAAGGAGATGTCCGCCGCGACCCGCTCGCGGATGTCGCGGTCGACCGTGGTGGCGCCGCCGACCTGAGTCCGCAGGCCGGGCGCGGCCGGTTCGTCCTCGATCTCGTCCAGTCCTTCGCCGCGCTGCGCCTCGTCGTCGCCGGCCAGGGTCAGCACCGCGTAGGTGGCGTGCCGGTCGTGGCTGACCAGGGCCGGGTTGCCGGCGCTCCAATAGGTGACGGGCCGGGTCACCACGTCGTGGGGAAGCGCTTGGAGCGTCTCCGTGCCGGCTCGCCGGAACGCCGGATCGTCAACTGTCGCGCTGGGGCTGGTGTACAGGGCCACCGCGTCGGTGCCGGTCCGGCCCAGCGTCACCTCGGTACGTGCGGCCGCGCGAGAGCTCTGGCCGGCCTGGTCGTCGAACCCTCCGGTGGTCAGCGAGCCGAAGGCCCTCGTGCCCCAGATGCCGACGAGCGCCAGGAAGGCCGCGGCCAGGCCGATCACCCACCACCGTCGGCTGACCATCGTCCGCCCCACCTCTCGAACATCGCCGTCCCCTCCTGGCTTTGTCGGCTCGGTGGTGTCAGCGCGCGGCGCGCTTGATGAGGGCGGCCGTCGCCGCGGGCCGCGCGATCATCGCGACATGCGAGGTATCGGCCTCGAAGGTGTGTGCGCCGGCCCGGCGCGCCATGAACCGCTGCGCCGCCGGGGGCAGCACCTGGTCGTCGCGGCCCACGAGGTACCAGGACGGAACGGTCTTCCAGGCCGGGGCGCCGGACGGCTCCCCGAGGGTGCGCACGTCCGCCGGCCGCTGACCGACCCACATCAGCTCGGTGGTCGCCTTCGGCAGATCCCCCGCGAACACGTCGTGGAAGAACTCCTTCTTGATGTAGCCGTCGACGAAGCCCTCACCGTAGGGACGGAAGTCCAGCGCCTCCTCGCTGAGCCTGCTTCCCGGGTACTTCGTCTGCAGGCCCAGCAACGTCTCACCCTGATCGGGCACGAACGCGGCCACGTAGACCAGCGCCTTCACGTTCGGGTTGCCGGTCGCGGCGTTCGTGACCACGATCCCGCCATAGGAGTGAGCGACGAGGACGATCGGGCCGCTGAGGGTCGCGAGGATGCCGGCCAGATAGGCGGAGTCGGAGGCCACGGCGCGCAGCGGGTTGGGCGGTGCGATGACCGGATAGCCGTCGCGGATGAGCCGGGAGGCGACCCCGTTCCAGCCGGAGGCGTCGGCGAACGCGCCGTGCACGAGTACCACGGTGGGCTTCTGGCCGCTGCCACTGCCGCTTCCGGTGTGGGCCTGCGCGGCGGGCGCGTCGAGTGCGGCGCCCACCACGACCGCGGCGGATCCGGCCAACAGCCCTCGGCGAGTTGTCGTCATCGATGTATCCCCTTCGGTATCCGGTGTTCCCTGGTGATCGCGGGTCAGCGTAAAACCGGATACTTGACGAGCACTGAACAGAAATCCGACGCCCTCTTGGGGCCGCTTCATCATCAGTTCCGTTGTTGTCAAGCAGGCGAATCGACCTGCGGACATGCAGCCGCCAACGAGCAAAGCCGCCTTCGCACAAAGCCGAAACAAGCGTCGGTGAAATACCCGTCGGCGAAATTGAGTGAAGCTTCTCCCGAGGAGTTCAAGTGGGACGCGATCGCGCCGCCGATTCCGCGGGCAGGACGGTCACCGCCGTCGCCTGCGCAAGCACAAGACCTTCGGCTGCCTCACCCCGGCCGTGACCTTCACCCCGCTGCTTTGTCCTGAGCGACGGTTCGAGGCGCCGCAGTGTGGGCGTGCTCGTCCAGGGTGTACCGGCGTTGCAGCGCGATGGCAATCGTCATGAGCACGGCCGGCAGCAGGGTGAAGCCGTAGCGAACGGCCGCCAGCGCGCCGGAGGACTGCGTGGTGTGCTCGCCCGCGCTACTGGCCGCGAACCCGCCCACGGCCAGGCAGGCCGAGTACACGTACGGCCCCAACGCGCCGCCGGTGGCCTCGGCGGCGGTCCACACGCCGGTGTAACTGCCGGCACTGGCGGTTCCGTTCGGCCCGGCGGCGGCGATGACGTCGGGCAGCATCGACAGCGGCATCAGCTGCATCGCGGCGAACGCGACGCCCAGCACCGCCACGGCCGCGATCAGCAGGGGCAGGCCGGCCGAGGCGCCCAGGGCCAGCACCAGCGAGCCGGCCACGAACGCGGCCTGGGCGACGAGCAGGCTGCGCTGCTTGCCGAGACGCCGGGCCACCAGTACCCACAGCGGCGTGGTCAGGACCGCCGGCGCCATGAACGCCGCGATGAGCACGGTTGTGAGCGCGGAGCGGCCCAACTCGTACTCGGCGAAGTACGGCATGGCGGCCAGTACCAGGTTCATCGCGATCGCGACGGTCAGATACGACGCGGTCAGCGCACGGAACTGCCGGTCGCGCAACGCCACCAGCAGCCCGCCCCGGTACCCCGGCTCGGCCGGGGTACCGGGCGCGGCCCGGTTGAGGCGGGCGACGCCGAAGATACCGACCAGCATCGCCGCAAGCATGACCGCGCCGAGCAGCAGGGCCATTCTCGTATAGTCGCCGACGTCCGGTTCGTCGCCGGCGACCAGCGGCGCGGCCACGCCTGCGAGCAGGACGCTCACGATGATCACGACACTGCGGTAGCCCATGAGGCGGGTCCGCTCGTGGTAGCCGATGCCCAGATCGGCCGGTGTGGCGAGGTAGGAAACCTGGTAGCACGAGTAGAGCAGGTTGCCGGCGGCCAGCGCCACCGCGACCCAGATCGCAGCGCTTGTCCCGTGCAGGTCCGACGGCACGGCGAACAGGGCCACGAAGGCGAGCACCACGACGCAGCCGGCCAGCATCAGTCTCCGGCGGTGGCCGGTGCCGGCCAGGTTGGCATCGGAGAGTCGGCCCACCCACGGGTGCGTCACGATGTCGGCGACATTCGGCAGCAGGAGCGCGAGACCGGCCGTGTACGGCGGCACGGCCAGGACGTCGGTCAGGAAGTACAGTAGGAAGATACCCGGCACGGTGACCCAGATGCCCATGCCGACCGAACCGGCGGCGAACGGGACGAGTGCGCGCAGGGGGAGCCGAACGTTGGTCATGGGCCGCCTTCCGGGAATCCGCCACAGGAGACTGTCGTTGCTCGCGTGCGTCGTCAGAAGGCCAGGGCCAGCCGGCGTACGGCCTCCCGCAGTTCCTCCGGAGTGCGGTCGCTGTAGGACAACCGCAGGTGCCGGGCCGAAGACCGCCCCCGGGGGTCCGCCGCGTCCGCCGCGAAAAACTCGCCCGGCTGGTAGACCACGCCGTGGGCGGCCGCCCGCCGGAACAGCGCCGCGGGGTCCACGGCGTCGTCGGTGAGCCGCGGCCAGAGGAACAACCCGCCTTCGGGGGCTACGACGTGGAGGGCGCCCGGGAGTTGTTCCCACAGGGCGTCGATCAGCACGCCGGCGCGTTCTCGGTACAGCGCGGTGGCGCTGCGCACGATCCCGTCGAACCATTCGGCGTCGTCGGTGAGCAGCCGTTCAATGATCGCCTGGGTCACCGAGGAGGTGTGGACGTCGAGGCGGTTGCGCAGCCGGATCACCGGGTCCACGAGGTGGTCCGGCAGCACCAGCCAGCCCACGCGCCAGCCAGGGCCGAGGGTCTTGGTGAAGGTGTTGACGTGGATCGCCCGATCCGACTGGTGGAAGACCGCGACACCCTGGTCCTGGCCGCCGAAGCGCAGCTCGCGGTACGGATTGTCGACGATCACGTAGAAGCCGTACCGCTCGGCGAGCTCGATCAGTGCCCTCCGCTTCGGCGCCGAGAGACTGACCTGGGTGGGGTTGTGGAAGTCGGGCACCGTGTAGGCCGCGGCGATCCGGGCGCCGGTGGCGAGCCGACGGGCGAGGTGTTCGACATCGAAGCCGTCGGCCACGACCGGCACCGGCAGGATCCGTGTCGTCGACACCTCCAGGGCCCACAGGAAACCCGGGAACACCGGATCGTCCACCGCGACGGTGGCGCCGCGCTCGACGACGGTCAGCACTGCCAGAGAGAGGCCGTGCATGCCACCGTTCGTCACCACGATCCGGCTCGGGTCGACACCCTCCCGCTTCGCGATCCAGTCGCACAGTGCGGCGGATCCGCGCGCCGGCGCATACTGCAGGCTCGCCATCGCCGCATCGGGTGCCTGCCACAGCTGCGCCGATGCCTTGCCGATCGCCTCGACCGGCAAAGCCGCAGGCGCGGGGATGCCACCCAGCAGGCGAATCGTTCCAGGGGCGGGAGCGGCAAGGCTGGCGTCGACGAATCCCTTCGGCGCCGAGAGCCCACGGGCCAGGGCCGTCAGCCCGCTCTGTTCCCCATCAGGGGCTGCGGTCATGCATGGCCTCCAGGTCCTGCGAGAGTTGTTCAGCGCGCCGTGCGAACAGATGCGCCTCGCATTTGGTGGATTGCGTGCAGGCGCGTTCGACCGCGGCCCGGACAGCGGTGAGCGGTGCACCGCGGGCCTGCAGCAGGCGCGCCTTCAGCAGCAGAAGGAGCCCTTCGGCGTAACGCTGGCCGAAGTCCCATATGGCCTGGTCGGCTCGGTCGAGAGCGGCGTCGGCCCGATCGGGCGATCCGGCGGCCAGCCACATCTCGGCGATCAGTGCGTAGTGGTAGGCGATGCCCCACTGCGGCGGATCGAGCAGGTGGGCGGCCAGGAGTTCCTCGGCCTCGGTCGCGGCGCCGGCCGGATCATCACCGGTGAGGGCTCGTGCCCAGCACCAGAACTGCCGGATGTAGAGGTCGATGTTGGAGCGGAGACGCACGAAGCCGACGGCGGCCCACCGCTCACCGGCTCGCCGTGCCGCTTCGGCGTCCCCGGCCATGGAAGTGATCATGGTCGTGTAGTAGACCCAGACCGAGGCCGCGTACGGGTCCTCCGGGGTGTCCCAGGTGTCGACGAAAGCCAGCGCCGCGTCGACATCACCGTGCAGCGCGGTCATGACGGCCCGCCAGCCGGGCCCTTCCCCGGGGATGCTGCCGTCCCGCCGGAGCGGCGTCTCCTCGTCCGGGGCGACGGTGCCGCCGACAGCGGCGACATCGTCCTTGACCAAGGACCGGTACGCCTCGCCGATGTTGCCGATGTCCCACTGGTGCAGGCCCCAGGCGTGCCGGCCGTAGCGTCGGACGGCCGGATCGGAGGACACCTGACCCAGCTCGTGCAGTCGGCGGGCCAACTCCCCGCGGCCCTGCTCGATGGAGGTGTAGGCACCCATCATGCGGATGAAGAGGAAGTCGGCGGCCTCCGCATCCCGACCGAGGGTGCTGGCCAGGTATTCGGCCCGCTCCAGCAGATCGAATGTCGAGGCGTCGTAGCCGGCCTGTCGTCTGACGACGATGGCGAGCAGCGTGAGGGCGTCGAACTCCAGCTCCATGAGTCCGGAAGCCCGGGTGACCTGTACCGCGGAGCGCAGCTGTCGATTGGCGGACTCGAAGGCGAGTTTGGCTGCCGCGCGGCGCCCGGCGCGGATCAGCGCCTCCGCGACGCGCACGGGCTCGGCGAGGGGGCCGGCGGCCCACAAGTGGTACGCGAGGCGTTCGGCGACGTCCTCGTCGTCGGCGTGGATCTGTTCGAGCGCGTCCGCGATGCGCAGATGCAGCTGGGTGACCTGCCCTTTCGTCGCGGTCTCGGAGACCGACTCGCGCACCAGGTCGTGCGCGAAACGGAGTGAGGACGGGTCCTGCGGTCCGGGTTCGAGCAGCCCGAGAGTATGCAGCGGTTCCAGGCGGTGGAGGCAGTCCGCGACGTCCACACCGGTGGCGCGGGACAGCAGTCTGAGGTCGACGTCGCGGCCGATGAGCGCGGCCACGTGCAGCAGGTCGCGGGCGCGGTCGTCGAGCCCGGCCATCCGGTCGCGGACGACGTCATGGACGGTGGACGGGACCCTGGCCGAGGTGGACGTGTCGCCGTCGCCGATTGCGCCGTTCCCGCTGAGGAGCCGGGACAGTTCGCGGACGAAGAACGGATTGCCGGAGGTACGGGCGTGGATGGCGCGGGCGACGGCGTCGCCGGGATCCTGGCCGGCCTCGTGGCGAACGAGTTCGGCCACGTCTGCCGGACCGAGCGGGCCGAGCCGGAACCTCCGGTGACCGGGCAGCCGGCTGGCAGCGGCCAGCACCCGGGAGAGGTCCGGGCTGAGTGTGGGTGCGCGGTCGCGTAACGCGCCGATGATCGCGGCGCCCTGGGGCAGCCGTCCCGTCACGTGCTGCAACAACTGCAGGGAGGTGACGTCGGCCCATTGGAGATCGTCGAGTATCAGGAGTGTCGGCCGCCGCGCCGAGGCTTGTCCGACGAGGGCGACGACCTGTTCGAACAGCCGGAACTGGGCGTTGCCGTCAGGAAGTTCCCGGGTCGCGTCGTCCCGCGCCGCGAGGAGGCTGCCCAGCCCGCCGGTGAGCCACTGCTCGCTCGCCGGAGCGGGCAGACTGCGGACGACCTGGCTCAGCGCCTGCTCCCATGGCCACATCGCCGGTGTCCCGTCACCCTCCAGACAGGAGCCCCAGACAGCGAATGCACCCAGCCGGCCCGCCACGGCGGCGGCCTCCTCCAGCAGCCGGGTCTTGCCCGCGCCCGGTTCGCCTTCGACAACGCCGATCGCGGTGTCGCCGGCGAGTGCACGCTCCACAACGCGCCGCAGCGTGGCAAGTTCCTCGGTCCGGCCGATCAAGGTGCCCGCCGTGGCCCGCCCGACCTCGTCGTCCACGACTCTCACGAGCGGCGACGCCAGGGGCTGCGTGAGTATCCGCCGCTGTGCCTCCTCCAGAGCCGGACCCGGGTCGATGCCGAGCTCGTCGGCGAGCCGGTCGCGGACCTGACGAAACACCGTCAGCGCCTCCGCCTGGCGGCCGGCAGCGCCGAGAACGCCGACGAGACCGGCCAGCACGGGTTCGTTGAACGGTCCCATCGATGCGGCCAGTTGCAGAGCCGCGAGCACCCGCTCCGGTTGGCCCATCGACACGGCGAGCTCCGCCGCCGCCGTGCACGCGTCGTAGAACTCGTTGTCGAGCGCGGCGAAGACCGTCGTGGCGATCGTCCCGTCGGGGATGCCGTCGCCCGCCGGGCCGTGCCAGAGCCCGAGCGCTCCGACGTAGTGATCGAGGGCCGCCTTGTGATCGTGCCGAGTCAGCGCGGCCCTGGCGGCATCGACGAATTCACGGAAGACGACGAGGTCCAGCGTCGCGGAGCCGACGGCGAACAGGTACGAATTGCCGCGGCGGTGGAGGAACGAGCCGGCTTCGCGGGCGGGCAGCAGAGGTTCGAGCAGCCGTCGCAACGCGCCGACGTACTTCTGGAGAATGTTCACAGCCGACGCGGGGACGTCCTCGGCCCAGATCAGGTCGACCATCTCGCTCGTACTGATCGGCTTGCCCGCGCGGGCGAGCAGGATCGCGAGCAAATGCGACTGCTGGCGAGGCCCGGGGTCCAGTTCGACGCCGTCCCGCCAGAGCCGCAACGGACCGAGGATCTGCAGACGCAGTTGTCCGCCGGAGGAAGCCATGCCCACCCCTACCCCTACTCACGGCCCGACCACGTTCGACTGCGGCATATTCATTTTACGGTTGCTCTGCGGCCTGGGTCCATGCGCCGAGGCGACCGGTGGGCGGTTTTGTCGTGGCGGCACGAGGTTCCCGATCGGCAGGCCGGCGGCCTCGCTCACCGGCGGTCGACGTCATGAACGCGGCTTGCCGGCTCGCCGGCCTCCCGTCCTACTGACCGATCACCAGGTCCTCGGTGGGCAGTGTCTGGCAGGCCAGCCGCCAGCCCGCCGCCAGCTCGTCGACGGAGAACATCCCCCGGTCATCGCTCTCGTAGGCGCCGGAGAGCACCCGCACCCGGCAGGTACCGCAAGCGCCTTCGCCGCACGACTGGGGCAACGCGACGCCGACGGCGTTGGCGGCGTCGAGGACCGACTGCCCGGGGCTGCACGGGAACGCCGGAGTGCCGTCCACCGTGTCGATCATGAACTTGGTGACACCGGCCGCCACGGCGGCGACGGCGATGGCGTGCGCCTTCTCCCGGCGGGTCTCCTTGCTCCGGCCGGACACGAACGCCTCGGTGTGGACGGCCTCTCGCGGCACCCCGAGTTCTGCCAGGCAGCCGATCAGATCCTGCATCATGGGCGCCGGCCCGCACAGGTGCACGCGGGTCGTCGGGCCCGCGTGGGGCAGTAACTCGTCGAAGCCTATCCGCCGTTGCCGGTCGGTCGCGAAGACCGATACCTCCAGCCCCTGCAACCGGAACCGCAGCGCTTCGATCTCCGGCCCGAACAACGCCTCGTCCTCGGTCCGGTAGCTCGCCAGCAGGACGATCCGTCCCGAGTGGCCGGCGTCGGCGGCCGCGAGCAGGACGCTCATCAGCGGGGTGATCCCGACGCCCCCGGCGATGAGCAGGAGGGTGTCCGCCACCGCGCCCGGCTCCCAGGTGAACTCCCCGTGCGGGCCGCTCACCCGCACCGCCGACCCCACCTCCACCTCCTCATGCAGGAACCCCGAGCCCAGCCCGTCCGGCTCGTGCTTCACGGCGATCTCGACGAAGCCGCTCTCCCCAGGACTGCTGCAGATCGAGTAAGACCGTTCGATCGGCTCGACGGCGACGGGCAGCTCGACCTTCATGTACTGCCCGGCGGCGAACGAGAACGGCATCGCACCCCCGTCCAGGGGCTCGAAGCGGATCCGCCGGACCGTCGGGGTCAGCACCTCGATATCGGCCACGCGCAGATACCCCTCCCAGGGCGTGGCCGGATCCCGGGTCACCCCGCCGGCGCGGATGGCCCGCCACATCGTCCCGAGCTGCCGCGGCTTCAGGACCGCGTTCGCCGCCATCAGCCCGCCCGCCAGCGCCCCCACCACACCGGACCCCCAGGCATCCTGGCCGGCCACGAACAGACCCTTCACCGGCGTACGGCATCCCGCCCTCGCCGAACGCAACCGCTGCGGGGTCGCCGCGAGTCCGTAGAAGGATCCCCGCACGCTGTGCTGATAGGTCTCGAACGACAGCGGCGTCGCCAGTTCGGCGAAAGCGATCGTCTCCCGGAACCCGGGCCAGCGTTCCTCCAGGCGAGCGATCAGCCGACCGGTCAGCTCGTCCTTGAACTTCCGGTAGCTGTCCGGCCGTTCGTTCTCGGGCATCCCGCGCCACTGGTCGACCACCTTCGGATCGACGAGTTCCAGCAGCTCCACCGTGTGGAACCGGGCGGCAGGGTTGTTGAGCGAGGCGAACGAGACGTACAGCGTGCCTTCCCCCGGAGGGTGATGGATGCTGCCGTTCTCGTCGAGGTCCGGCATGAACCAGTGGTTCTCGCCGCGCAACCCGAACTCGGCCGGCGACCGGTCCAGTCCGAGAAACAGCATGACCGCCGACCGTTCCTCAGGCAGATCCGCCAGTTCGTGACTCTTCCCGATCAGGGCGTACGTGTTACGCACCCCGGCCGCCGAAACGACGGTGTCCGACCGCACCCGGTACCGGCGGCCGGTGGCGGTGTCCTCGACGTCGACACCGACCACCCTGCCCCTCTCGGCAACGACCTCATGAACCCTCTGCCGGGAGCGCAGCACCACGCCGTACCGCGCGAGGATCTCCAGAACGACCCGGTTGAGCTCCTGCGGGCCGCCCACGGGATGTGCGGTGCCGTCCATGAAGAAGGTCAGCGGGACCGCAGCGTGATAGCCGAAGGCGCTCGATGCCGGCGGAGTGCCGTAGAGCCCCCAGCGCGCGGCCAGCACGGCCCGCAGCTGCGGATCACGGAAACTACGGGCGGCCTGGTCCCGCAGCGACCGGTACGCCGACGGAAAGAGCCACTCGACGACGGGCACGCCCCCCTTACGCACGCCGGCGGGGAACGACGCGAGGACATTGCGCACGGTCAGCCCGGCCATGGCCCAGCGCGTGGTGCGGAAGAACCGGTCGATCGCGTCGGACTCAGCAGGGAACCGTTCCTTCAGACGCGCACGGAACCGTTCCTCCGTGGCGGGAACGGCGAAGTCGAACCCCGGGAAGTGCAGTGCGTCGTACTCGTCCGGCAGCGGCGAGAGCTGCGCCCGCCCGTCCGTCATGAACCCGAGGAACGGGCCGGCGCTCGCACTCATGTAGTGCAGCCCGGTGCCGAACCGGTATCGCCCGGCGCGGGAGAACTCGTGCGTCATCCCGCCGAGCGTGTAGTGCTGTTCGAGGACGAGAACACGCTTCCCGCCGAACTGCGCGATCGTGCGCGCCGCCGCGAGACCGCCCATACCCGACCCGATCACCACCACATCGGCGTTCTCGTCCCACGCCATCGGCAACCCCCCGATCATCTGTCCCCCTCTGTCCTCCGAGGCATTGAGATTGGCCGAACCGGCTTGACGTCGACTGAATGATCAGTGAAGCCCACCCTGAACCAGGTCCCGGTCTCATTCAATTCCCGTCCAGTGCGACGCCATAGCTTTGCGTCGAGCGTGAGGGTCCGGAGCAGAAGTGGCCGTCATCCGAAGGAGAGGTTGGTCCATGGTGAGCGGGAAACCGACGATCGTGCTCGTGCACGGAGCCTTTGCAGACAGCAGCGGCTTCAACGCCGTCACCAAACGGCTTGTCGCCGACGGCTATTCAGTGATCGCCGCACCGAATCCCCTTCGAGGGCTCGCCTTTGACGCGGCCAACGTAAAGGCCCTTCTGGACAGCATCGAGGGACCGATCGTGCTGGTCGGGCACTCCTACGGCGGTGCTGTTATCTCCGCCGCCGCCGAGGGGAACGCGAACGTGAAGGCACTGGTCTACCTGGCGGCGTTCGTTCCGGAGACCGGCGAGAGCGCGCAAGCACTGGTCGAGAAGTTCCCGGGCAGCACCGTGGGCGAGTCCCTCAAGCCCGTGCCGCTGCCTGACGGACAGGTCGACCTCTACATCGACCCCAAGGTCTTCCATCCTCACTTCGCGGCCGACGTGTCGGCGGCCGAAGCCGCCCTCTACTCGATCACGCAACGTCCGGCCACCGGCGCCGCCCTGGGCGAGCCCGCCACCGGTCCGCAGGCTTGGCACACGATCCCGGCCTACAACCTGATCAGCGGCGCCGACCGGATCATCCCCCCGGCGACGCAGGAGTTCATGGCCCAGCGCTCCGGCGCGAAAACCCAGGTGGTCGAGGGTGCTTCGCACATGGTGTTCGTCTCCCGGCCGGGTGCGACGGTGGCCCTCATCGAGACAGCCGTGCAGGACACACAGGAGGCGTGATGCACAAAAGCGAAAAGGCCATGAGGTGGGGCCTGCGGATCCACCTGTTCTGGTACGTCATCGCCAATGTGGCCCAAGTGGTGCTGTGGGGAATTCTCACACCCGACCAATTCTTCTGGCCCTTGTGGTCGATTCTGGGCTGGGGTATCGGGTTGGTGATCCACTTCTGGGTGATTCGCACGAAATCCCGACCGCTCGTCCGGCCGTGAAACAGAGGAGATCCATGTCCGAGAAAGTAGTTCCGGGCCGTCAGACCTCCGCCGCCGAAGGCGATGTCGTCGTCTTCCACATAGGGCTACGGATCAACCGTCTGCGAGCATTCTCCAGCTGGCTGCCGGCATTCATGTCGATGCCGCGCATGCTGCGCGAGCTGTCACAGGAAAAGAACAGCGGGCTTCTCGGCTACAAGGTGCTTTACGGCAGCCTCCGGGACTTCTACGTCGTCCAGTACTGGACGGACAAGGAGCGGCTCCTCGCCTACGCCCACCAACAGGACAAGGAGCACCGGCCTGCATGGACGGAGTTCAACCGACGAGCACGCGCCGGGAAGGGCCATGTGGGCATCTGGCACGAGACGTTCGTCGTCCCGGCGGGCTCCTACGAATCGGTGTACGTCGACATGCCCGCCTACGGCCTCGGCGCCGCGACAGGTGTCGTACCGGTCGGCCGACGCGGCGACACGGCGGCCCAGCGTCTGCGGGCGGCAGAGAGGTAGGCGCCCGGCCACCGACCTCAGAACCTGAAACGGTCCGCCGACCCCGTTGACGGACCGTCATGCAAGATCGATGCTGGTCCAAGGCTGGTCCAGACCCCGCAGGCACCCGACGGAACATCAGCCCGTGCTTCATGCGCCCGATCCTGGGGTCCGGGTTCACCGAGAAGGTCGTGCAGACGGTCAACTCGACCCAGCCGGAGCTGATCGCCGTGGTCGGCGACCCGGTCGACGGGGCGGTGGACGACCTCCGCTCGGCGGTCGAGCCGATCAGCGGGCTGCAGGCGCGTCACGGGGCGTTCTTCGTGGCAACCAGGAACATCTCCAGTCCGCGGCGGGCCGTAGCTCGTCTCCTCGATGCGCTTGCCCTGGGTCTCCAGACCGTGCCGCTTGGCACAGTTGATGACGCGACGCCACTCCGTGACCTCGTGCTCATCAGGATCGCTCACGATGACGCGTCCTTCGGCCACGATTCTCTCAATGAGTTTGGTGGCCTTCGCGCGTCGTGCACGAGCGACAGGGCTCTCGCTGTAGGGCACCGGACCAGTCGCTGCCTTTCCAGCTGACGCTTCCTCTGTCGCCCTCCTGCGGGACATTGGATGGTCTGAGTGGTGGCCGTTCTGGAGATAGAACGTCCCTGCCTCGGTGACCTGCAGATGCGCTTCGTCTTCGCCGCGCCTGACCGTCAACAGCCCTCCGTCACGTAACGCGTAGGCCGACCGCCACTCGCCCGGTGCCCAGCCTCCGGGATCCTCACCCTCGGCTATTCGGCCAAGCAGGGCGCGCTGTCGTTCGTTCAAGGCGGACCAGCGATGCATGAGAGCAGCCCACACCGCTCCAACGCCCTCTGCAATGACACGTACAGGTGACAACTCCCTTGAGGGCCCAGCCCGCTTGAAGGGAACTCGGCGACTATTCGGCGACGTCGACGCCGTAGCCGCGAGCGAGGTCGGCCAGTCCATGGTCGTAGCCCTGCCCGACAGCCCGAAGCCGCCACCCGTCGCCCCTGCGGTAGATCTCGGCGAGGATCACGGTGCGCTCGGTGGTGGCGGCGTCGAGAGTGGCCCGGGCGGTCGGGGCCGCGCCGATCCCGCAGGTGACGGTGATCTCGACGGCCCCGACGTCGGCGAAGGTCGCGGCACCGTCGATCGCGGCGGCGATCACGACCCGGTGGATCTCCAGGGGCAGCCGCTCCAGGTCCGCGGTGACGGCCTGTTCCGTCGGGCCGTCCGTGGCCATGCGTACGGTGCCGTCCGGGTGCTCGGGTGCGCCGTAGAAGACGAAGTCCTCATCTCCCGGAACCTGTTCCTGTGCGTCGACCGCGAAGGCGACGACGTCTACGTCGCAGGCGGTCTGCTGGCGCCACGCGGCGGCCACGGTCCAGGCCGTGCCGGTATCGGGCAGGTCGATGACAGCACCTCGGACCAGGACGTCCGCAGTGTCCGGCCTGTTCCCGACCGCGCTCCGCGTCGGCGCGGGAGTGGGTGCGCGGAGCCAGTCGGCGTCGTGCACGCGGAGAGCGAGCGCGGAGATGCGGCCCATGCGCCGGTCCGCCTCGCCGCCGGACAGTACGACGACATCGGAGACGCTGGCCGAGAGGTTGACCGCCGCGGAGGCGCCGAGGGCGACAGCACGAGCGCGCGCCTCGACAGCCTCGTCGTGGGTGCCGCCCAGGACCAGGACACGACGTCCGGAGAGCGTCTGGGCCGCCCCGATGGTGGACGCGGTCGGCGTGGCAGGGTTCTGGGCCGGGGGGTTCGGCGCGGATGCGGCCGGTACGGCAGGACGCTGAGCCGGCGCACTCGGAGTGGAAGCGGTGAGCGCCGCAGGACGCTGGGCCGGGACGTCCTGCGCCGACACAGGAGATGCAGTGGTCGAGCTCGCGGGCGTCTCCGACGCAGGACGCTGCCGGGCGGTGCCCTTGGCCTGACCTGGCCGCACACTCTCCAGCAGTCGCAGGTAGGCGAGCTCGTCCACAAGGGGCACGCCCTCGTCCGCTGCACGACGCAGCTTGGCGGATGCGGCGCTGGAGTGGTTGGTGACGACGACGCTGGTCTGGCCGCTGACCGAGGTCATCATGTTCAGCCCGGCCGCCACCGAGCGGGCGACCAGTTCCTCGCGGGAGACCTGGGTATCTCCAGTGATGGCGACCTTCATGCCTTGCACCAGCGGCCCTCCCGACTCCAGACGGCCCGGATTACGGTACGCGCAGGGCGTCTTGGGGACATACGGCTTGTAGTCCTGGCGGGGCGGGCAGTCCAGGAGCGGTAGGGACAGGCCCAGTTGCTCGGCTTCGCCCAGCGAGGCGCGCAGGATGCCGGAGAGTACGCGTACGTCGTCCTGCGCGTCGTGGGCCTTCTCCTGGCGTACGCCGTAGTGGGCGGCCAGCGTGCCCAGCTTGAGATCGGGGGTCGCGGGTCCGACCAGACGGTTGAGGGCCAGCGTGCACAGGCGCCTGCTGACCGGGACCCAGGAACGGACGTGAGCGAACTCGTGGGCCAGGAAGTCGTAGTCGAACTGCGCGTTGTGGGCGACCATGACCCGGCTGCTGAGCAGCGCCCCCACCTGCGGTGCGATCTCGTCGAAGGTGGGAGCGTCGGCAAGACGGTCGGGGGTGAGGCCGTGGATGTGGACCGGGCCGGGGTCGCAGCCCGGGTTGAGGAGGGTGGAGAACTCCCCGGTCTGGTTGCCGTGTGCGTCCAGCGTGAGGATCGCGAGGGACAGGACCCGGTCCCGTCCGGGTCTCAACCCTGAGGTCTCCACGTCCACCAGCGCCCAGTCGTGGAAGTAGTCGGGCAGGGTGGGCCACTTCGGGCTCGACGACAGCAGGACCATATGGGGCTCCCCTCCCCCTGGGCGCAGCGGGCTGCACACCCTCTCCACGCCGGTGATCAACTGATGGGATTTTCGCACGCGCCGGGTGCATCCCGTGGTGCATCCGTGACGGAGAGCCATTCTGAAGGCGGTCAAGCAATTGCTCTGAGTGGGCGGTTTGTAGGCCTTCGCGCGGGTTCACTTTGCCGGTCGGGGCATGGTGAACAGGCCGGGTTCCGGTTCGGTGAGGATGTCGCGGCTCACGAGGCGTTTGAGCTTGGCCCGGGCGCCTCCGACGTGGCGGTTCTCGGTGCCGGTTCCCAGGGCTTCGCAGATGTCCTTGGCCCGCAGGCCGTGTTCGTCGTCCTCGAACGGGGCGAGTCATCGCCCGTCGCGCGAAGCTTTCCCGGCCATCAGATTGGTTGCCGCTGGTGCGGCAGCAGACCCGGATGGTGATCTCTGGTCTTGTATTGACGCGATCCATACGGCGCCTCTACTCGCGGAGTGCCGGGGAGCCGGTTCGGCAGCGCGGTCCGCCATGGACCGAGGTCAGGATGCCGTCGACCGAAGCGGGAGCCGATGTTCGAGCGGGTTGGGTCACCAAGGAGATTCATTCCAACCTGGCTGTCGCGATCGTGGCGTTGCCGCTGGCGGTCGGCTTCGGCATCACCGCGACGGGCTCTTCGGAGGGCGCGCTCGTCGGGCTGTAGGGTGCGATCTTCGCCGGGTTCTTCGCGCCGCTGTTCGGCGGTACGCCCGGCCAAGTGACCAGCCCCATCAGCGTCGTCGCCATCGGTGTCATCACCATGCACGGACTCGAGGGCGCATTCCTCGCGTTCATCATCGCCGGCGTATTCCCGCGCAGATCGAGAACCGGCGCGAGCAGCAGGAGGGATGACACCGGCTACTCGCTCCCTCATCGTGCGGCGCACCCCTTTGTATCGATGCCGGCCCGACCGCACCGGCCTTGAGTCGGGCCTCGCAGCCGACGGTGAATCGCCCGGCAACCATGGCCCACGACCCCGTACTCGAGTCACCTCAATCCTTGCCCTTCCCCCGATGGCGACACCCACGAGCCGGCCGTGGCGAAGCGCCTGCCGCCATGACCGGAACCGATCACGTCCCATGAGCCAGCCGTGACCGCCCGAACAACGGTCTCCTCGACATCATGTCCGGCGCTCTCCTGGCGCGGGACGCCGCCGGCCGCCCGGGTACATGTGTCCGGCATCAACAGGACGTCAAGACTGCCGGAACACGGCAATGCGTTGAAGAGCCATGGCACTCCACAATGGCCCCGGAGCAAACACGGCCGCGTCCTCGTGCCTGAATCCGGCAGCGGCCGAAGGTACTTGGACGCTGACGGGACATGGGGGTGAAGGATGTTGGACGTCATCGACGCCGCCGCAGGTTTCCCCACCGTCCTCTTCACCTCGGCCCTGGTGGTCTCCCTCGCTTTCTGGCTCCGGGTCCTGCTGGGCCGGGCCGGCGTGCGCGACTTCGATGCCGACGCTCCGGCACTGGCCAGGGTGCTCGGAGGGGCACCGGTCGCCGTATCCACCTCCGTTGTGGCAGCGAGCGGCTGGCTCGTCAGCTTCGCCGGCATCGTCGTACTGGACCGGGTCGGCTGGACGGGCGTCGGCTCCGCCCTGGCCCACGCCCTTGTCTTCGCGCTGTCCGCGTTTGTCGCCTGGTCGGTGACCCGCGGCCTCGCCGCTCCGCTCACCAGGCTGTGCGGCCGCGAACGTGAGCCGCGACAACGGGACTTGGCGAGCGGCGCACCGGTCGAT
>NZ_JBSFUY010000053.1:0-43337 GCF_053592055.1 Streptomyces sp. NPDC002817
ACGCAATCCCCGCAACTACCTGGCCTTTCTCGGACTCGCCGCAGCCATCTGCTGCTACAAGCGATACGTCCGCCTCACCACGTAGGACACCGTCTAAGAAGGTCACTGCGGCGTTCGTAGGATCCTGCGCCCACACGATCGCGAAGAGATGGGCGCTCCAGAACGGACTGCAGGAGTGGGAGGCTGCCGCGCTCGCGTGGCTGGCCGGCGCGGCTGTTTCAGCGGCCGTAATGCGCGTGTGACGGTTGTCCGACTGCCTGCCCTTCTGCCCTCAAACTCGAGGCGGACGAACGGGGGGGGGCGACATACCCGCCCGTATCGGTTGCCTGACTGGCAATGTCAGGTTGACGAAGGTGGCGGTAACCATGGTTACCGTGACTCTCGTCAACCAGGAATTGCCTTTCGCGAGCGCGCGCACCGCGCGAGACGCGCCTCGGCGCCGCTGGTCATACGGCCCAGCATCCCCGCTGTAGGGCGTCCGTCGGCACTGACAGGAATGATCAGCGCGCGATGGTACCCGCCCGGGAAGTCAGGCCGCAGGCTGATCGGGATTCCCATCCTCCGGGGAGTCGCCCGGAAAAGACCACCCGTCGACAAAGGCGGAGTTCGTGGAAAACCCGCCGGGTGCCTTCGCGTCCGGCGGGTTCCGTTGGCGGGTCAGCTCACCATGAAGAGCTTGTCCGGATAGAGCTTCGCGACGCCTTTCGACACGCACTCGAACACGTCCTTCTCCCGGTTCGGTCCTCCGGCCCGCACCAGCTCCGGGAGGTTCTTCTCGTCCCCCGTGGTCGCGATGCCGCCAGCCGACAGGCACGGGCGTGTGTTCGCCAGGAGTGCACCGGACATACGTGGCGGGTGCTGCTCGACGTAGTGCAGTTCGACGTCGGCCATGTGAGCCGCGTGGCATTGATCGCCATAGGCGGCGACCTCGTCGTCCGACCTGGCCGAACTCTTGTACCACAGGCTCATTCTCTGATAGTTCACCGGATTCCAGCCATGATTCACGAGTGCGACGCCGCCTTGTGTCAGGCACTTCCGCAGCTTGGCCACGGCGACCTCGTAGTCACTCCTGCTGGCGGAGCCGTCAGCCACCAATACCTGCTGCTCGGCCCGGCCCTCTTCACGCTCCTTCTCGCTGATGTAGTCGTGGAACTGGGCGGTCGGTGTCGACATGACCGGCCCTCGCGGCACCTGACCGCAACCGCTCAACCCGAGCACGAGCAGCAACGCAGCACTGCCGAGATACCAGCACCTCATGTCAAGAGCACTCTAGATGTGCCAGATGTTCTTGTACGAACAGTCGGCGCAGCTCTTGTGATCGCTTACCTGGATGCTCGCTCCCGAAACCGCGTCAATCCGCACCGCGCTCGGGTCGTGATACCAACTGCTGATCACGCCGTTGACGCGCACCCGGAGCCACGCGTGCCCCGAGCAGCTTCCCGACTCCTTCCAGGTGTAGGCCTGGCTGTGGTCGCTGTAGCCGTAGTACTCGCAGCCGTTGCGCGACAGGTCGACCGTTGCCCCGTGAGCCTGAGCCGGCGCCGTAGCGACGGCCACGCCGGCCAGCGCCGCCGTCACCACGGCAGCCGCTTTGATCTTTTTCATCGCGATGCCTTTCGTATGGACGAGCATTCCGATGAATGCCCGGAATTCCCTGAAACAGTGGCAGTGACGGGACGCTCCTCATCACGCAAACAACATGCAACTTGCCCGCAAGCGACCTGCGTGTCTGTCCAGTTCTGCCGTGAGCCGAACGCTGCAGCGGGCACGTTGCCGGGCTGCGGTGACAACGGACAACCGTCCACCCCACACACCGCCCGGCTTGAGTAGCCCCCCGCACCGCTCACATCACTGATTCCAGCGACTGGCCTATTGATTGGCAGGGCTGTTGTGACGGCCAATCAATGGCCGGGCGTGGTCTCTCCGCCCGGAGTAGGGGGATGCGAGGGTGGTGTGTCTGGTCTGGCATGGGGCGGCTGGCGGGGTGGGGTATGGCGGGGCGTCATGAGGTGCCGGTGGATCCGGAGGCGGGCCCGGTGCAGCGGTTCGCGTTCGAGCTGCGCAAGCTGCGGGCGGAGGCGGGCGGCCTCACCTACCGGGCGATGGCCCGGCGGGCCGGCTACTCGGGCACGACCCTGTCGCAGGCGGCGGCGGGCGAGCAACTGCCCACGCTGGCAGTGACCCTGGCCTATGCGGCGGCGTGCGGAGGCAACTCCGCGGAGTGGGAAGCCCGGTGGAAACAGGCCGCGGACGACGCCGCCGTTTCCGGTGCGGAGGATGCCGGTGAGGGGGTGGATGCGCCCTATCGGGGGCTGGCCCGGTTCGAGCCTGGCGACAGCGGGCTCTTCTTCGGCCGGGACCGGCTCACCGCCGACCTGCTCGATCTGCTGCGGCGCCAGCGGTTCGCCGCGGTGTTCGGGCCGTCCGGCAGTGGCAAGTCCTCCCTGCTGCGCGCGGGCCTGGTTCCCGCCCTCCAGCAGTCCCCGGAGACCGGTCTGCGGCCGGCCGTGATCCGGATTCTGACTCCCGGCGCCCACCCCGCGCGCGCCCACGCCCCTCTCCTCGATGCGGACGGAGCCGGCAAGGGTGGTGATGGCGGCGGGGACAGGTTCGTGATCGTCGACCAGTTCGAGGAGGTCTACACACTCTGCCACGACCCAGAGGAACGCACCCGGTTCATCGACCTCCTGCTCGCCGCTCGCCAACCGGCAGGCCGATTACGGGTGCTGATCGCGGTCCGCGCCGACTTCTACGGCCGCTGCGCCGAACACCACGCTCTGGCCGACGCACTGCGCGACGCCAACCTGCTGGTCAGTCCGATGAACCAGGACGAACTTCGCGACGCCATCGTCAAACCGGCTACAGCCACCGGACTGACCCCGGAACGTGCCCTGACCGCCCGCATCATCCGGGACGTCGCCGATGAGTCCGGCGGACTGCCGCTGATGTCGCACGCGCTGCTGGAGACCTGGCGAAGACGCAGAGGCAGAGCACTCACGGAAGCCGCGTACGACGCCGTCGGCGGGGTGAGCGGTGCCATCGCCCGAACCGCAGAGCACCTCTACACTCAACTCTCTCCCGAACAGGCCGCGCTCGCCCGCGATCTGCTGCTGCGGCTCATCACCCCTGGTGAAGGAGCCCAGGACACCCGTCGCCCCGCTCCACGCGCCGAACTGACCGCCGGCGCCCACGGGGACGCTGCCCTGGTCCTGGAACAACTGGCCCGCGCCCGTCTGGTCACCCTCGACGACGACACCGTCGACCTCGCCCACGAAGCCCTGATCACCGCATGGCCGCGACTGCATATGTGGATCGAGACCGACCGCGAACTCCTGCGCGCACACCGGCGTCTGACCCATACGGCCGGGGAGTGGGCGGAGCACGGCAGGGACGACGGGGTGCTCTACCGCGGAGTACGGCTGGCCGAGTGGGACGACCGGGACACCGGCCTGCTCAATGATCTCGAACACGAGTTCCTGGCGGCGAGCCGCGACCGCGCACAGGCCGAGCGGGCGGCGACGCGGCGCCGTGTGCGGCTGACCCTGAGTGGGCTCACGGCGACGGTGGTCGCGCTGAGCGTCCTCGCCTTCGTCGCGCTCGTACAGGCCCGACGGGCGGAGGCCGGACAGGAACTCGCGTTCGCCCGGCAACTCGTGGCGAGCGCGCGCAGCCAGGCCCAACTCGACCCCGAACTGGGCCTGTTGCTAGCCACCCGTGCCTACCGGACCAGCGCGACCGACGAGACCGAGGCAGCACTGCGCCAGGCCCTGTTCGAGTCACGGGTGAGGGCCGTGCTCGCCAGCCACGACGGGGAGGTCCTCGGGGTCTCGTTCAGTCCCGACGGCCGGTACCTCGCAACCAGTGGCGGGGACGGCGCGATACGGGTGTGG
The DNA here is from genome assembly GCF_053592055.1 of Streptomyces sp. NPDC002817. Lineage (NCBI taxonomy): Bacteria > Bacillati > Actinomycetota > Actinomycetes > Kitasatosporales > Streptomycetaceae > Streptomyces > Streptomyces sp. NPDC002817. Next base: position 3,891 of record NZ_JBSFUY010000053.1, read on the forward strand.
CGGTACGGCACGACGCTGCGGGACCCGGTGGTGCTGCGCGGCCACCATGAGGGCCAGGTGTGGACGCCGGTGTTCAGCCCTGACGGCACCCGGATCACGGCAGCCGGCCAGGACGGCACCGTCTCGGTGTGGACGTGGGCCAGCAGTGCCAAGCCGGTGACCCTGCGCGGGCACACGGCACGCGTGTGGAGCGCCACGTTCAGCCCGGACGGCCGCAGCGTCGCCAGCGTCGGCGACGACGGCACCGTACGCATCTGGAACGCCACGGGAAGAGGCGAACGGGTCGTGCTGCGCGGCCACGACGGGCGCACGCTCGGCGTCTCGTACAGCCCCGACGGACGCCGCCTGGCCAGCAGCGGCGGCGACGGAACAGTGCGCATCTGGAACGTCGAGAGCCGGCGGACGACCGTGGTGCTGCGCGGGCACGGCGATTCCGTGGAAGCGGTCGCCTTCAGCCCCGACGGACAGCGCATCGCCACGGCGAGCACCGACGGCACCGCGCGCCTGTGGGACCCCGCGGCGCCCACCGAATCCGTCGTGCTCGGCAGCCACGACGGCACGGCGGAGGGAATCGGCTTCAGCCCAGACGGCACCCGGGTCGCCAGCACGGGCAACGACGGCACCGTACGCATCTGGAACGTGCACCACCGCGCCGCCCCGCTGATCCTGCGCGGGCACCGCGGTGCCGTGATGACGGTCGCGTTCGCCCCCGACGGACGGCACCTGGTGAGCGTCAGCGAGGACGGCACCGTACGGATCTGGGACGCGGCCCCGACGGGCAGCGACAGCGTCCTGACCGGTCACGAGGGGCCGGTGTGGGCGACGGTACCCAGCCGGGACGGCCACCGGCTCGCGAGTGCGAGCGCCGACGGGACCGTGCGCGTCTGGCGGACCGGGAGCACCGCCCCGCCGACCGTGCTGCGCGGTCACGACGGCGAGGTCCTCGGGGTGGCGTTCAGCCCGGACGGCCGCCGGGTGGCCGGCACCGGCGACGACGGGACCACGCGGATCTGGCCGGTGGACGGTGCGACGAAACCCGTCGTGCTGCGCGGCCACGGCGGCGCGGTGTGGACTGCGGAGTTCAGCCCCGACGGACGCCGACTGGTCACCGGCGGCAGCGACGGCACCGTACGGATCTGGCACACCACTTCAGGCGCCGCGCCCTTGGTGGTCGACACCGGCCAGGACAACGTTCGGTACGTCGCCTACAGCCCCGACGGGCACCGAGTGGCCGCGGCCGGTCTGGACGGCACCATCCACGTCCTGGACCCCACCACCGGCGAGGAGCTGGAGGTTCTCCGCGGTCACAACGGCTTGGTGTGGTCAGTGGCGTTCAGCCCGGACGGACGGCACCTCGTCAGCGGCGGCAACGACGGAACGGCCAGGCTGTGGGATCTCACCAGGCCCGGCGGACCGCGCGTGCTGAACGGGCATCAGGGGGTGGTGTGGAGCGTGGCCTTCAGCTCCGACAGCCGCCGGGTGGCGACCACCGGCAACGACGCGACCACCCGGATCTGGGAGACCACCGGCAGCAGCCCGCCTGTGGTCCTCCACGGATTCGGCGCGTCCGTCGAGAACACGAACTTCCTGCCCGGAAACCGGTTTGTCAGCTCACACGACGACGGCACCGTACGCGTCTGGACATGCCGCCCCTGCGAACCGATCGATGAAGTGCTGCGGCGTTCCCGGGAAGGCATCACCCGGGACCTGACCCAGGAGGAACGGGGCGGTTACCTCAACGAGACGGCCGGATGAGCCGGCTCCGGCGGGCTGTAGCCGACGGCGAGTGACGTCGGGTCCCCCACCGTCGGTCGCCGGACTCAGTCGATAGCCTTGGGTTCATCGCTTCTTAACTGCGCGAACGTGAGCCCTCCTTGCTGTGGCAAGGGTTCTGCTGCATGTGGCCCTCTGTGGCTGGATGGATGCTGAATTCGGGACGCTCGCCCTTAGGGCGGGTAGGGGAGTCGGCGCGGTGTGGCAGGCGGCGGCTGTGGTCTGAGTTCCCCCGGATCACTCTTCGACGACCCACAGTTCGTCGAAGCCGTAGTCGTCCGCTTCCTGCGCGAAGGCGATGACTTCGGCGTGGGGAATGCCGCGGGGGAGGAGGACGCCGATCGTGCCGGACGCTACCTGGGGCTCACGAGCGCTCTCCTTGGTGTTGTCCTGCGGGATGTGTGCCGGGTTGCGTGCGCTGGGCCACGTCCACCGCGGCGGCGGTGCGGTCACGGGTGTCGGCGGCCGGAGCGATGAGGATGGCGGCGGCCACGAACACCAGAACCACCACCATGGCCGAGCGCAGCCCGTAGTGGTCGCCCAGGAACCCGAGGACGGGCGGCCCCACGAGGAAGGCGATGTAGCCGATGACGGCGACCAGTGAGACGCGGGCGGTCTGGTCGGGACCTGAGTCGCCCGCCGCGGAGAGGGCCACCGGGAAACCGAGGGACGCCCCGAGACCCCAGAAGAGTACGGCTGTTGCCGCTACGACCGCGTTGTCGGAGAAGATGACCAGGAGGAGCCCTACGGCACCGGAGACGGCGCTCGCACGCACGACAGCGGCTCGCCCGAAACGGCGGAGGAAGAAGCTGCCGCTGAAGCGTCCCAGGGTCATCGCCGCCGCGAACCCCACGAAGACGAGCGAGCCCATCGCGGCGTCGAGGCCGTGGCCGTCGACCATGAGCAGCGGCAGCCAGTCGTTGGCGGCGCCCTCGGCCAGCGCCATGGCCAGCACGATGGCGCCGATCAGCAGCAGCTGCCGGTCCTTCCACACCTGCGGCTCGGATCGCCGCGGCGGACCTGAACCCGGACTCGGCCCCGGACCCGGCGTCGATGGCGCGGCGCTGATGCCGATACCGGTGGGAACGGCACGCAGGGCGTGGACCAGAATCCCTGTGGCGATCAGGGCGACCACCGTCAGATGCCAGTGGACGGGAAACGCAGCGGCGGTGGCCGCCATTCCGACCGAACCCCCGACCACCGTGCCCAGGCTGAAGCAGCCGTGCAGCGTGGGCAGCACCGCGGTCCCGGTGATGCGCTCCACGTCGGCGCCGTCGACATTGACCGCCACTTCGCCACCGCCCATGCCTGCGCCGAACAGGCACAGTCCTGCGGTGACGAGGGGCGCCGACGGCACGGCGCTGCCCACACCGATGACGACCGTGCCGGCGATGATCAGGAGAGTGCCGAGCGCCATGACCGGTCGGGTGCCGAATCGGGACACGAAACGGCCGGAACACAGGATGCCGATCATGGAACCGACGGACACACCGAACAGGACCAGCCCCATCTGTCCGGTGGAGAGGCTCAGTTGATCGCGGACATCGGGGGTGCGCGTGACCCAGGACGACATGGCGATACCGGGAAGAAGGAACAAGAGGAACAAAGCCTGACGGCGTCGGCGTATGGCGCGGTCTGCCAAGGGGGAGCTCCGCTGGGTTTGGAGGAACGGTTCGGAAGGCGGCACGTTGGATCGCTTGCCGAGTATCCGCACACTCGGCAAGCGATCGACAAGAGGAGGCGGAGGGCTTGCGGATCCGGGGGTCGTGTGGGAGGCAGCAACGTGTGGTGGGGAGTTCCGGGAACGCTTGAGGGGGCTGGGTCGCAGAAATGTCGGCAGCTCAGCCATTCGTCGGCCTGCAGCGAGTGCATGTTGTTCCAGCAGTCCGACGACCGAGGGCATCCGCGACCTCCCCGGAGAGCGGCGACATGACGGTCCACAGCTCCCAGGGGATCACCGGCCCTATGCCTGAACAGCTGAATGCCGCCCTCGGGTTCGGTTCCAGGTCGATGGATGGGGCCGGTGTCGTGGGCAGTGCCGTGGGCAGTGTCGTGAGTGGTGCGAGCGGGCTGTCGGCCATCGGCCGGGAAGATCAGGTGCCAGGTCCTCGGTGCTGCCCTGGACGACCTCGGCGGGGCTGTTATCGGCGTACCGGCCCGTGAGCCGGGGAGGCGAAGGCCGGGTTGAGCTCAACCGGCGATCAGGCGCGTTCCCGGGGCCAGCTGCCGCAGGATAGTTCCGGTGATCGCGCCGGTGCCGGATCCGGGTTCCACCACGACGTCGGCCCAGTGACGGTCCAGACCGGCGGTCATGGCCTGGGCGAGGGTGGGGGAGCCGGGCGCGATGGCGCCGGTGAGCCGGGGGCTGCGAGGAACTCGCGCGTGATCGCCATGTCCAGAAGCCAGAATTTGATGGTGTCGTCGGGAGTCGTCCCGGGTGCCTGACCGTGTCATCCGGCAGGGCGAACCAGTCCGCTCTCGTAGGCCACGATGACGGCCTCTATCCGGTCGCGGTTGGCTCGACGCCTGGTGGGAAGCCGTGTATGCCGGGGGCGGTGACGGAGTCGTCCCTGATCAGTGGCGGGCAGACGCTCCAGTCGGCGGCGATGCGCATCACGTGCTGTTCCGTGGGCATGGCGTCGTGCCAGGCGTCCCATTCGGCGTCTCCCCAGTCCTGCCGGATCTCGTCGCACCCGACCAGCCCGACGCCGAGCTCCCTTTCGACGGCAGTGGGTTCTCCGCGGCGCAGGGGAACGTCACCGATCATGCCGATGTAGCAGTAGGCGCGGGTCAGTTCACCGGATTCGACCCGGGCCCAGGCGTGGCACTCGCTGACGCGGTCGGTGGCGAAGTACTGGAGGTCCCCGATGCGCGCGGCCAGCGTCCGCAGCCAGGTGGGGAAGTCCGGGCGCGTGGGGTCGGTCTTGTGCGTGAGATGGATCCTGCCGTGGGCGAGTGTCCACTCCGGGACAGGTCTGGCCACGAAGACACCTTGCCGGTAGGCGAGTTCGGTGCCGGTCTCCCAGTCGATGCGTTGTCGGTGCCGCAGGTCGAGGGCATCGGCCACCTCTTCCGGCCCGGCGTCGCGCACCGCGAGCCATGACGTCTTGAAGCCGATTGACATCAACCCTCCCCATCGTGGTGTCCCTGGACCACGCGAGATCATCGCAGACGGCACCGACAACGGTGGTGTCCGCTCGCTGCCTTGGCGGTGTCGGCGTTCGTGAAGCTGTGCACGCTGCGTGTGTGTGACTGCGGCTTCCCTGCCTGTCTACGCCGTCGGGCCCGGGCACCGCGACGCGGCCCGGGCCCGACGGCCAGGAGATCAGCTCCGCGGGTACGCAGGGCAGCGCTTGAAGTGCTTGACGGTGGCCTTCGCCGTCCGTATGACCCTTGCGGCCGGCTGTCTCTGCCGGGTATCGGGGAGTCCAGTGTGCTGCGGCACACCGACGCATCTGGTCGGGGCCGCGTACGCCCGCCCGAGTGACATGGCCGGCCGTCGTGGCTCGGCATGGAGGTGATGCTCAGCGCCCTGTCTTCTGCTGCCGGGGCCCGTCCTCCGCTTCCCCGGTCGGTCGAATCGGCCCGCCCGGTGGCGCATTCCCCGCGGTGAGGTGTTCGAGTACCTCGACCAGTTCCTGGCAGGCCCGTTCCACCGAGAGCCGGGTGTTGCGCTGCTCGGTGATCACGGCGGAGAGCAGCAGTGCGGTCAGGGCCATGGTGCCGTTGAACGCCTGCAGTTTGATCATCACCTCGATGTGGTCCAGACCGTCGAAGGGGCCGGCCCCTTCCGTGGCGGCGACGGTGGCCACGATGGACGTGAAGAGCGCGCAGAGCATGCTGCCGGCCAGTTGGAAGCGCAGGGCCGTCCAGATCAGCAGGGGGTAGATGAGGAACAGCACGCTGAGGCTGCTGTGGGTGACCAGCACTACGGTGCCGCAGGTGATGAGGGTGAGTCCGGTGGCCTCCTGCCATCGGGACAGGTGTGGGGGCCACCGTGCGGCGTGGAGCACCAGCAGGAGGGGAGTGACGATCAAGACCCCCATTGCGTCGCCCACCCACCACGCCAGCCACACGGCCCAGAAGTCGTGGCTGTGGAGCCGGTCCGTGATCACGAGCGTGCCGACGCCCACCGTGGCGCTGATCAGCATGCCGGTCAGGGCTCCGAGGAACACCAGGGCCAGGCCGTCTCGCAGTCGGCTCAGGTCGGTACGGAAGCCCACCGCACGCAGCATGAGGTACGCACAGATGGGCGCGGCCGTGTTGCCCGCCAGATTGCTGAGCACCTCGGGCCGCAGGGAGGTGAGGTGCACGATGACGAGCAGGGAACCGAGCGCGATGCCGGGCCAGACGCGCAGCCCGAGGATGAGCAGAGCGGCCACGGCGATACCGGTCGGCGGCCAGATGGGGGTGAACACTGCCCCCTCGACGGTCAGATTCCGCAGGAGTCCGAGTCGTCCCGCGGCGTAGTAGCAGCCGGCCACGGCCAGTGTCTGGAGGGCGTAGACGCCGGTCGGGCGCAGATTCTCGGTACCCGCCACACAAGCCATCAGACACCGAGGCCGCCGTTCCGGCGAGGCGGGAGCGGCGGCGTGCCGCCCTACCGCTGAGGTTCGGCTCCTTCGTAGCCGAGGACCAGTACGGCGGCGTCGTCCTCGTGTCCCACCTGGTCCGCGCCCCGGATCACGGCGGCGGCGAGCGAGCTGGCGTCCATGCCCGCTACGGCGGCGATCCCGGCGAGTCGTACGACCTGGTCCAGGCCTTGGTCGATCTCCATGGACGGCCCCTCCACCACGCCGTCCGTGAGCAGGACGAACACGCCGCCTGTGGTGAGCCGGTAACGGGTGACGGGGTAGGTCGTGCCGGCCTGGACACCCAGCGGTGGTCCGCCTTCGTCGCTGCCCACGCCGGACTTTCCGTCCGCCGTTGCCCAGACGCAGGGAATATGCCCGGCCCGGGCGCTCTCCAGCACGCTGGTGGAGGGGTCAAGGCGCAGGAAGGTGCAGGTGGCGAACAGATCGGAGCCGAGCGACAGCAGAAGGTCATTCGTCAGCGCGAGGAGTTCACCGGGCTCACTTGTCACGGAGGCGAGCGCGCGCAAGCCGACGCGTACCTGCCCCATGAAGGCGGCGGCCTCGATGTTGTGGCCCTGGACGTCACCGATGGACAGTCCTATCCGGCCGTCCGGCAGGTGAAAGGCGTCGTACCAGTCTCCGCCCACGTTGAGGCCGTGGTGGGCCGGTACGTAGCGCACAGCCAGGTGGTAGCGGGGTGCTGTGGGCATCTGGGCGGGCAGCATGCCGCGCTGCAGGGCAATGGCCAGCTCGACCTGGGAACGCTGCAGCTGCGCGTGCTCACGTGCCCGGGACGTGAGCGAGCTGAGTCTGGCCAGCAGTTCGTCGCCGTCGTATGCGGGACCCTTGCGGGACATGGGCGGCTCCGAAGGATCTTCATTCCCTTTCGGGGCATTAGCCCTAAAGGATTCATATCGGATGATAGCGCCGCTGCGGTGTTACTCGGAACACCAGCTGTGCTGTGCCTGCCTCGCAGGTCGCCAGGAACGATGGCAGGCTGATCGCCGCTTCGTACGAGGTGGCGGTCCTTTCGTATCGGGTGGCGAGACCCAAAGCCCTTGAGCCGGTTTTAGCAGCACTCGACGATGTTGCGCCGGTGATGGATATGCCGGCCGAAGGAGGGCGACCGGCCGCCGCATGACAACCGCGACTACCACCGGCTACGGCCGCCCACCGCCGACCTGCGGAATCCCAGGGAACTCGCACGGCTCGCCCTGCACCTTGCCTGGAGCTGCTCGTCGGCGCGGCATTCGGTGTCTTCTTCTGCTCGTTGAACCAGCGGGGGTATCACCGGAAGGGAGCATGGACCGCATCTGCTGTGGCTTGACCCGCTGCGGCAGGTGGTGAGGCTCGCGGCGATGGCGGCGAATGGGGGAACTCACCCGCAGCCTCGCAGCGGAGCGCGGCTGCACGCGAGGTGCCCTTGTGTCGCCGTGCAGTGGCTCAGGACTGCACGGCGAGCTGGAAGGCCTGCGCGGCCGAACCGTCGCAGGTTCGCTGGGTGAGCTGGGCACTGTTCGTCGCCGCTGTGGCGGCCGTCAGACACTTGCCGCTGTGCCGGGCGACGAAGTGGTAGCGCCCGCTCGTCTCACGTACCGGCTGCCACTGTTGATTCGTGCCGCCGGAGTAGGCCCACAGCTGCAACGGCGCGTTGTCCGCCGTCGAGCGGCCGGTCACGTCGATCACCTGCGCGGGGTTGCCGCGGGCGGTGATCTGCGTGTATCCGCTGTCGGTGCTCCGGAACCGGTACTGCTGCGCGGTCGTGCCGTTGCAGGTGTACTGCTGGATCACCGTCCCGTTCGTGGTGGCCGCCGAACGGGCGTCCACGCATGCGCCGTTGCCGCCGTTCTGCACGGTGTACCAGGCGGTCTCGGAGATCTGGTCGCCGGTCGGTGGGGTCGTGGTGTCGCCGCCCAGCCACTTGAGCCCGTCCAGCAGGAACCGGTTCTGGGTCGCGCTCGCGAACGTCGACGACAGCCGTGTGTTGGTCGTGTAGTTCATCGCGTTGTGGCCGAAGTTCGCGTACAGCATCCTGTACTTCGTGTTGGTCCACAGGATCGGGTAATAGCCGCTGTACCAGGACTGGTTCGGGTCGGTGCCGACCGGGAAGCTGCTCGGGTCGATCGATGCCAGGATCTTGATGTCCGGGTTCTGCCGCAGATCCTTGGACCAGCTGTACCACTCGCTGACCGACGAGGTGAACGTGGCCGGCAGGTTCACGGTGGCCGGGCTGGTGCGGTCCTCCACCTTCAGGGTCACCGCGGTCGGGCCCCAGGTGTTGGATGCGAAGTTGCCCGAGCCGAGGAACGTGTTGTGGTACCAGGACCAGCTTGCCGCGTTGGTCGTGAACGCCGAGACGTGGAAGCCCATGAAGCCGCCTCCTCCCCGCATGTACGCCTCGAAGCCGGAGCGTTGGGCGGACGTCTGCGGGAGATCATCCAGGAACAGGACGACTTGGTAGGCGTTGACCCCGCCGTTGGCGAGCAGGTCCCAGTTGGTGCTGGCCGTGTAGGTGAAGCCGTTGGCGGTTGCCTGCTGGGGGAACCAGGCGTTCGCCTCCTTGCCGAAGTCGATGTGCGCGGCGTCGTAGGTGCCGCTGTAGAGGGCGAGGACTTTGAACGGGGTGGCGGTGGTGCTCGCCTGCGCGACGGGTGGGACGGCCGCGAGGCCCAGCAGCGTGGCCAGCAGGAGCAGGATCCGCAGGACAGCGCGGGTGGGGCCGGATCTGACGGTGCTCATCTGTTGGTCGATCCTTTCCATGTGGTCTACGGGTAGTTGCTCAGGCAGGCGACGGCTGCCGTAGTCGGACGGTTCGCCGATGTCCGGTTGCCGTTCATCCGGTGGCAGCCGCTGCCATGACCGCTCTCGGGAGGGGATGGCGGGCCGGTCGGTCTTCTCTGCCGGAGCGCGGATATTGCTGTGGTGAGGGGAGTCGGGGTGCGGGTGCGGAGCGCGCACGTCAGCCGGTGTACCGGGCGAAGATGCTGGTGAACTGCCAGTTGCTCTGGCTCACGCCCGAGCAGGTGTCGTCGTTCGGGTAGGCACCCGGGCAGGGTCGGTCACGGTTCGCGGACCAGAACGTCAACCGCGCCAGGTGATGGGCTTGCGCGTAGCTGAGGATGGTCTGGAAGTCGGCGGGGGTGACGGTCTCGTGGTCGTCGGTGATGCCGTTCATCGACGAGATGCCCATGTGCCGGTAGGCGGCGTCGTCGCTGTAGCCGTACGCGTTCTTCAGCGCGTTCTTCAGCCCCTCGGCCGCTCGCTGGGTGAGCGTTCCCATGTTCTGGCCCGCGCCGCCGAAGTCGAACGGCATGATCGTCCAGGCGTCCACGGCCAGCCCGGAGGACGCGGCCCGGTTGATCAGACTCGTGTCGGGACCGCTCTGCGCGGTGCCGATGGTGACGTACACCTTGGTGCCCGGGTTGTTGGCCTTGATGGTCTTGAGTGCGTCCACGGTCCGTTGCTGCACGGTCGCGTTGCTGTACGCGTCGGCCTCGAGGTCGATGTCTATCGCTTTGAGCGAGTAGGCGCTGATGACCTTCTGGTACGCCGTCGCCAGCTCGCCGGTGCTGGAGCAGGAGCTCTCCAGCTTGTTGCCGCTGTAGCCGCCGAAGGACGGGATGACATCGCCTCCGTTGGCGCGCACGGTGGTGATGGTCTGCTGGTCGACTCCGCCTGTCAGCGCCCGGCCTCCGTCCCATTGCGGATTGCAGTATCCGTTGCTGAGGACGAACGCCAGGGTGAACCACTTCACGCCGGTCGCGTTCATGACGGTCGTCGGGCTGGGTGGATCGCCCCAGCCGTTGTAGAGGTACGGCGCCACGGCCATCGGCGCGGAGCCGGGCGGAGTCGTGCCGCCGTCGGCCGCGGGCGCGCTCCACTTCTGGTTGGCGGCGCCGGTGCAGGTCCAGATCTGGGTGCGGGTGCCGTTGGCGGAGGAGTTGCCTGTGACGTCCAGGCACTTGTTGGCGGCGGGGTTGACGATGTCGCGCGCGGCGCTGACCGTCCACTTCTGGTTGGCGCCGCCACTGCACGTCCAGAGCTGGAGCTGGGCGCCGTTGGCCGTCGAACTGCCGGTGATGTCGAGGCACTTGCCGAGGGCCCGGATGGTGCCGTCGGAACCGACCGTCCACTGCTGGGCGGCGGTGGCGTTGCAGTCGTGGAGCTGTATGGCCGTGCCGTCGGCCGAACTCGCGCCGGCCACGTCGAGGCACTTGCCGGCCAGGCCGGTGATCATGCCAGTGGCGGCAGAGGCGGGGGGAGCCGCAAGCGTGCCTACGGCGGTGAGGCCGAGCGAGAGGGCGAGAGCGCAGCGCAGGGCGAGGCGTTGCATAGTGAGGAGCCTTTCGTCCTGAGGTGGGGGGTGGACGCCGCTGGCGTGAAGGCGGTGAGAGGGGACACGGGCGTTCACGTATGTGTGCAGAGAATGCATGCGTGGAGGGCCTGCTGGCTGGTGAACCTAAAGGTCTAGGCCAAAGCCGTCAAGAGGTGCGACGAGAGAAGTCCCGGACGGCAGGGCTGAGTTGAGAAGTTGTAGGCGAAGCAGGGGAAGGCGCGGCAGGATGAAGCCGCGGACAACTCGGCCGCCACGGTGAAGACCTGATCGGACCGGCCGAGCACGACGGCGTGACCGTGTTCGAGCACGGTGGAGTCGCCCCGGCGCAGTTCCGCCGGCCGGTCGCCCGGACCCGTGGCGATGACGCCCACGACCGTCGGCACGCACAACAGGGCGATGAGACCGAGAACCGCGGCCGGCGGCGTCCGCAGGGGAGCGCCCGCCACTCCGCTCAGCCGCAATGTCTGAGCACTGGTGCGCCATACGTCGATGAGCCGCTCCGCCACGGAGTACGGCCCCTGCGGATCTGTCCACACCAGCAGCGCGCTGACCGGGACGACGAGCGTGAGACAGCCCAGGGCGAGCTGGCCGAGCAGCGCTCCGGTGCTGCGGGCCGGCGTCCTGTCGAAGACGTACCGGGCCCGATCAGGTAAGAGAGTCCTCTCCTGACGCCGTCTCGCAGCCGCCGCCTGTTCTCCTCGCTCGGCGTTCGGAGTCGTAGCGCGCAGAATCTGGCACCGGCATGCGTGCAGAGCCCGTCAGTGACCGTGATCCCTGCCCGCCCCGGCCAGGTTGGCGCCGTTGAGACGGCTCCCGAGGAGCGTAAGCACAGTCCTGGACTCGGAGGGCACCAGATCGTGGATGAGGTGTTCTGCCGGCGCGGGCTGACCGCGACGATTCGTCTCGGTCAGTAGCCGAGACTCGTCGTGTAGGCGCACTCGGTGTAGATGTAGCCCGGCTCCAGCTTGGCGGTGTCCGAGGCCGGGGTGTTGCCGATCCCTTCCTGGGACTTGTGGACGAAGTAGGTGGTGCCGGCGGGCAGTTGGATGGTCTTCTGCGGATACTTCTTGCCGCTGTCGCTGCACGGTTTCGAGTCGAGCCCGAGGGGGCTGCCCAGTGCGGAATAGGTGGAACAGCCACCGCACGCCTTGAGGGTGAAGCTCCCGGTCACCGGGCCGGTGTACAGGACGGTGACCTTGTCGGGGCTGTCGTTCTTGACGGTGACGGTGATGCTGCCGCCCGAGCGGGTGGTCGGCAGACGCTTGCCGGCCGCCGGGACCGTCTGAGCGACCTCCGCGGCGATGGCCACCTTCCGGGCGAGACTCCGCTTCGGGCTGTCGGGGTTGTCCTTGATGAACGTGTCCATGGTGGTGACGGCGTCGCTGAAACTGCCGTCCTTGTACTGGTCCACACCGCAGTTGTACGTCCCTGACGCCGCGTTCCGCTCCGCCCGGTCGGCGGCCTGGTCGAGGGCATCGGTGAGTCCGGCCTCCTCGCCCGACACGCCGCGAATCTGCGTGGACAGGGAGCCCAGGCGCTCAACGGCCGCGCAGGGATCGCTGCCGCCCACGGCCGTGACCGCCTCGCCGACCTTGGTGTCGATAGCGGGCCCCACCTTTTGAGCCTGTTCGGACTTCGGGAACGTCGTCAGCAGTTCGCCCCACTGTGCGGTCCAGGACGCGCTGTCACCGCTCATCGACTCCGTCCCACACTCGTAGAGCGAGGTCGCCAGCCGGTCGTCGGGCCAGCTGGACAGGGATCCGAGCGTCTGCTTGTCCATCGTGCGCGGCACGGTACGCAGGTACTTCAACGGCGCCACAGCCCCGCAGTAGTTCTTCTCCGCGTACGCGGCGCCGACGGTGGTGTAGTAGGTCCTGAGGCGGTTCGGCACCTCGGCGGCAGCCCGTGACGTCGGATGGTCCGCGGCCAGACCGTGGTAGATGGCCAGTGCCCTGCGGTAGTCGGATTGCGCTACTTCGAAGGCCTGCGTCCCGGCCGACTCCACCAGCTCGTCCGCTGTGGCCAGCCGGTCCAGGAGCATCTGCTGAGTGGCCTCGTCACGTGCCTGGTCATACAGCAGGTATCCGCCGGCGGGTACGGCCAGCAACGCGACGCTGAGCACCGCCGCGACCAGCGCGCTCGGCAGCCATGCCAGGCGCGTGCGCAGGCCCAGCCGCGCACCGTGCAGTGCTGCCGCCGCCAACAGGATCAGATACAGGACGAACAGGGTGCCCGGAACCCCGTTCGGATCGGCGGGCAGTGCCACGACGAGCAGGATCCCCGTGGCCACCAGGCACGCGATCGTCAACCCCCAACGGCGGACGACGGCATAGCCCAGCCCCAGGCCGCTGAGGTTCAGCAATCCCACGGCGAAAGCCCGCCAGGGGTCCGCCGGAGCGGGCGGCGGTGCGCTCGGCATAGGTGGAACAGCGAAGTCCGGATTTGCGTTCTGGTCCCAGGACATGACGGCTCCCCCAGTCAATCACGCCTGAATTTCCCCGAGTTGACAGTGTACGGCCAGTTAGGGAAGGAGGACAGAGGGTGAACCGAAGGGGTGCGGTTCGGCCAGGCGGGTCCCGTTCGGCAGAGCGCCGTGCCGTACGAGGTCGTCGCGGCAGGACGGCGCCCCGCTGTCGCCTACGGCGGAGGCCTGGCCCCCTTCCGATCCGGCACCCGCCACGTGCCGCCTGCCTCACCGGACGCCACGGAACCCGGGAGCATGACCCGTCCGAGGGGGGAGTGGCCCGTGAACGGCCCGGCGGAAGAGGCCTGACCCGGATCGACCCCAGGTGATCAAGGCTTGCGAGTGCCAGATCACGCGGGCCTGTCTTCGAAGATCATCGGATAGCGGATCATGGCCGAGTGCCCGGCACGTTGTTGATCTGTTCGGGGAAGCCGGAACGTGCCGGACGGGTCCGGCGGTGCGACGTGCGGCGACCGTGCCTCCCGCCCGCGTAATGCGGTTGAGGGGGACAGCGATCATCGGTGAAGATCCTTGTCATGTTCTCGCGCAGGAATCGCCGCCCCAAGACCCCTGAACTCCTCCAGGCCTGGCAGGCCCTCGACGAGGGTGACCTGCCCGGTGCCCTGCGCCAGTTGCGGCACGGCACCGACGACCTGCCGCTTGACGAGCTCGCACTCGTGGCCGGCCGGGCCGCCAGGAGTGCAGGCTTCGACGACCTGCGCACCGCTGCCGACGCCCTGACTGCCGGTCCCGGAAAGGTCCGCGCGCTCTACGACTTCGGGTACGCATGCATCGAGCGCGGCGTGCCCTATCTGGCGATACCCGCTCTGCGCGAGGCGCTGCGGCAGGCGCCGGACTCCGCCGGGATTCTGCGGGAACTGGTATCGGCATACGAGCGCGAGGGCCGGCACCGCGAGGCCGTCGGCGTACTCACCGCGCACGAGAACATCCTCGTCGACTGGCCGGACCGCTATCTGCTGGTCTTCAACGCCGTCATGGCCGGTGACCTCGCCCTGGCCCGCCGCCATCACGCACGGCTGCCCGATCCGCAGGACGAGATGTGGCTGCCCGCGCAGGCCCGTCAGCGCGCAATGCTGGCGAGGGCCGCCGAGGCCGAACCGGTGAGCCCACTGGACGCCACCGATCTGCGGGGCTGGCAGTACGTCATCGGCGGCACCGTACTCACCACCCTGTCCCCCTATGGGTTCGACGCGGGGATGACCGGGCGGTTCGCCTGGCTGCAGGACACCCACGGCCAGTGCCTGCGCGGACTGCTGAGGCTGAAGGCGGTCCTCAGCGCCGCCGGGGCGCGTCCCACGTCGGTGTCCCTGCTGCCCGACCGGGGCAGCCGCATCCTCGGCCTCGCGGCGGCCCAGCTGCTGGAACTGCCGGCGAAGCCCTTCGCACCCGAACGCGAAGACACGGTGGTCATCGCGTACGACCTGAACGAGGTCGCCGGCGCCGAGCAGGGCCCGGAGACCCTCGGCCGGCTCTTCGAACGGACGCCGGGCCAGATCCTCCACGAACACGCGAGCAACTGGACCGACCCACCGGCGGTCACCGCCGACAGCGTCACCCTGCTGCACCAGTCAGCGACGGCGCCCTGGGAAGGGCAACTGCACGCCGGAGAGAACGGCGTCGCGGAACGCGGCGCGCCCGACAGCAGGCCGGAGGAGGAGATCGCCGCGGATATCCTGGCTGCCGACGCCGCGCCCGACGAGGGGGACGGCGCGACGCCCGCCGAACCGGTCGAGAAGCTCACCGACTTCGTGTCCGCTGTCCGCCATACCTGGCTGCAGGGCGAGCGGACGAGTCTGTCGTCCTCGGGTCCGGTGACCAGCTCTCGCTTCCTGTGATGGCGTGGTGCGCAGTTGCCTCGCGTGCGATCCACCTCTGTGGCCGTGACACCCCCAGGCGCACCCGGCGATTGCCTTCTTGCGGTATGCCAGCCTGGAGTCTTCCGGGGCATCAGGATCACGAACCGCCCACTCAGGCTTCCTTGGCTTGGGTGACCAGCCGGTTGGCGGTCTTGTCGTGGTGACCCATTGCCTTCGCGACGGCACCGACCAGCAGTGCCACGACGGAAGGGGCAGGGACTCGGTGAGGTGGAGGATGGCCCGCAGGACGGGGCGCTGCCGTCCCGACTGTGGCTGGTAAGGGGCGGCGAGGAAGCCGATCAGGAGGGGATGAGCTCCCTGTCGGGCGTCGGGGCGGCGGGCACCGCGATGCCGACCAGCGGGCGAGGCCGGCGCAGAACGTGGTCGGCCAGAAGTACCAGCCGGTAGAGGAAGAACGTGCGCTTCATCAGCTCCTGGACGTGCCGCGTTTCAGCCGCGTCGAGGAGTCTGGCCGTGCCATCGGCGACCGGGGCGTCGTCGGCGACGGTCCCGTTCATGGTGCAGGGGGCTACCGTCACCTGGCCGTTGTTGCGGATCCGCTTGACCTTGCCGGTGTCGGGCGGGGTCAGTGCATAGATCGTCCCGTCGTGGACGAGGCAGCCCACCGGTGTCGCGCCCCCCGGCCGTTGCGGCGGTAGGTGGTGAGGCTGACGTATTTCCCCCGTCCGACGCGCTCGGCGGCGAGGGTGAAGTCAGCGGTTTGTACGGGCATGAGCCTCTCCTGACGTGCGGGCGAGGGCGCGGGCGGCGTCGGCCGCTTGGGCCTCGACGGCCGCGGCGGTGTTCCAGTGGCCGGGGAGCATGCCCTGCTCGCCCAGGCGGATGCCGAGGGAGACCTGGCCTGGGTCCTCGCGGTCGATTCCACAATCGTGCGCGCCCATCAGCACGCGGCCGGGGCCTGCAAAAGGGGGCCCCGGCCACCTAGTCCGGCCACCACGCGATCGGACGCTCCCGCGGTGGGCTGACGACGAAGATCCACCTTGCCGGGGACAGCCGTTGCCGACCGTTGTGCTTTGTCCTCACGCCCGGTCAGGCGAATGATGCGCCCGCGTTCGAGCACGTCATGGCCGCACTGCGCGTGCCCAGAGCGATCGGCCGACCACACGCGCGGCCCCTGGTGGTCCTGGCGGACCGGGCCTACTCGTCCCGGGCCATCCACGAACACCTACGCAGGCGAGGGATCCGGGCGTTGATTCCCCAGCGATCAAGTCGCCAACCGCAAGCGCAAAGGCCGCCGAGGAGGACGTCCACCTTTGTTCGACCGCTAGGCCTACAAACGACGCAACACCGTCGAACGCTGCATCAACCGCTTGAAGAACTGGCGCGGCCTGGCAACCCGCTATGAGAAGACCGCCACCGTCTTCCGAGCCGGACTTCATATCGCCGGCATCTTCAGCGGGTCCGCCCGCTGAACCAGGAGGACCCGAGAATCAGTTCCAAGGTTCCCGGCAGGGGTTTTCGCCCAGCAGCGTCGCTGCGGCCACGCAGAGGTCCTCTCCGAAGAGCTGATTGCTGCCCCATTCGGACCCCCACAGGCCGGACGCGGCCTGCGCCACAGCGCGCCAGGAGTAGTCCTCATCGCATCGCCACGTGCGAATCTGAACAGCCATCTCCGGTGTGATCGTCGCCGGATCAACTGTGTTGTGCGTCATCCCAGCGACCCTAGGGGAGTTGGGGAGAAGGTGGCCACCGGATTGTGGCCTCGCCCGCCCGGCGGACAGGCCCGGGACTTCGCCCTCAGGAATCTGCAGGCGCCCGACGTCGGGGCATTCCCAGCCCCAGGAGCAGGGAGTGCCATCCGGGAACCGTCAAGATCCGAAGGAGGACCCAGGTCTTCGAAGGGCGGCACGCCCCAACCCGAGCCCCGAACGGGACGTGAAAAGGGCTTCCCGGACGATCTGATCAGCGTGCTGTGAGCGCATCGTCCAGTTCATCGGCGCTGATGGCGTTCTCGATGAACTGTTCGGCCGGTGTCAGACCGGGAAGCCGTTCCGGCAGCACCATCCGTTCGGCGGGAGCTGGCGCGATCCGGTCCATGACATCCGGGCGGCGTTCCGCGAAGTCCCTGTTGGCATCCGACTCCGCCTGTGCTGTCTCCAGGGCTGCAAGCCTGGAGCGGGCCGGGACTGCCTCTCACTCCAGTGGGACCAGCGCCTCCACAGCGACGGCTTCTTCCTTCTTCGCGCGGACGTAGCGGTCTCGGACAGGATGTGCGGGCGGTCCGCCCAATCCCTCAGGCCGACGGCTGCTTCCGTGGAGCGATCGACGGGACCGCGAGTGACGTCCGGCGGACTCATACGAGCCCGGGGAAATCTGTGCCCCTGCGGTGGCGGCACCTTCAACTGATCTGCCTGCTCGCGATATCGAAAGCCCGGCCGCCGAGGTGGGTGTGGCGTGTGGTCCAGCTCCCGGGCAGCGGCAGGCCGTTCGCCGGCAGTGTCGCGGATACGCCCCCTGGACGCGAGGGAGAGGGCGCGCCCGCTCGGCCGCGCAGGGCAAGTGAGGGGCCGTCTCGGCCGCCACCGCACGGACGCGCCGAGCAGGACCCCGCAGCTGTCCTCGCAGAGCGCGGCGCAACCCGATCGCAGTCGCCGAGGAAGCTGCTCAGGCCCGGGTCAGTGGCCCGAGCCCTGGGTGCCGCCGAGCTGGTCGCGGTAGTGGGGGTCGCCGAGGTACTGCTCCTCGTCGAAGACCGGCGCCGCCTTGACCTGGTCCTTGGTCCAGCTCAGGTGTACGGTCCGGGCCGCATGGTCGATGCCCGAGACGGACTCGGACGGGATCACCACGTCCTTGCCCAGCAGCGGGAGACCGGTGTGCACCACCGCATGGTGTGGCCCGAGGTCCGCGGAATGCGCGCCGATCTTGCCGACCTCTCCGTCCATCGCGTGCACGTGGTAGCCCGTGAGAGCGTCGTCCGGGGTGTGTCCGGCCGTCGGTACCTGGTCGGTCTGGAACTCGTTCACTTCGTCCTCCCTGTGGGTTCTGGATCTGCGTGTGCCCGCCATCCGCCGCGGCAGACGTCTGCCGGCCGACTCCGTCGCATGATCGACTACGCTCGGGTGTTCCCCGGCGCGACCTCAGGAGATGGCCATGTCCCCGCACACCGACCAGGGCAGCAGCACGGTGGAGGTCGTCGACGTTCCCGAGGAGTCGCGCTTCGAGGTGCGGATCGACGGGCGGCGGGTGGGTCTCGCGGAATACCTGCGCACGGATGAGCTGGTCGTCTATCCCCATACGGAGGTGGACCCCGCCTACAACGGCAGGGGCCTCGGTTCGGCCCTGGCGCGTGCCGTCCTGGAGGACGCTCGAGAGCGGGAGTTGGCGGTGCTGGCGACCTGTCCCTTCATCGCGGCCTACCTCGCGCGGCACTCGGAGTATCACGACCTCGCCTACCAGAACCGCAGCAAAGTCGCTGACTGAGCTGAGCGACGCGGCCGCACCGCACGACGCTGGGCCGGTCACTGTGGCTGGGCCGGCGCCCGGCCCGTCGTACGGCGTCCGCCGCCTCTGCTCAAGTGGGGCGAGAGGCGGCCGCCCACCGCGCGCCGCACGACCAGCCCGCGGGACATGGTGACCGCCTCGAAGTCGTTCCCCGCCAGGAGGTTCGCGGCGGCGGCCGAGCAGATGCCGCCGCTGCAGAAGATTCCCTCCGAACAGCCGGCGGGCGTCGACGACGAGGGCCTCGGAGACCAGGCCGGTCGCCTCCGTGGCGGTCACCGCCGACTGGCGGTGGGCAGGCTCATGGGCCGTCGGTTCCCTTCCGGCGGGGGACGCCCATTGCCTTGGCAGGAACAGCCTGGTCCACCTCCGCCTCCGTGCACATAGGTGGATGCAGTTCCAGGCGGGCAGGAAACCGTGTCGGTCGCGGTCGCTTGGCCAAGCGGAGACTTGGGAGAACCGGACGCGCCGATAGTCCAGGGCATCGAAGCGGACGCAGCCGGATCATGGCGGAACCCTCGTGGCTCGCGGCAGGTTGCCTCACCGTTGCAGGACAAGAGGCCGGCGCCGGGGCTACCGCCCAATGCGCCCGGTCACCGTCCTGTGCACCACGTGCGCGGCGGCCACGTCGAGGGCCGCGTGTCCGGTGGACTTGAAGACGGTCAGGGCCTCGGGGGAGCGCCGTCCGGGGGCCTCGCCGGCCAGGACCGAGCCGAGGAGAGTGACCCCGCGTTCGGTGGGCAGATCCTGCAACTCGTGGGCGCCGGACGGCGGCGGGGTCGTGGCGGCGCCGGGCCATTCGGTGAAGAGGTCGGCGTCCTGGACGGTCTCGGCGTCCAGTTCGGGGCCGTGGGAGCCGCCGACGGAACTCACGTGGGTGCCCGGAGCGAGCCAGGCGCGGCGTATGACCGGACGGGTGGCGCCGGTGCAGCAGTACACCGTCGCGGCCTCGCGCACGGCGCCTTCGATGTCCGCCGCCCCACCCTCGGGGTGCAGTGCGGCGGTCGCGCGGGCCGCCTCGGGGTCGCGGCCCGCGACGGTGACGGGCACGCCGGGCCGCACCACGGCCAGCAGGGAGACCTGCGCGCGAGCCTGGGCGCCGGTGCCGACCACCATGACCGGACCGGGACCGGCGAGGGCCAGGGCGCTGTGCGTGGCGGAAGCGGCGGTGCGCCAGGCCGTGATCGGCTCGGCGTCCAGGACCGCCATCGGGCTGCCGTCCTCGGGGTCGAACAGCACGACCACCCCCCGATGGCTGCTGCGGCCGGGCCGGTCGGGGTCGTGGAACACCGACACGAGTTTCGCCGCGAGGCCGAGGCCGGGGACGTATCCGGGCATAGCGCCGAGCAGCCCGTTCGGGGCGAAGGCGGCGGTCCGCGCCGGGGCGGACACCCGGTCGCGGGCCACGGCGACGAGGGCATCGGAGACGGCGCTCATGAGCCGGTGCGGGTCGAGGGCGGCGAGGGTGGCGGCCCGGTCGAGGACGAGGACGTCGTTCACGCCCGGACCTCCCGGTGCGACCCGGAGAGCAGTCCCGCCAGCGTGTCGACCGCGGCAGCGAGGTCGGAACGGAGCCGTCCGAGGCGGTCGTCGTCGATCTCCGCCGACGGTCCGACGACGGTGAGCGCGCACACGGGCACTCCCTCGGCGGGTACGACGGCCCGGCTGACCGAGGCGACGAACTGGTCGTTGCGCCCGTCCTCGGCCGCGAAGCCGTCGGCCTCGGCACGTGCGAGGTCGGCGAGCAGCCCCGCGTCACCGTCGAGCGGATGCCCGGCGTCCACGGCCGCGTCGAGATAGGGGGTGCGGGCCTCCCGCGGCAGGGCGGCCACCAGGGCGAGCGGTCCGGCGAAGCGGTGCACGGGCAGGGTCTCGCCGAGCAGGGTGCTGATCATCGCCAGCCGGTCGGGCCGCACGACGTCCACCACCCGGGAGCCGGTGCGCTCCAGCACCTGGAGGTTGACCATCAGACCGGTGTGCCCGGACAGGTCCTCCAGCACCGGACGGGCCAGCGTGGTCAGCGAGTTGTGCGCCGCGCGGGCCGACAGGAGCAGTACGGCCGTACCGGGCAGATAGCGGTCGTCTGCGCGCAGCACCCAGCCGCGGCGCACCAGGTCCACCAGGATCCGGTAGGCGGTGGCGCGGTGCAGTCCGACCGTCTCGGCGAGATCGGTCAGCCGGGGCGGGCGGGGGGCGCGGGCGACCGCCTCGACGAGGTCCAGCGCTTTGTCCACGGCCGTGCGCTGCGCTTGCGGCATCGAAACCCTTCCGGAACGTCGGGCGAGAACGGCCCGGTGCGGCGTGTGCACCGTCCGGATCCGGATGTAGGGTACCGGTTGTTTCGTCTAGCGAGAGCAATGTTACATACAGCGTAACAAGGGAGCGGTGTTCATGACGAGCGAGAGTGCCGGGGCGGCCACGCCGTACGCGCCGCCGGAGCGGGGAACGGGTCCGACGGTGGTCTACCGGGGCGTCACCCTGTTCGACGGGACGGGCAGCCCGCCCCGCACCGGGATGTCGATCGTGGTGGACGGCCCCCTCATCCGCGCGGTCGTGACCGACGAGGACGCCGACGCCCTCGCCGAGGGCGCCGAAATCGTCGACCTCACCGGGCACTTCGTCACCCCAGGGCTCTTCGACGCCCATCAGCACCTCGCCACCCCGCCCGACCGCCCGGCCGCCGAGGCCGTGCTGGACAGGCTGGTGCACAGCGGTGTCACCGGCATCCGCGACATGGCCGACGACCTCCGTCAGATCGGCGACCTCGCCCGGGCCACCCGCGTCGGCGAGATCGCCGGCCCTGACATCCACTACGCGGCGCTCATGGCAGGCCCCGGCTTCTTCGACGATCCCCGCACCCACCAGGTCAGCCAGGGCGCGGTGCCCGGCGAGGTCCCCTGGATGCAGGCCGTCACGCACACGACCGACCTGCCGCTCGCGGTGGCCCTCGCCCGCGGGACGTACGCGTCCGCCATCAAGGTGTACGCCGACCTCGACGCGGGGCTCGTCGCGGCGATCACCGCGGAGGCGCACCGGCAGGGGATCGCGGTCTGGGCGCACGCCGCCGTCTTCCCCGCCGCGCCGGGCGAGGTCGTGGAGGCGGGCGTGGACGCCGTCTCGCACGTGACCCTCCTCGCCCACGAGGCGGCGACCGAGCCGCTGACCTCGTACCGGGACAAGCCGCCCGTCGATCACGCCGCCCTGGTCACCGGGGAGGACGAGCGGCTGGAGAAGCTCTTCGCCCGGATGCGGGAGCGGGGCATCGTCCTGGACGCGACCGCCGGACTGTACGCCTCCCGCGAGTTCGCCGGCGACGACCCCGAGACCGCCGAACGGGCCGCCCGCAACAACGAGTTGGCGATCGCCCTGACGACACAGGCGCACCGGGCCGGAGTCGAGATCGCCACCGGCGCCGACTACGAGACCCCGCCCGAGGAGCCCTTCCCCGCCCTCTATGAGGAACTCGCCTTCCTGGTACGGCAATGCGGCATCCCCGAGCGCGACGTCCTCAGGTCCGCCACTCTGATCGGTGCCCGCAGTGCCGGAGTGGGCGACCTGACCGGCAGCGTCGAACCGGGCAAACTCGCCGACCTCGCGGTCTTCGCCCGCGACCCGCTGGCCGACATCGACCACCTGCGCACCATCACCCTGACCGTCAAGCGGGGCCGGCGCTTCCACCGCTCCGCCCCCACCGCCGACCGCCCCCGGGAGAACCGATGACCGGCACGCCGATGATCATCAACGCGCTGGGGCAGCTCGACAACCCCAACGACCCGCGCTCGCAGGCGGCGGCGAGCGAACTCAACGCGACCAGCGAACAGTTCACCGTTGACGCCCGCACGCTCTCCGAGGCACGGGCTTCCGGCCTGACCGCCGTCAACATCACCCTGGGCTACGTCATGGGCGACCTCCCGCCCTACGAGCACACCCTGCACGAGATCGACGTCTGGGACGGCATCCTCGCCCGGCACCCCGACGAGCTGCTCAAGGTCACCTCCGTCGCCGACATCGAGACCGCGGCACGGGACGGCCGCGTCGGCGTGATCTACGGCTTTCAGAACGCCGAAGCCGTCGGCGACGACGCCGACCGCATCGCCGTCTTCGCCGAACGCGGCGTGCGAGTGGTGCAGTTGACGTACAACCAGGCCAACCACCTCGGCGGCGGTTCGATGGCGTCCGCCGACACCGCACTGACCGACTTCGGGCGAGAGGTGATCGACGCCCTCAACGACCGCCACCTCATGGTCGATCTCTCGCACAGCGGCGAACGCACCTGCCTGGAGGCCGCGCGCCACTCCCGCGGGCCCGTCTCGATCAACCACACGGGATGCCGGGCACTGACCGACCTGCCGCGCAACAAGACCGACGAGGAACTGCGGCTGGTCGCCTCCCGGGGCGGGTTCGTCGGCATCTACTTCATGCCGTTTCTGAGCCCCACCGGCCACGCACGCGCCGCCGACGTCGTCGAGCACGTCGTGCACGCCGTGAACGTCTGCGGGGAGGACCACGTCGGCATCGGCACCGACGGACCGGTCACCGCCATCGACGACCTCGACGCCTACCGGGCCCACCTGGCCGAGCACGTGACCCGGCGGCAGCAGGCCGGGGTCTCCGCCGCCGGGGAGCGCGCGGACACCTTCCCCTTCGTGGTCGACCTGCGAGGCGTGGACCAGTTCCGGGAACTGATCCGCCTGCTGGAGCGGCGCGGATTCTCCACCGAGCGGATCGAGAAGATCATGGGCCGGAACTTCGTCGACTACGCACGACGCGTCTGGGCGGACTGACCGGCCGAGTCGGGGGGCGCCGATACGGTGTGACGCGGGAACCCGTCTCCATCGGCCCAGTCCGACGCGCATGCTGTCTCAGCGGGACTGGTCGGAGGACGGGGGACCGGACGCACAACTGAGCCAGGAGGACAACGCCGGTATCGACGCCGACGGCCCCGTCCCCGCCGTAGAAGCGGTCCTGGTCGCACAAGGCGCTGATGATGCGTCAGGCACGAGCCAATCGCCGAGCGGCATCCCGGGCGGCGATGAACCTGCCGACGGTGAAGCCGTTGGCGGTTGGGCAGTCCGACCAGGACGGTGACAGGAATCTCGGGTCCTGCCCCGCCGTCGACGACGACCAAGCGCTCCGTGCTCGCCCGCGCGGAAGCCCGGCTGGCCGCAGTCCTCGCCGGCTTCCCAGAGCGTGAGTGGTGCGACATCGCGATCCGGCCGTTCCAGGTCACCGTGGATGGTGTGGTCTTCGGCCTCATCACGGAGTGCCATGCCGAGGACGAGGACGGCGAGCACGACTGGGCTGAGCTCTATCCGGATCGGTTGGGCTTCTCGGCTCCGCGGAACGGCGCGTACGACACCTGACGGCCGAGCGGTCACGTAGCCATGGGCGCCATCGCGGCAATCCAAGGGGCGGTTCGTGCGGCGGGTAAGCCGTCGGGTCGGCAGCGTGATCGCGGCCCCGATGGTGAGCGCGCACGGGACAGACGGTGGCTGCCGGCTGTGCGCGACGGCAGACTCCCGGAGGGCCGCCCCAGTCCCGGTCTTCCTGTACCGCTACCGCGCGAGGCAGAGCAGCCGCCACGGAAGTCAGCAGAGCATTCGCCTGGAGTCCCCGGCTGAACCGCGTACTGCTGTCGGCCTCCCGGTGTGCAGCACGAACAGGATCCCGCACAGCGCCTGCCCGGGGCGAGGAGGCGGCGGTGCTGGGGGAGGACACGCTGGCCTGGGCCAGCAGTGGACCCACCCAGATCGGACAGAGCCTGTATCGGTCTTGAGGTTCCGTCTCCCACCAGGTGCGCGACGTCCAAGCGGGGCCACCGCAAGTCGCTGACATCACCCTGCGCCACCGTGCCGAGCACGAAGCCGTCCAGGCGGTCCGCGCCGGGCAGCAGACCGATTCCTAATGGACCGCTACAAGATCTGGGCGGGGCGAAGGCGCCATCTCCCAGGGAACCGGCCGCTGCGGCCCGCGCAGATCCCGCTACCGCGGTCTTGCCGGGACGGCCTGTGAATCTCGCCATGGAGCTCAAGGAAATCTGTTCTGGCTGGAGTAGACATTCAGTGGTGGATCTGGCTATGGTTTCTCTCGTAGCCCAGAGAGACATCAGGGCCCGGCAGACACGAACTGCCGGGCAGCGGTACGTAGTTGCAATGCGCAGGACGGTGCGGTGGTGGAGTTCCGGAGCCAGGGTTTCAGGACGGTGACGGGACTGACGACCGGACCGGGTGGCCCGCAGTGATCAGGGGCCGCCGTGAGCAGTACCCACCAGCAGTGAAGCCAGTGAGCGGTACCTCGGTGAAGGCGTCGGCTGCGGACGCGCGCACCGGGAGGTTCGGCAGTGGGGTTCCAAGCCAGAGCAGACGCAGGACAGGCGAACGGGGCTGGCTGCCGAAGAGCGGCGCTGTCACAGGCCGCTGAGCAGGTCGCATCACCAGCAGTACGCGGTCCCCTTTAGTAAGTGATTGATCCCAGAGGGAGAAACGGAGGAATGGGACGCCATCAGGATCGCCCGGACGGTATGTGAGTCCGGGTACCGCAGGACATCGATAGTGAGGTGGTCTCCGGTCAAGCAACCGCGATCCCAGCATTCCCGGCAGCATCTCGGCCGGGTGTGCGGTGACAGAAGGCCGGCGCAGTAACAGGGCCGGCAGATGGTGTAGCAGTTCCTTCGGGCCCTGGCGCCGCACGGCGCCAGGGCCCTCCACGTGTTCCAGAGAGGTCAGATGACAGCAGACGACTCGTACCGCCGTCTCGACGATGATGACTACCCCGCCTACACCATGGGCCGGGCGGCCGAAATGCTCGGCACCACCCAGGGCTTCCTCCGCGCCATCGGAGACGCCCGCCTCGTCACCCCGCTGCGCTCCGCCGGCGGACACCGCCGCTACTCCCGCTACCAACTGCGCATCGCCGCACGCGCCCGGGAACTTGTCGACCAGGGGACCCCCATCGAGGCCGCCTGCCGCATCATCATCCTCGAAGACCAGCTCGAAGAAGCCCAGCGCATCAACGCCCAATACCGCCGCACCGCAACCCCGCACCCGGGCGGCGCCTGACCCGCACTCCACGGTGACGCGCCAGACCCCACTCTCCAGCCCAATTCAAGAATATGAGCGCATGACCGCCGAAGACGCCCAGCCGCCGGAACACGGACCGGAGTTCGACTCCCGCCCCGGCACCCCGCCCGACACCCTGCCTACCCCCGAGACTGCTGCGCCTGCTGGCGCGACCAACCGGCCGGCCGCCGGGCCGAGCACCAGCAGGCTGGAAGACGGGGTGGAGCGGGCGGCGGCTGCGCTGAAGCCGCGGATGCGCGGCTGGCTGCATGCCGGCGTGTTCCCGCTGGCGCTGGCCGGCGGCATCGTCCTGATCGCCGTTTCGCGCACGGGCGCGGCAGTGGCGGCCTGCTCGGTGTACGCGGTGTCGGCCTGTCTGCTGTTCGGTACCAGCGCGGTCTACCACCGCGGCACCTGGGGTCCGCGCGGGGAGGCGGTTCTGCGGCGGTTGGACCACGCGAACATCTTCCTGATCATCGCCGGCACCTACACCCCGCTGGCGGTACTGCTGCTGCCCGAAGGGCGGCAGTGGGTGCTGCTGACGGTGGTGTGGGCGGGCGCGCTGGCCGGGATCGCGTTCCGCATCCTGTGGATCGGGGCTCCCCGGTGGCTGTACACCCCGTGCTACATCGCGCTGGGCTGGGTGGCCGTCTTCAACCTGCCCGACTTCGCGCACGCCGGCGGCACCGCGGTAGTCGTACTCGTCATCGCCGGCGGTCTGCTCTACACCGCCGGCGCCGTCGTCTACGGACTCAAGCGCCCGGACCCCTCACCGGCCTGGTTCGGCTTCCACGAGGTCTTCCACACCCTGACCATCGCCGCCTTCACCGCCCACTACACCGCCATCCTCCTCGCAGCCACGTGACGGTATGGGCGGGCTGACGGTGCTCCGGGCGCCTCGTACCCGTGGTCTCCACGCCCGGCCGCTGCACAGCCCGCCCCCCATGAATGAGGTCACCTGGCCTCGCTCGTGCCGTCGCGGGCCGTACGGTCCGGGCCACGAACGCCGCGAGGCGCGCGCATCATTGCCGGGTCTCCAGATCGCGGAGATCTTCTGACTTCTGCGGGGCCCGGGCGAAGAGGAAAGGCGGCATACTGCGCGCCCGAGTGATCGGGAGCGGCATAGCCTTACGCCGTGCCGTCAGTCAACGCCCGACAACTGCCCTTGTGAACTCGGTGTCGACCTGGGGCAGTTCTGCGGACTGGGCAGGGGCCGCCGGGACAGACGGAGCCTCGACCGGCTCGGCCGACGGTGCCGGCAGGACATGGTCCTCCCATCAGGACGGGCCCATCACAGTGGCGAGCAGGGTGAAGGGGAGTGCTGCCGGAACGATCAGTACGTACATGCGTGCCACCTGCGGTGGGATGCGTGCGACGCGGCGGGCAGCAGGGGGGACGCTGCTCGCGTAGGGCACATCGAAGCGGCGCCGGAAGGGCGTGGCGACACCGGCTGCGGGAGCAGTCCGTCGGCAAACGGGTCGGGGAACCGGCACTGATGCGCGAGGTGCGCCCTCGAAGGAGCGCGAGAGGTGATCGACGCTGCCGGGGCTCGGGCCGTAGCGCGCACGCCGGCCCTCACCGCACCCCTGGACAGAGGGCAAGTGGCCATCCGGCCCTGGCGGTGGACGCTGACGTGGGCCGCTGTCCACAACCCCCGGGGAGGACTAGGCTGTTCGAACAGGCCCCGGCCCCCGGCAGTGATGTTTTGTTCCGCCTCCGGGAAGGCCCGCCGTGTTCGTCGCGCTTCTCATCGTCGCCCTGATCTTGTTCGGCTTCGGGTTCCTCAACCCCCTCTGGTGGCTGGCCGCGGCGGTGTTGGTCTTCGGCTCCACTCGCTATGGCCACAATCGTGGCGGGATCCGAGGCCGTAGCGCCGGTTCCGGCTTCGGGAACTACCGGGACTACGACAACCACCGGGAGCGTCGCTACAGCCGCCAGAACCGGGCGCGCTGGACGCGCGAGGATCGCAGGGACCACGAACGCCACCGGTGATCTGCAGAGCGACCTGGCAGTCATGTGTTCCGGACGGCTTCAGCCGGGCCGGGCATGTCGAAATCGCTGAGAGGTACATGCCATGCATCGCACAACCCTGCTACGTGAGGATCATTGGAAGTTGCGGGCCGAGGCCACGTGGGGGAACGCAGCCACCGGCAAGGATCTCGTCGCGTTGCGCGCCGAGAGCGATCAGTTGAGGCGGGCGCTTGCCGGCTGTGCGGTCATCGACCAGGCCCGCGGCATGATGATGATCCTGACCCCTTGCAGACACGGGACGGCCGGGGACCTCCTGGTCGACATCTCGCGGCAGTGCCACACCAAACTTCCTGAGGTGGCCGCAGCCATCGTCGCCGCCTGGGAGGGCAAGCCGCTCCCGCGGCCGATGCACCGGGCGCAACGGCATGCCCTGCGGCGGCTTCACGCGGACGACCAAGGGCACGGCTCATCCCCGGCTGATGAGCCGTCCAGGTAGACAGCGGCCTTGATCCACGCAGCCGGCGTCCGGGAACGGCGCGCCCGCGATGTCGTCGACAGCGAAGGCCGCAAGGCCGGCTGAGTCGGAGCGCTGGTGCGGCATGCTCCTTCGATCGGCACCGACGACGTGCTGTGCGCCGACCGGGAGGAAGACCTTCAAGCTCTACGGCCTGCCCTCCAAGCCTGGCGCAGCCGGTGAGAGGCAACTGGTGCGCCGCTGACCGCTCGTTGAACACGATGACTTGGCTGTGAGGGCTGTGTTGTGAGGTATACGCCATGCACCACCTGACCACGCCCCGTGAAGAACATCTGCCGTTGGCGGCTGCGGATTCGGTGAGGGATGCGGTCTTGCTGGCCGAGGTCGTCGAACTGCGCGCCAAGAACAAGCAGTTGGAGGAGGCGCTGGCAAGCCGTGCGGTGATCGACCAGGCGCGCGGCATGGTGATGGCACTGGCGCCGTGCTCCAGCGAGCGGGCATGGGATGTGCTGGTGGGCGTGTCGCAGCATTGCAATGTCAAGCTCCGGGACGTTGCCGCGGCTCTGGTCGCCACGACGACGAACGAGACGCTCCCGGAACCGATACAGCGGGAGCTGCGCCGGGGGCTGCGGCGCCTTCATCTGGCAGACCGCCGGTGACGGCATGCGCGCCCGGCGGACGGCACCGGACGCTGTGGGTTCGACTCTCCGGTGCCTTCGTCCAGGACGGCCGTCGGACGCCTCCGCTGAGTAGCCCTCTTCGTGGAACTCAAACACCGCCCTGGCCTCGTCCTGACTCCGCAGCCGTTGAGCAGGCAGCGCGCTCGAGAGCGCCACTGCGTCGGCGGCAGGTAGTCGGGGAGCGCATGTGCGGCGTTGTCGAGGTGGAGCGCGGCAGTCGCCGGACTCACTTCCCCGTCGCGGGCGTAATCCTCTTCCGGGTCATCTCGTCGACCCGCAGCCAGGAGACGGTGGCGGCCTGGTGGACGCGGGAGCGGGCGAGGGGCGCGGTGAGGAAGGCGGTGACGTGCCGGGTGCGGGCGAAGGGGTGGCTGGCGTCGACGGTGCGGCCCGACTGAGGGCAACAGTGCAGACCCGTGCGCCCGTGCAGGTCACCCCTAACTTGAGAAGCGCTTCCTCCCGGGCCTGAACGCCCGGGGTTCCGCGCTAGATCATGCTGAGGCGGGGGCGACCACGCGGCATCCTTCCCACACGAATCGGTCAAGGGTGCCTGCCGTGCTGCCCGTTGGCCACCTTGAGTACGCGGTGTGGGGTCAGCCGCTGGAGAGCGTGCCAGGCGTTCCGGCGCGCTGCGTTCGCCGCCCATGTGTCCCGTGGGCGGCCGCAGTTGCGTGGCGCGGAGCCTGTTTGACGGCGGTCTGCCCGGGAACTCGTCCGAGGTGCTTCAGACCGGAGGCACGCCCGTGGGAGCAGCTGTCGCTGCTCCCCAGCGCGCTGCGGTCCGCCGGCTCCCACGGTGAGCGACGCCACCGATGAGGGAGTCACGCGCCCATGTCGTACGCACGCACGCAGAGGCCACGAAGCGCACGCCCCTACGACGACACCCCGGATACCGACGCAGTGTTCCGCCGTATCGCCGCCCTGCCGGACGGTCCGGAGAGGACCGTGCTGCGGCAGGAGGTGGTGTGCGCCTGGATGCCGATGGGCGTACGGCTCGCGCGGCGCTTCCGGCACCGCGGTGAGTCCTTCGAGGACCTCAAACAGGTCGCCCAACTCGGCCTGGTCAAGGCGGTGTTCCGCTTCGACCCCAGTCTCGGCACTGCCTTCCCGAGTTTTGCCATACCGACGATCCTCGGGGAAGTGAAGCGGCACTTCCGGGACCACCTGTGGGGTGTGCACGTGCCGCGAAACGTACAGGAGCTGCGCGGCCGGGTCCGCTTCGCCGGCCAGGAGTGCGTTTCGCTCCACGGCCGTGAACCCTCCGTCCATGAGATCGCTGTGCACACCGGCCTCACCGAGGCGGAGGTACGGCTCGGCCAGCAGGCGCTGGAGAGCTTCACCGCGCTGCCCCTGGACGCGGTTCCCAGCCGCTCCGAGCGCAGTCACTCACTGGCAGACACGCTCGGTGGCACGGAGCCCGGCTTCGACCGGGTCGTCAACCGTGAGGCGCTCCGCCCGCTGCTGCGGGCGCTGCCCGAACGCGAACGGCAGATCCTCTACATGCGGTTCTTCTGCGAGATGACGCAGAGCCGCATCGCGCTGCAGCTCGGTCTCTCGCAGATGCACGTCTCGCGTCTGATCACCCGTATCTGTGCCCGCCTGCACGACGAGGTCATGGCCGACGCTCCCGACACGAGTAGGCCATCATGACCTCGTCTCACACGCAAGGGCGGGGCCGGGCCGGGAAGTTCGCGGCCCCCTGGCGAGGTCTGGGCTGCCGCATCGCTCATCAGGGTGGTCTCGAGTGTCTGTGGTGATGGCGTACGGTGGGGTCTACCGACGCGGGGTGGAGCAGCTCGGTAGCTCGCTGGGCTCATAACCCAGAGGTCGCAGGTTCAAATCCTGTCCCCGCTACTGCCATGCAGGGCTCGGATCCGTCTGGATCCGAGCCCTGTCGCATCTGTATTGCCGTTGAACGGTCCTGGTCGGGCGTGCCGCCCTGGGCCGAGCGGTCTCCGGGGCCGAAGCCGGTGGCGGACCCGTGGACGGCTCCCACGTCCGCGCCGAAAGTGGGGCAGACACGAGCGGTCCGTCGCCGGTCGATCGGCGGAAGGCTGGCAGCAAACACCAACCGATCTGCGATGGGAAGGGCACTCGGCTGCACGTCATCACGACCGCGGAGAACGTCAACGACATCAGGGTGGACTCTCGCCCTCGTCGACGGCATCCCGCCGGTGGCCGGGCGTCCGGGCCGCGCCCACCTTCTCTCCGAGTCCGTCCTGGGCGATAGGGCGTACGACTCCCGGGCAGTCCGCTGTGAACTGCGCACACGCCGGGTCACGCCGGTCATCTCCCGTAAGGGCGCCCCGGACATCAAGGGCCTGGGCAAACTCCGCTACGTCGTCGAGCAGGCCTTTGCCCTCCTTCACCAGTTCAAATGCCTCGCCATCCGAGGTGAACGACGCCTTGAACTCCACGATGCTTTCGTCTCCCTGGCATGCAGCCTCATCTGCTGGCGACGCCCCGAGAAGGCTCACCTGTGATCCTGTTACGAGCTCATAGGCGGCAGAGACTGATAAGCGATCGGATTTACGAGCCTGTCCCGGGGGCGACCGAGCCCAGAGACTACCGGGCTGTATCCGTGTCACGTGGTGCGGGTGAGGTGGAGTATCGAGTTCATGCGGGCGATGGTGGCGGTGGCGTTCTGGTCCTACCGGAACTGGTCGTTGCCTGCGGTGGGCGAGGTGATCACCGTTGCCCTGCTCGGCAGGACCATCCAGGTGGATCCGCCGTGGAGTCCCCCGGTGATCGACATCGCCCCGGCCCGGGGTGACCCGCCCGTCTGGTCCCGCGAGGACGGTTTTGCCCTGCGCCTGATAGTCGGGGCCAACGGATACGAGCCCCCGTAGCCGCAGTTGATGTGCTCAAGGGCGTCGTCATCGTCGATCCCGAGGCGCTCGGCGGTCATAGGCCGGCGGGTTTGCCAGGGCCCCGTGGTGGACGGCCGCACCATCGCCTCCCTGGCCGTGCGCAAGGCGATCCACGTCCCGGCGAGGGAGGCCCTGAGAAGACTCGCCGGGAGGAGCTGGTGGGGGAGTGGGTCCAGCGAGAGCTGGTCAGGGAGCCGAAACGCACTGTCTTCCAGGAGAGGATGTTCCGCCGGGTGAAGAGGACCTGGTCAAGCGGACGACTCAGAACACATGGTCGGTCGCTTGAGATCTGTCGGCGGCGCCGTTGAGGCACGTACCACGAGTTCGGTGGCGAGTTCGATGTGGTGGGACTCGACCTTCTCGCCGTCGGCCAGTCGCAGGGCGGTGCGCAGGGCGGCACCGCCCATCTCCCGTAGCGGCTGGCGCACGGTGGTCAGTGGCGGTGAGGCCATCTGAGCGAGGTGCGTGTCGTCGAAGCCGGCCACGCTCAGATCTTCGGGGATGCGCAGGCCCCGGGCGCGGGCGGTCTCGATGGCGCCGAGGGCGATCTCGTCGTTGCCAGCGAAGATCGCCGTCGGTGGCTCTTCCAGATCCAACAGCGCCGCGGCGCCGAGCAGGCCGTTGCGGTACGAGAATTCTCCGGGCCGGACGTAGGCGGCGGGGACCGGCGTTCCTGTCGCCTCCATGGCGGCGCGGTAGCCGTGCATGCGTGCCTGGTTGCACACGGCCATGGCCGGTCCGCCGAGATAGGCGACGCGGCGGTGGCCGAGGGAGAGCAGGTGCTGGGTCGCGGCCAGGCCGCCGGCGAAGTTGGTCGCGCCGACGCTGTTGACCCGGCTGTCCGGCAGGTGCAGAGGGTCGAGTACGACCAGCGGCAGTCCGGCCCGGGCCAACTCCTTGAGGTGCGCGGCGGTGTACACGCTGGTGACCGCGATGAGGGCGCGGCGCCCGGCTGAGACCAGGTCCCGGGCCCAGTGCGGGGCGCGGGACGCTTTGCTGATGGCCACCGAGGCCCCTGCTGCGGCGGCGGAGTCGACGATGCCTTCGAGGGCCTCGGCCACGTACGGCTTGAGGCTGCCCTGGAACTGCACTTCGATGACTGGACTTGCTTTCGCCTCGGTGTGGCGGAACACGGGCGCGAGGTAGTCGTGCTGATGCAACAGTTCCTGCACGCGGGCGCGGGTTTGCGGCGCCACGTCACCGCGGCCGTTGACCACCTTGGACACCGTTGCGACGGAGACGCCGGCCGCTCGGGCGATATCCGCCAGGGTGGTGCGTCTGGCGTTCGGTGGCATCAGTTCCTCCCAGTTGTACGTCCACCGGTGTGGTGAGCCGTCGATTGTGGCCGGCAACACGGGTGGAATCGGTCAACCGTACGGCGACGCGGCAGGTGGCCTGTCCGAGGAGGGGCCCAAGAGCCCCTCGACTTCGTGGTGTTCGACGGTCCGCGAGGGATCCCGTCCGGTGAACGTGTCCCGATCGGTGAGTACGCCGTCCCGTACACCCGTCAGGACCCTGTGTTGTCTCTGCCGACAGAACGCCCCTGGGTCCGGCGAACACGCCGTCGATGGGGGCCTCTTGCCCACAATTTGCCTGCGCGGCGCCGCTTTCGGGCACGCGCTTCGGGTGGTTGCCGACCGGGCGGCGGCCGAGAGGCGCGATCGTCCCCGCCGACCCTCTTTCGGTCAGGAGGGCATCGGCCCGGTCCGGGCTGGACACCACCGGGTCGTTTCGGCGCAGCCTGACCTGGCGTGTCATTGGCAGTGAATCAGCCGCAGTCACCGCATGGTCCCTCCTTCCGCGATCTGTGACCTCAATATTCGAAATGTTTCGGTCTTTGCCGAGGCCTTTCGCGAGTAGCGCTCGCCCGATACTACGCAGGTGAATGCCGCCCAACAATGGTGCCGCGTATGCCTTGACAGGGCATCAGTTCGAAACTTAATTTGCTCGAACAAGCTCCATGCGCAGGCTCGAAGAAGGCTTTTTCGAAAGGCTTTCACTACGACTCACGAGTAGCCGGTGGCTCTCGAGTGCGGAGACCAAACATGGCGATCCCCCTCTCTCGGCGTACCTTCCTCGGGCTGGCAGCCGTTGTACCCGCCTCCGCGGCGCTGTCGGCCTGCGGCTCGTCCGGTCCCAGCAAGAGCGGTGCCGGAGCCTCGTACTGGTACCTCAGCGGCCAGCCTCAGGAAGGCGTCAGGACGAACGCGCTCAATGCGTTCAACAAGGCCCACCCCGATGAGGAGATCAAGGGCACCACCTTCCAGAACGACGCGTACAAGACGAAGATCAAGACCGCCATCGGCGCCGGGCAGGCGCCCACCCTCATCTGGGGCTGGGGCGGCGGAACACTGCGCAGCTACGTGAAGGCCGGGCAGGTCGAGGACCTCACCTCGTGGTTCGGCGACCACCCCGAGGTCAAGAAGCGGCTCTTCCCGTCCTCGTTCGGCCCCGCGACCATCGACGGCAAGATCTACGCGATGCCGTGCGAGACCGTGCAGCCGATCATCCTCTACTACAACAAGAAGGTCTTCGATGATGTCGGCGTGGAGCCGCCGCAGTCCTGGGGCGACATCATGGATCTGGTGCCCAAGTTCAAGGCGAAGAACATAGCGCCGTTCTCCCTGGGCGGTCAGTCCCGGTGGACGAACATGATGTGGCTGGAGTTCCTCTTCGACCGCATCGGCGGTCCCGAGGTGTTCCAGGCCGTCTTCGACGGCGAGAAGGACGCCTGGTCCAACCCGGCCGCCCTCGACGCGCTCGCCAAGGTGCAGGAGCTGGTCAAGGCGGGCGGGTTCGTCAAGGGCTTCTCCTCGATCACGGCGGACTCCAACGCCGACCAGGCGCTGCTGTACACCGGCAGGGCGGCGATGATGCTGCACGGCTCCTGGTCGTACGGCATCCAGAAGGCCGACGGCGGCGACTTCGTCTCCGGCGGCGGGCTCGGCTTCATGAACTTCCCGCCCGTCGAGGGCGGCAAGGGCGACCCGAGCGACACCGTCGGGAACCCCGGCCAGTACCTGTACATCTCCTCCAAGGCCAGCACCGAGCAGAAGAAGATCGCCAAGGAGTACTTCACCAAAGGAGTCCTCCAGCCGGCCGAGGTGAAGGACTGGATCGGCACCGGGGCGGTCCCGCTCCTGCTCGGCACGGAGAAGCAACTGGACGCCTCCGAGGACGCCGAGTTCCTGAAGTTCACCTACGACGTCGCCAGCAAGGCCAAGACGTTCGCCCAGTCCTGGGACCAGGCACTCAGCCCGACGGCCGCGGAGACGCTGCTGGACAACATCGTCAAGCTGTTCCAACTGTCCATCTCGCCGAAGACGTTCGCCACCAACCTCAACGCGGTCATCGGCACATGAGCCCTCTCACCAGCCATCCGCCGCGTCGCGAACCGCGCAGCATCCTGCCCTGGGTGGCGATGCCGGCGCTGGTGCTCTTCGTCGGCTTCGCCGTGATTCCGCTCGTCGGCGTCTTCGCGCTGAGCTTCACCACATGGGACGGGATCGGCAGCATCCACCCGTCGGGACTGACCAGTTGGCGCGCGGTGCTCACCGAACCCGGGCTGCCGCACGCCCTGTGGGTCACCTTCCTCGTGATGGCCGCGTCCTGGGCCGTTCAGACACCACTGAGTATCCTGCTCGGCACGTTCCTGGCCGGCAGCCAGCGCTACCGTGCGGTACTGGGCGTGGTGTACTTCATCCCGCTGCTGCTCAGCTCCGCGGCGATCGCGATCGCGTACAAGGCACTGCTGGACCCCAACTTCGGGCTCGGCCACGGGCTGGGGATCGGATTCCTCAGCCAGGACTGGCTGGGGCGGCCCTGGCTGGCCTTCAGTCTCGTGGTCTTCGTCGTCTCCTGGCAGTTCATCCCGTTCCACTCGCTGATCTACCAGGGCGGAGTCCAGCAGATCCCGCAGTCCCTGTACGAAGCGGCACAGCTGGACGGCGCCGGCCGGATCCGCCAGTTCTTCACCATCACGCTGCCGCAGCTGAAGTTCACCATCATCACCTCGTCGACGCTCATGGTGGTGGGGTCACTGACCTTCTTCGACCTCATCTTCGTACTGACCGAGGGCGGTCCCGGAGACGCCACCCGGGTGCTGGCACTGGACATGTACAAACGGGGCTTCCAGGCCAACCTGATGGGACCGGCCAGCGCCATCGCCGTCATCCTCGTCCTCGTGGGCCTGGCCCTCGCCCTGCTGCTGCGCAGGCTCGGGGGCCGGGATGCCGGTGAGAGCCAACTCGAGGGGGCCTGACGTGACCACCACGCTGACCAAGCCCGAGCGACCGCAGAAGGCCACCCGCCGCGAGCGGCGCACCCACTCCCGTCCGGCGGTCCGCCGACGCAACTGGCCCGGCGGCCTGGCCGGATGGATCTGGCTGGTCGTCGTCGCCATCCCTCTGTACTGGATGCTCATCACCAGTCTGAAGGCGCAGAACACCTACTACACGAGCAACCCGCTGGTCCCGTCGGGCGACCCCACGCTGGACAACTACCAACTGGTCATCGAATCCGACTTCCTCACCTACTTCGTGAACAGCGTCGTGGTCACCGCCGGCGCGGTGATACCGGCCGTCGTCTTCTCCTTCATGGCTGCCTACGCGATCGTGCGCGGCTGGCGCTTCAGGTTCCTGCGGGCGGTGAACGGCCTGTTTCTCATGGGCCTCGCGATCCCGCTTCAGGCGACGGTCATCCCGGTCTACCTGATCATCATCAAGCTGCATCTGTACGACAGCCTGCTGGCGCTGATCCTGCCGTCGATCGCCTTCGCCATCCCGCTGTCCGTGCTGGTGCTGGCCAACTTCATCCGCGACGTACCCAAGGAACTCTTCGACTCCATGCGGGTCGACGGGGCCACCGAGTGGACGACCCTGTGGCGGCTGGCGGCGCCGCTCACCCGGCCGGCCCTCATCACCGTGACCATCTACAACGCGTTGACCATCTGGAACGGATTCCTGCTGCCGCTGATCCTCACCCAGAGCCCGTCGAAGCGGACACTGCCGCTGGCCCTGTGGTCGTTCCAGGGCCAGTACGGGGTCAACGTCCCCGCCGTGCTCGCCGCCGTCGTCCTCACGACGCTGCCCATCCTGGCGCTGTACGTCGTCGGGCGCCGCCAGCTGCTCAGCGGCCTGACCGCCGGATTCAGTCGGTGACCGGCCTCCTGACAGCAGTGATGTCGTCCATGGCGCCCGCCCTGCTCGCGTACCTGTTCGCCCGTCGAGCCCGGCCCAGGGGCTGATGGATGTGGAAGGAAAGCGACCGCAGACGTCGCTGCGGGGCCCGCCCCTGAAATCCCCCTCTGGAACGACCCCGCCCTTCCCGTCGCCGCGAGAGTCGACGCCCTGATCGATGCGATGACGCTTCAGGAGAAGACCGCCCAGCTGTACGGAGTGTGGGTGGGCGCGTCCGATGAGGGCGGCGAAGTGGCCCCGCACCAGCACGACATGGAGGAGGCCACCGATCTCGAGGCCCTGATGCCCAGCGGACTGGGCCAGCTGACCCGTCCCTTCGGCACTGTCCCCGTCGACCCGGCAGTGGGCGCGCTCTCCCTGGCGCGCACGCAGGCCCGTATCGCCGCGGCGAACCGTTTCGATATTCCCGCCGTGGCGCACGAGGAGTGTCTGGCCGGCTTCGCCGCCTCGATCCACTCGCTCATGAACCAGTACGGACTCCACGTACTCAGTGCCCGCGACACCGCGATGATCGAAGCGGTCGCGGACCTCCCTTCCATCGTCGTCAGCGACCTGTTCGGCATCCACCCCAACTCTCCACACGCCTGGACCCAATGTGGTCTGGACAGCTGGGCGAACTACCTCGTCGCCTGCCAGGACGAGGAGTGGCGCAGCGTCCGAGCACCGCCTTCCAATACCGGTGCGGGGCGGCCTGCCCCGGCTGACGACGCATGATGATCTGCGCAGGTCAAAATGGCCTTCGAGTTCATAGGGGATGAGGCGATGATCGAGGTTGAACGCGATGGAGCCTTCAGCGTCAACAGCGTCGGGACGAATCGTTTGCCGTTCCCGCTGAGTTTCACCGTCCGTGAGGCCGGCAGGTCGTGGCAGATCAGTGCTTCGGCGGCCCAGGCCAGCGAGTTGATCGATGTGTTCTCGCGTTCGGTGAACGACACGGTCCTCGTCGTGGACCTTGCGACGAACAGCTTCCTGGACGAGGACTTCCAGCAGTGGCGGCCGTCGTTGATCGCTGCTGAGCAGGGAGCCGACGTCACCGTTCACTCGATCGGGGCGTGGGCTTGTGCCACCCCGGGACTCGGTGAGGAGATCCTGGTGTTGCACCGCGACAGTCTGCCCCGGTTCCTGGATGGCAGTTGGTCGCCCTACGAGCTGTCTCTGGTCGACGTGCCGATGGTGCCGACCCCGGCCCAACTTGATGAGATCGCCTTGTTCATTGGGACGGCTGCCTTCGACGAGCCCGTTCTACCCCACATCGAGGGCTCGCGCTTCTGGTATTCCGGGCATGACGACTGCTATCTGACGGTCGAGTCAACTGATCCAGCCATGCCCGCAGTCGTCCTGAGCCGTTTGCCAGCCCTGCTGGCTGGCTCTGCGCTCGTCAGCGCCGGTGAAATCTCATCAGTGATGATCCCCGAACCGGACATCGCGACGACGGGCCGGCTGATCCGCGAAAGCCCCCACTGGATCGGAGCTGTTGGGGCCGCCACACCAACCTTGGCGACCATCCGCCTGTCCGCTTTGCCACAGCGGTGGCGTCACGGCCAAGAACCACCCGTACACGTCGACTGCACCGCGACGCTCGACCTGATCCGAGGCACTTGGCAGGTCACCCCCGCCGACCAACAGTGCCCTCTGACGGGCGAGTAGTGCAGGGCCGGAACACTGCCCCTTCACCACTCGAGCTGGAGGCCTACGAGACGGCCCCGGTACAGATGCTGCTGCCCGAGGTCCCCGCCGGATCACCGGGACCATCGGCCCGCACGTCGCGCTCGATCCGGAGAACAAGCGGGTACGCCACAACGTTGCCAGCTCAACTCCGCCGAGTCCCCTGGACCTGATCGCGCCCTTGTTGCCGGTGCCGGCCTGCCGGACTCCGCACGGCGGCCGCCCGGAGGCGTACCCGCGGCGACCACATTGTTGGAGCATCGAAGACTCAGGCCGGAGAACGGGGTTGTCCAGGCCGGCTGCGTAGCCGTGATCAGGGCAGTCACGGCTCGATCGCTCCACGCACGTCCCGCACGGCCGGAAGCTGGCGCGGGTTGGTCACGGTGCCAGTGCGGTGGCCACCCGGGCCAGGCGATCGGCTGACAGGGCGAAGCGGTTGGCAGGGTTGCGGAACGAGTACTCGCCGTCGTTCACGGAGAAACCGTGCGTGGCGGTTGTCCAGTGCGCAGGGCCGGGGGCTCCTTGATTCTCCAGAAGAGCAGAGGCCAGGGTTTGAGGATCCTCCACACTGGTGCGGGCGCGTAGCGCGCCCGCCAGGCGGTCAACGGCGTCGTCGGGTACTGCGTCGTCGCCGAACGCAGGCAGCAGGAGCAGCAGGCGGGCGTGGGCATCGGCAGTGCTGCCGCCGGGCAGCGCGTTGCCCGCAGCCGCCTCGAGCTCGGACCACGACAGCCCGGGTCCCATGAAGTGACCGTCGTCCCGGGCGATGAGCTCTGCCTGACCCCAGTCGGGGTGGTGGAGTAGGTAGTCGGTGCCGGTGTCGTCCGCGAAGGTCCGGTAGACCACATGGAGACGGTGATCAGCGGCGAGCGGAACCGTGAATGCTGGCCACTCGGCGCGCTCCCACAGCCGCCGCTGAAACTCGCCGGCCGCGTCGTAGTCCGCGCCGAACGGGCCTTGACCCTTGATCCTGGACACACGAGACACTGGATCCTGAGGATCTGAGAACGGACATCTCGTGGTCATGAAGAACTATCCGCCGCAGTT
>NZ_JBSFUY010000054.1:0-39650 GCF_053592055.1 Streptomyces sp. NPDC002817
GTGTTGCGCTGGAAGATGCCGCCGTACCCGGCCAGCGCCGAAACGCCCTCCTGGATACGGGCGCCCGCGCCGTCGTTCAGCGACACCAGCGGAGCCCCAGTAGCAATGGCCATGTCCATGATCTTGTGGATCTTGGTGGCGTGGGCCTCGCCCAGCGCGCCGCCGAAGATCCGGAAGTCGTGCGCGTACACGAAAACGGTACGTCCCTCGACCGTGCCCCAGCCGGTGACCACACCATCCGTGTACGGCTTCTTCACTTCCAGTCCGAAACCGCTTGCCCGGTGCCGGCGCAGCTGCTCGACCTCCTGGAACGAGCCCGGGTCCAGCAGCAGTTCGATGCGCTCCCGGGCGGTCAGCTTGCCCTTGGCATGCTGCGC
Organism: Streptomyces sp. NPDC002817; assembly: GCF_053592055.1. Classification (NCBI taxonomy): domain Bacteria; kingdom Bacillati; phylum Actinomycetota; class Actinomycetes; order Kitasatosporales; family Streptomycetaceae; genus Streptomyces; species Streptomyces sp. NPDC002817. The sequence continues at coordinate 378 of NZ_JBSFUY010000054.1, forward strand.
CTCGGTCGCCTGCTGACTGGAGCCGGCCAGCGCCTGTTCGCGGATGCTGTCCAGTTCCGCCACGCGCCCGCGCATATCGGAGGGCCCCGTGTTCGTCGAAGCCCGGCTCGTCATAGCCATGTCAGGCGCCTTCCTGGGACAAGGCCGCGGAGGTCCCGCCCCGGGTCCGTGAAGCCATCATAACAAACCGCTTGTGCGGTTTACGGTTAAAGAGTGAAGGAAATCGAGAGATGCGTCTTGCCATCAACGCCAGCCCTCGGGCGCCGCGTAGTCATCCGGGGCCCGCCACCAGCCGATCTCAGCCGCCGACGGCTCCCCGGGCGCCTCCTCCGCGCCCGCCCGCAGACCGACCAGTACCGCGATCACGGCTGCCAGTTCGACCTCGTCGGGCCGGCCTCGCTCCACCTTGATCAGGGGTTCATCCCTGCGCATGCGACCGCTCCCCCTTCGCCTAGGGCCTGGAGACACGATCAGGCAGGTCACTCAAGAACTGCTTTGAGTTCACTGGAGACACCGACTTCCCGCCCTCGATGCGCATCCGCGCAGGAATACGCACGGAGTCCGGGCCACCCCGGAACAACGAGGTGATCATTCCGACGTTCAGGAACAAGCTGTTCCGTTTATTGCGGGCAGACTGCGCCATTCCTTCTAGAAATTAAACCGGATGGTATGTATCTTCTCTGTCCTGAGGGTTCGACGACTCAGATTCAAGCCACGCGGCCCAGGGGGGAACCATGTCTGCGAGCACGTTCCGCATGAACCGCGCGACATCCGGCACAGTGGGCATCACGAACGACACGACGGCGCGTCCCGAGCCCGGGACCCTGCTCGTCCGGTCTCTGACCACCACCGTTCCGAAGGAACTCGTGCATCGCGCAAGCGTCGCCGAGGTCATGCTCACGGACTGGGAGTCCGTGGACGACCATCACTTCGCCGTCGCGGCCCAGTGGCCCCGCGGGCACAACTTCTTCGCCACGGACGGTCGCTACAACCCGCTCATCGCAGCCGAAACGATCCGTCAGGCCGGGATCCTGCTGGCCCACGCCGAGTACGGAGTTCCGCTCGACCAGCAACCGCTGGTGAGGGACATCAGCGTGAGCGTCCGTCCCGAACACTTCGGCATCGGCTGGACACCCGCCACCCTCGAACTCCGCGTCACCGTCCAGGAAGCCGAATGGCACGACGGCGACCTGACAGGGTTCCGCGTCGACGTGGAGATACACCGTGACGGTCACCTCGCGGCGACGGGCGGCGGCGCACTCACCTGCGCGCCCCCGCTGATGAGCCGACGGCCGGGCCCCCGCCTCTCGCCCGAGGAAGGCCGGCCCCAGGTCATCGCACTGACGGCCCCGCTGCCCCCACAGGCGGTCGGGCGCACCTCGCCCATGGACGTGGTCCTGTCCCCCATCGGCGAACCCCACCGGTGGCAGCTGCGGGTGGACACCGGGCACCCCGTGTTCTTCGACCACCAGGTCGACCATGTACCGGACATGATGCTGCTCGAAGCCGCCTGCCAGGCGACGACCACAACGCTGGAACGTTCCTGCATGCCGCTGGACATCACGAGCGAGTTCAGGCGCGACATCGCACTCACCAGTCCCTGCGTGATCGAGGCATGCCGCATCCCAGGGACCGGCATGGATGCGGTGGAGTCAGTACTTGTCACGGGACATCAGAACGGAAAGCTCATGTTCCGCTCCACGGTGACCGTAGCCACCGACTGAGCGGAACAGCCAGGCGGCTGTCCGGCGCGGCCGGGGGGCGATCCGCCCCGCGCGCGTTGCCAGGGCTCCGTCACCGCGATCCGGTGACGGAGCCCTGAGCACAACACGGACGAAGCGGCTCACCATGTCAGCTCGCCGCCGCCACCGCTTCCTCGTCCAGCGCCTCCTGTGCCCGTGCGTCGCTCCTGATGCCGAGCTCCATCGCGCGGGCGGTGGAGATCTCCAGACGCGCGAGAACGGCCGGAACCGCGAGACCGGGCAGCAGGTGCTCGAAGAGCGACACCACCCGTGCCTCGAGATCCTCCCGCTGCGCCAGGATCTGCGAATAGACCTGCACACCGGTCCAGGCGGCCGAGAACAGCCAGGCGGTCTCGGCCGGCTCGATGTGCGGAAGGAGCTCACCCTGCGCCTTGGCTTCGGTCAGCATGTGCTCACAGGCGTCGACCCACTGAGTGATGGCCGTGGTGCCGAACTGAGCCCGTACGTCCTGCTCCAGGCTCAGCCTCGCCACCGCGCTCACCAGCGGATCCCGCCGCATGCGGTAGGCCACCGTGAGCCCCGTGTCCACGAACACCTGCAACTTGCAGGTGCTGGGCTCCACCGAGAGCGAGTTGAACTGCTGGCTGAGCACGCCCTCCGCCAAGGCAGCCTTGGACGGGAAGTGGAAATAGAGCGCGCCCTTGGTCACGCCCGCTCTGGCGAGGATCTCACCGATGGTGGCTCGCTCATATCCGTACTCGTCGAAAACGGAAGCTGCTGCCGTCACGATCGCCAGTCTTGTGCGGATCGCGCGCTCCTGCCGAGCCATGAAGGCCCTCCCTGGTTGGTACGGGGTACGGCACTAGGTCAGTTATCCGCTCCCTAACAGAACAAAACCAGGGAGTCCGTATTTTCACAAGCCGTCATCCTCCGTACTTTGCGCATTTTCGTTGTTTCTTCACCTTTTCCGTCGCCTCCAGGAGCCCCTCCTATGCTAAAGAACGTGCTGGTCACCGGTGCAAGCGGCTTCATCGGCCGCCATGTGGTCCGCGTTGCCCTTACAAAACCGGCCGTGCGGGTTCGGCTGATACACCGCGGCCCTGAGGCTCCGGTCGGCGAGATGATCGAGGCCGTACGCGCCGATCTCATGGACCCCGCATCATTGCGGGGCCTGTGTGAGGGCATCGACGCTGTCGTGCACTGCGCGTCGGCCGTGGGCGGAGACGAGCAGAGCCTGCGCACGGTCAACGAGCTCGGCACCCGGGCGCTGGTCGACGAGGCGCTGCGTCAGGGGGTGCGCCGCATCGTGTACATGAGCACCGCCGCAGTGTACGGACGCGGTCCCTTCCACAACGCCGAGCCCGCCGACCTGGCACAGGCCCCCGCGTCCGTGACCAGCCGCACCCGTGCCGCCGCCGAACGGCATGTGCTGGCCGCCGGCGGCACGGTGCTGCGCCCGCACCTCGTCTACGGCACGGGCGACCGATGGGTGGTCCCCGCACTGGCAGGGCTCATACGGTTCCTGGGCGCGGGAGTGGAGTGCGCGTCGGTGCACTCCGCCGTCGACGTAGGCGCACTGGCCGAGGTCGCTGTCACCGCCGCCCTGCAGGAGCACGATCTGCCCGCGGTCTTCCACGTCAACCACCCCCGTCCGGTGTCCGTTGCGGCCCTGATCGACCTGGTGAGCAGGCAACTGGAACTACCGGAGGGCGAGTTGCTGTCGCTGAGGCGAGCCAGGGAACTGGCCGAAGGCTCTCCCCCGGCCCTGCATCACCTCGAGATGCTCGGCACGAACCACTGGTTCAGCAGCGAGCCGGTCTGGCAGGAGCTGGGCTGCGCTCCGGGCCCACCCCCTCTCGACGGCCTCGCCGCCCACGTGGCGTGGTACGGCCCGCTCCTGCGCCCGGCCGCTAGTGCACAAGCGCGGTGACCTCCGGTCGCTCCCCTGCCGCGCCCGACGGTCCGAGCAGGACGGGCAGTTCACGGTGTCCGTTGGAGATGAACGACTCCAACGGGCGCAGGCTCTGCGTCGGCACGGCCAGTTTCATCGCAGGGAACCGTGTGAACAGTCCGCCGAGAGCGAGCGTCGCCTCCAAGCGCGCCAGCGGGGCGCCGACACAGAAGTGCGGACCATGGCCGAAGGAAAGGTGGTTACGGCGGCTGTCGCGGGTGACGTCGAACAGGTCAGCCTGCTCACCGTGCACGGAAGGGTCGCGTCCCGCGGCGGCGTAGGAGATGACCAGGGGGTCGCCCCTGGGGATCACCACCCCGCCGGCCTCCACGTCCTCCACCGCGTAGCGCAGGATCCCGTTCGCGCCGGGGGCTTCCACCCGCAGGGTCTCCTCGACGGCGTCTTCCCAGCTCGCCTGGCCGGACCGGACGAGCGCGAGCTGCCCGGGATTGGCCAGCAGCAGGGTGGCCGCATTGTCGAGCAGGTTCACAGTGGTCTCGTAGCCGGCCGTGTACAGCAGGATCAGGTTGTCGACGAGTTCCTTCTCCGTCAGCCGCGTGCCGCCCTCGTCCCGTACGGCGATCAGCGCGCTGGTCAGGTCCTCGCCGGGGGTGTCGCGTTTGAGGGCGAGCAGGTCGTTCATCGTCAGATACAGATCGACGGCATTCTTCTGGGCCTGCTCCAGCGACGCAGAGGTGTCGAAGAAGCCGGCGATGATCTGGCGCAACCGCGCGCGGTGCTCCTCGGGGATGCCGAACAGTTCGGCGAGTACCTGCGTGGGCAGGGGGTGGGCGAACTCCTGCCGCAGGTCCACGGGTTGGTCCGGGGGCAGCTGGGCGAGCCGGTCGAGGAGATCCTGCGTGATCTGTTCGATGCGCGGTCGCAACTGGGTGACCCGACGTGCGGTGAATGCGGCAGCGACGAGCTTGCGCAGCCGTTTGTGGTCGTCCCCGTACGCGGTGACCATGTTCTGCACCGACACCCAGATCGCCAACGGCCACGTCTGCGCGATCTCACCGTCGATCCACGCGGGCCAGTGCCGGTAGGCATCCTTGGAGATCCTGGGGTCGGTCAGCAGAGCCCTGATCTCCTGATGACCGGTCACCACCCATGCGTCGACGCCGCCCGGCAGCGCCGCCCGGGCAACAGGGCCTTGTTCTCGCAGCTGGGCGGCCTCACCTTGAATGTCCCGTCCCGACGGGTCGAAGGCGTACGGGCACTGCTGCTGACGAGGCATTGCATCTCCGCTCGGTGAGGCGGGCTCCCGGAAGACCGAACCCGCTCAGTCAACAAAACCGTATGTGCGGTATGTTCAAGGCAGAGCACCGCTCCCGACGCAGGGGCGCATCAGGGGTCAACCCTCCTTAACGGAAGGCTTACCACCGCTTATGTCGGGACCAGGGCGCGCTGGCTCTCCCCACAGGATGCCAAATAGGGCTTGAAAATAAAACCGGTTAGTCCGTATCTTATTTCTCGTGAGCCACCCCTTCCCGATCTGCTCGACTTCTGTGGAGAGGCGGAGAGCGCGCGTGACTGCTCTGACGACCCGTACAACAGCCCTTGTCACCCCACGTCTGGGGCCGCGAGCACAGCCGACGACAGACCTGCAGGCCATGCCGCGACTGACCACCACAGTCCCCCGCGAGTACGTGCACCGGGCATGCCACGCGGAGGTCTTCCTCACCGGCTGCGAGAAGCTCGACGACGCCCGGTTCGCCCTCACGGGCGAGTGGCCCCGTATGCACTCCTTCTTCACCAGCGCGGACGGCACACGTCACGAAGCTCTGCAAGCAGCTGAGACGATTCGCCAGACGGGGCTCTTCCTCGCGCACGCCGAGTTCGACGTACCCCTGGGCCACCAGTTCCTGCTCTCGACGCAGTGGCTGACCACGTTCACCGAGAACATGGTGATCGGACGGGGACCCAGCGAGCTGTCCCTGACAGCGACCTGCACCGATGTGGTCCGCAGAGGCCGCCGGCTCGCGAAGTTCCAGATGGACATCACGATCGAGCGCGACGGCCGGACCTGCGCCGTCGGCGGCGGCCAGTTCTCCTGCATCTCCGAGGGAACGTACCGCCGGCTGCGGGGTACCGCGACAACGGCCAGGCTGCACGCCCGCGTACAGCCCCGGCACACGCTCCCCGCCGCCGCCGTCGGCAAGTCCCTGCCGACCGATGTGGTGCTTGCCGCCACCGACCGGGCCGACCGCTGGCTCCTCGACCCCGACCCGAGGCACGCGATCCTCTTCGAGCACGCCGGCGACCACTACCCCGGCATGGTCCTCCAGGAAGCAGCCTTGCAAGCCGCCACCGCGTTCGGCGGCCCCAAGGGATTCACGCCGTCGTCGGTGCTTTCGGAATTCCAGCGCTACGCGGAGTTCACCTCACCGGTCTGGATCGAGGCGACGCCCCTGTCCGCGGACTCCACCGGCGCACCGCGCGTACAGATCACCGGTGTGCAGGAGGCGGACACCATCTTCACCACGATCGTCTCCGGCACGCCGAGCACCGCGAACTGAGGCTGTACCGACCAGGCCACACGAGCATGGTCCAGGGGCTGTCACCGTGCCCACGGGGTTGGCATGGTGACAGCCCTTTGGCAGCTGCCCGCACGCTAGGGCAGCAACTGCGCCGTCTCCGACGACAGCGGCCCGCCCTCCGAACGCTCGGTCTTTCGCCCCTTGCCGCCTGGCGCCAGCGTGCGCGGATCGACCGCCTCGGCGGGTGCGCCCGTCGCGTACAGGCCCTCGGGCTCGGTGTCGCGGTCGTGCGGGAGCAGCCAGAACACCCGGCGGCGGAACGTACCCGAGGAACGGGACGGCTTGGCCCCGGAACCCAGCAGCGCATAGCCGACCATGCGTCCGTCGCGGTGGTAGGGGGGCTTGCCACGGCGCGTCGGCAGCCGGTCCAGGCTCTGGCGTACGTAGTCGAGCGTGTCGATGTCCTCGAGCCAGACGAAGTCGTCCTCATGAACGAGCTCGTCCTCGGCAATGAGGGCGCTCATGCTCTCTCCTCGTCGGCGACCAGTCCGATGCCCGGGTAGTACTTGCGCTGGTTGGACAGGATCATCGCCTTGGGCGAGGCCAGTCCGACCACCTCTCGGACCCGTGCCGCGAAGGCCCGGGACGAGATCGCCGGAGCCCCCTCATTCTGACACCACGCCTTATAAACCGCGTAGAGCTGTGCCTGCTCCGCTCTCAGCGCCGGCGCGAGACTGCAGGACTCGGAGAGAAAACGCCCGGTGTGGTCCTCGGTCTCCGCGTACGCGGTGGTGGCGATCCGAACGCGTTCGGGTCCGCTGAGGTCCTTCTCTCCGCCCAGGTAGCGACGGGCGCCCAGGATCAGCCAGTTGAGGATTCCGGGGCCCTCCTCGGTGACAAGGATGTCGGCCAGATTGTCGATCTTGCGTTCGTCGGGGACGACCCGCTCGAACGGGATCAGCCTCATACGCCGCCAGAACGCGAAGCCGCCGGTTCCGACTTCGGGCCGGTGGTTGCCCAGCAGCCAGAGCTTGTGGGTGGGTTCGAAACTGAAGAAGTCCTGACGCATACGGCGCGCCTTGATCCGGTCGCCACCCGTCAGCAGCTTCACCCGGGCCTCGTCGAAACGGTCCCCCGGCTTGACCTCGCTGCACACGATGACCCGCCGACCGTGCAGCTCGGCCAGGTCGGTGGGGTGCCCCTCGTAGGGCCGGGCCATCAGGAACCCGGGCGGCGCCGCGTCGGCGTAGTCCCCCACCAGTTTCATCAGGACGTCCAGCAGCACCGACTTGCCGTTCTTGCCGGATCCGAACAGGAACGGCATGACCTGCGCGCCGACGTCCCCGGTGATGGAGTACCCCAGCAGCAGGTGCAGGAAGTCGATCATCTCGGCGCCCTCGGGCCCCTCGCCGAAGGTGTCGGTCAGGAACCGGTCCCAGCGTGGGGTGGGCATCGGCTGCGGGGCCGCGGTGGTGGAGCGGGAGTGGAAGTCCTTGTCGGGGTCGGGGGTACGGATCAGTCCGGTGCGCAGGTCGACGATGCCGGCCGGGGTGCACAGCGCGTACGGGTCGGCGTCCAGGCGGGCCGCGTTGAGGACCATGCCGGGTGCGGACCTGGCCTGCGCGAGCATGGCGTTCATGCCGCTGGTGCTGAGCGCCCGACGGCGGTGCTGCTGCAGTGCTACGGAGGTGAAGACGCCGCGCGGGTCGTTGCTCGCCAGGGATTCGGCGAGGTCCCCGGCGGCCCACATCACGGTGTCGTCCTCGTCGATCTGCCAACGGGTGCTGTCCCAGCGGAACCAGCCGAGGCCGGGCACGTGCCGGTAGTCGTTGGCGTAGAGCTTGACGAACAGCTTGGCGTTGCCTCGGTCGCTGAGGGTGTCGGGGAGCAGCCCGTCGGCCGTGGCCTCTCCCTGCACCGGCACATCCTCGTCGGGGCGGCGCGCATGTGGCACCTGCTGGGCGAGAATCTGAGCGGCGACGGCCTGGGCGTCGAAGAGGGTGTCGTCCTGGCGGGACGTCATATGCGTCCTCCCGGGGACAGCGGGCGCGTACGGCCGGCGGTCAGACCGCTGCGGATGATGGCCGCGTAGCGGCGCTCCTGTCCGGGCCGGGCATGTTCGGCCGCCTCGCTCAGAACCCGCTCGGCCTCCGTCGCCTCCAGCTGCCCACCGGCCACAAGTCCTCCTGCGGTGTACGCGGCACGGTTCAACTTCTCGGAGAACGCGGCTCCTTCGGCTACGGCGGCACAGGCGGCCACCTCTTCGAGCAGTACGCCCAGGACACGGCTCACGGCTCCGCTGCCGCCCCCCGCGGCCAGGACGGCCTGCCGGGCCCGCGGGGGAACCGGCCTCGGCGCGGGCACGTACGCGGGCGGCAGGTGTCCGGTGCGCTCCAGCTCGCGGGCCAGCCAGTCGGGCAGCGGTGCGGGCTCCCGGACGTCGTCCACGGGTTCGTAGGCACCGGCGTCGGTCACGGTGCCGGGGGCGACGATGTACCCGCCGTGCGCCCGTACGTCGACCTGCCAGGCGAGCGCGCGGCCGCCGGACCCTGTCGAGCACTGCCAGCGGTGCCCACCGTGCGCCCGGTACCAGACGTGCAGGCCGCCCGAGGGGGTTCTCACTCGCAGGGTCGTCTTGTCGTCGGCAGGGCTCTCGAAGCCGCGCAGGGCGGCCAGCAGACCGATCGTGTGGAAGCCGTTGGCGAGCCCGGTCAGATCGATCCCCTCGGAGATGCCGATGCCGGGTAACAGCCGGTCCCGCCCGGGAAGTTCGCGCTCGTGGGCATCAATGTCGACGACCAGAAGATTGGCGGGTCCGCAGGCGATCCCGACACCGAAGCCCGAATGGGCCCCCCACCACTGCTCGATGCGGGCGAAGTCGAGCGTGGCGGCGTGGAACCCGTGACACCAGCGGCCGGCGGCCGGACAGCCGCAGCCCTTGTGATGGTGCCCGGGCAGACGGCAGCTCTCGCAGTTGCCCGCAGGCGTTTTGCGTCCTGGTGCCAGCGGATGGACGGGCCAGCCCCGGCTGGCACACCACCGCGCTGTCGCCAACGGGCCTGCCACCGGAGCGGACGGCCGTGAGTAGCTACGTGAGTTGTGCAGCTCAGAGGCCATTCGCACCCCCCACCAGCGACCGAAGCGACTGAGCGACCGGCACAGCATAGCTAAGGAGGTGGGGCCGGAACGTCCCCTGGGAAAACAGATATTCGAGTCAGTTCAGTGGCCAGCGACTCGGATGGTTTCGGTAGCTGCCCGATCATCTCGACGAAGTAGCAGGTCAGAGAAGTGGAAGCGATCAAACAGCGACTGAAGCGACTCAAGGTCCCTATATATGACGCGCACACGCACGCACACGCACACACGCGAATGTCTCCATATACCCCGGGCTTGAGTCGCTTCAGTCGCTGTCCAGCAGCAGAGACCCCCACTGACCTGGGGGTCTTCAGGAGCGACCGAGAGCTACCGAGAGGGGCTTCGGTAGCTGCGCCTCAGTCGCTCCTCCTCGTAGGCCCTATTCGGCCACAGCGACTCAGGCCCTCTCCCCTCCCCCATCCGAGCCCCAGAGCGACTCAAGCGACTGTGAAGCGAGAACGCCCTACCGGACCCACGGCGTATGAACCGGGCTCCCCACGACCGAGTCGCTTCAGTCGCTATTACGACGTAATAGCCGCGACCCCTCTCCCCTCCCCCACCGCCGGGGTTGAGGAACTTCTCCCCTGGCCTGCCCCATACTGATCTCGCGTAGTGACATCGCGCCCGACCCCTGTTCAGGCAGCGGGCCATGAGAACCCAAGCCGAGGGAGGAGACGGGATGCCGGATCGCATCCATGAGTTCGGCAAGTACGGCGCCCGAGGCGTCAAGGGATACGAAGCAGTCGCCCACCGACTCGATGCCCTCGCCGGCTACATCGCCACCCCGGTCACCGCCCGGCGCGGTCTGCTGGCCCGCCTGCACTACCTCACCCGCAGCGATCACGCCCTGGCAGCCGCGCGTTCCGCAGGCCTGACGGTCACCGAGCGCACCCTCAGGGCGTGGCTGGACGGCAGACGCAGTCCGTCGAAGAAGAATCTCGAACGCATCGAGACGGCGTATCGCACCGTTCGCCGCCACAACGTGGCCCGCTATCTCGTGGCCCGCCTCAACCGTGAAGGCCGCGGCACCCGCGTCGAGATCCACCCGCTCAACCAGTCCCAGGTCTCTCGCCCGCGTCAGCGCGTGGTGGAGTTCCGAACCCTCAACATCCGTCACTGGGACCGCATCGTCGAAGCCTGGGCCGGCGACAACATCCAGGCCCTCGACGACGCCTGGATCGACCAGATCGTCGACCTCGGCTCCCAGTGGGGCCAGTACGAGTACGTCACCAACGTGGGCTTCGCCGCCTGAGCTATTACGCCGTAATAGCTCGGCCCCCTATTACGCCGTAATAGCTCGGCCCCCTATTACGCCGTAATAGGGGGCCGAGCTATCGGGACCGCTCAGACAGCCTGGTCGCTCTCCACGAGGCCGGCTCGATGCTCCTGATGCTCGTTGAGGATCCGAAGCATCTTGTCGAACTCGGTGTCGCTCATCTTCCGGATGAGGTGCATCGCGAGGAAGGCACCATCGTCGTAGGGAAGCTTCGGCGGCGTCCGCAGATCGGCCTCAGCCGCCTCGACTACTGAGACTTCTTCTGCTGGGACTTCTTCCGCCGCCTTGTTCACCGAGGCGTTGCCGCGAGGCTCCGGGACTGTCTCCGCACGCTGCACCGGTGCTTCGACAACCGCCGTCTTCTCCTGGCGGGCACCATCCTCTATTACGCCGTAATAGCCCTCGGCCCCATGGTCCGGCTTCTGTGCCCGGCGCTCTTGCTTCAGGACCTCCTTGCGCACCCGCTCGGCCTTCAGCTCTTCCAGTACTTCTTCCTGCTGCTCGGCCGGCTTGTTGCCGACAGCCCGCAGTAGATCGATGGGCTCCTGGCCGACCCGCTGCTGGAGTTCGGGCGTCAGGTTGAGCAGAGCAAGCCTCTGCGACACCCATCCCTGCGACCGGTGCAGCCGCTTCGCCAGAGCGGTCTGGCTCCCGTGGATCACGAGCAGCCGTTGCAGCGCGCGGGCCTCGTCGAGCTCCTCGAGGTCCTGCCGGTGGATGTTGGCGACCAGCGCCGACTCCAGGAGCTCTTCGGAGGTGGCGCCCTGCTCGTCACTGACCATCACCTTGACGGAGGCCAGGCCCGCCTCACGGGCGGCCGCGAGACGACTGCTGCCGTCGATGACGACATAGGTCGTCTCCGGCTCCAGATCGGCCTCGTGCGCAGGGTTGGCCTTCACATAGGCGTCGCGGTTCATGACCGTGATCGCCTGCTTTTGCCCGTGCGTCTTGAGGCTCCCTGCCAGATCGGTCAAGTCGCCGAGGCTGGAGCGTGGGTTGTCGGGGTTGAGGCTCACACGGTCGGTGGGCAGTTCCGAGGGCGGGGCGACCCCTTCGGTCGGCACCCCAGTCGCCGCCGCCACGGCCTGACGGCGCGCGCTGATGCCTCGGGTGGCCCCGCCGAAGCGGCCGGCGCCCAGCTGATCGGCCTTGCTCATGAGATCTCCCGTGCAAGGGCACGCATACCGACGGCCTGCTGGGACTTGGGGGCGTAGGACAGCAGCGGCTGCTTCACCCGCACAGCCTCCTTCTGCTCCTTGAGGTCTCCGATGAGCCCGACGACCTTCGGATCCTTTATGTCGACCCACCCTTGAAGGGAAGAGGTGGCGATGTACCCGCGTCGGGAGTCGTAGAGGTTGACGACGATCCCGAGGTAGTCGATGTCGATCTGCAGGTCGCCGCGCAGGTCGTCGATCTGGGTGGTGAGCAGCTCGTAGGCGTCGGCTGAACTGTCCTCGGCCTGGACGACGATGAGCGCCCCGGACTGGCCGGGCTTCTCGCCGTCGCGCCGCCTGCCGTAGTAGGCCGCGGCGTCCATGCTGAGCCCGAGGCTGGGCGGGCAGTCGACGAGGATGACGTCGTAGTGCGCCTCCAGCGGGGCCAGCGCCCGCTCCAGGGCTGCTTCCCGGGCCCGGACAGCCGACAGGCGTACGTCGAGGAGGAAGGCGTCGTTGCACGCGGGCAGCAGGTGCAGCCGACCGGCGAAGTGCTCGTCGTCGACGGAGACGATGAGGTCGCGCAGGTCTCCCTTGGGGTCGCCCGCCATGTGGTTGGTGAGGCTGTCGCCGTTCATCGGCAGGGGAGTGCCACCCAGTTGGTTGGTGAGGTGGCACTGCGGGTCGAAGTCGACGAGCAGGACCCGCAGCCCGAGCCCCGGCAGGTCCTCGGTGTCGAGCGGGCTGTCGAGCGCGTCGCTGGCGGCGGCGAGCTGCTTGGCGATACGGACGGGGTAGAGCCGGCTGGGATCCTCGGCAAGCGCCTCACCGGTGCCCGCCGTGATGGCTGTCTTGCCGACACCGCCCTTCTGGTTGCAGACGACGATCCGGCGGGTGATGGCCGGCCTCTCGACGTCCGGTGCGGGATGCGTGTCCAGCCACAACTGCACGGACTGGGCGAGCCCCTGGATGAGAGAGACTCGACGGTCACTCGCGATCCGCTTGAACTCGTCCCACTGACCTTCCGGCAGGAAGGTGGAGAACGAGTCGGCACCGGAGGTGTCGACCCCGGCTGTCGCCGATGCGAGGTCGCACCAGTCCTGGATGCCCTGCTCTACGGCCGCCTGGATCTCGATGCCCTTCTGGGCGGCTCTGATCTTGAGGTCCTGCCGGAGCCATCCCGGCAGCTTGGAGACGACCTTCTCGCGGTCGTTCGGGGAGGCTGGAGAAGTCATGGGGTCACCTTACTAACGCATGTGATCAAAAACGCGAACGACGCGTTAGGTAGGCCAGGTTTTATTACGACGTAATAGATCGAGGGACCGAGGCGAGGGACGGAGAGGGCCTGAGGGACTGTTGGGTCCCTGGGCTTCAGTCCCTGGTATATGTGCAGGTCAGAAGCTTCTTGGGGGCCAGATCAGGGACTGTAGGGACTCAACTTCCTAATTATGAGCTGGAGTAGAGCTTTTTTCGTACGCGCGTGCGCATCTGCCTCCATATGTCTAGTTCAGCTCATAATTAGAGAGTTGAGTCCCTACAGTCCCTGCTGGGGAAGGGGGAAACGCGCTGACCTGCGGTTTTGCGCAGGGACTGAAGGAAGGGACGGTCCCTGCAGGGACCCTGGGTTCAGTCCCTGGAGGCTCTCTTGAGGATTCAGTCCCTCCAGCCACTCTCAAGTCACCCAAAACGGCACCGACTGATGGGGGAGTGGCCCCCGGTGGGAGGCCGAAGGGACTCAAGGGACCGAGGGAACTGATAGGGCGCCACGCGGTGGGAGTTGCCTCACTCCCAGTTGACATGCCTCTACACTCTTCCCGAAACACAGTCCCTTCGGTCCCTGATAGAACATCACCCACACCTGTGGCCTGGTGTTTTCTCAGGGACTGAGCCATAGAACCGAACCACGAGACCCGACAAGGACGATCAGCGTGCCGCGCCCCGGTGACATCCGCCTGCCTGCCGCCCCGGCCAGGCCCGCGACACCGCATGCCGTCGCCCGCTGGTGCGCCGCCCAGGGCTGGCCGGTCCATCCTCTGGCTCCCGGCCGCAAGACCCCGGCCGCCAACTGCCCCGAGTGCAGGGACCGAAGCCACAACCCGAAGACATGCCCCTGCCTGCCCGCAGGACGCCCTTGCCACGGCTTCCACGCCGCCACCACCAACACGGGGTACATCGACGCCTGGTGGGGGAGCAGCCCCTCCGCAGGCGTAGGTGTCGCCTGCGGTCCGGCCGAGCTTGTTGTCCTCGACGTGGACGCGCACAGCGTCCAGGTCCCCGACCGTAGCCGCCTCCTGCCGGGCATCCCCATCCCCGATGCCGTGAACCTCACCGGCCTAGCCTCGGGCTTCGACACCCTTGCCCTTCTTGCGGCTTTCCGGGGCCAGCCCGACCCGACCCACGACGAGACGACCCTGCGCGTGCGCACCCCCTCAGGGGGCCTGCACATCTGGTACCGAAACCCGTACCCGGCAACCCGGTTGCGCTGCTCGACCGGCTCCAGCCCCAAGGTCGCGCTGGCCTGGCAGGTCGATGTGAGGGCCGAGGGCGGGTACATCATCGCCCCCACCACCCGCACTGCCCAGGGCACTTACGCGCCCGAGGGCGCCGCACGCCTGCCTGCACCACTGCCCGGCTGGCTGCACGCCGAACTCGTCCGCACCGGCCATGTCATCGCCCCCCCGGTCCCCAGACAGCCCCTCGCACGGACCCGTCGTACCCGCCGACCCGCCGCAGCCCACCGTGTCCTCACCCCGCTTGTCGACGAGATCGCCCAGTGCGCGACCGCATCCGAAGGAACCGGGTTCACGGAGAAGCTCAACCGAGCCGCCTACACCGCAGGAGGCCTTGTGGCAGCCGGCCACCTGGAGGAGACCGCAGTCCGCGACCAACTCCGCGCCACGGCCGACGAGGTCAGGCCCTGGCAGACCGCACGCAACGAAAAGATCATCGACGACGGCCTTGCCGCTGGGGCCGCCCACCCGTTCCGTCTCGAAGGACGTTCATGAGCAGCGCCGAGAGCATGCCGCGGTTCGACGCACAGGCCGCCGCTCAGCAGATGCTCGATCTCCAGGCGGCCGAGCAGCCACCCACACTGCTCCCCGCGCAAGCCTCCGGAACCCCCGGGAGCCTGCCCTTCGCGTCCCTGCAATCCGGCCTGCTGCCCCCACACCTCAGCGACCGCGGCAACGCCCGCCTCTTCGTCCAGCTCTACCGCGACCAGTTCCGCCACGTGGAAGGCCTCGGCTGGTTCTCCTGGGACGGCTACCGCTGGAAGCGCACCGGCGGTGAGAAGGCCGCTCTGTGGGCAGCGGGGGAGATGGCGGAGGACATGCCCGAGACCGACCCCCGCGGTGTCTTCAGCAACCGGGAACTGTCCTCGCACAAGAAGAAGACACTCTCCACCACCGGCATGAAGGCCCTGCTCACCCAGGCCAAGGCCTCTCCGGACCTCTCCGTCGACCCGGACACCCTCGACGGCGACCCCTACGCCCTGTGCACCCCCGGCGGCGTCGTCGATCTGCACACCGGCCACCTCCGCAAAGCGGACCCCACCCTGGACTTCCACTCCCGCGCCACCAGCGTCGCCCCACAGCCGATGGAGACCCCTCGCTGGCACCGCTTCCTCGCCGACACCTTCGGCGACGACGCGGAGGGCCAGGAGATGATCAACTTCTTCCACCTGCTGCTCGGCTACTCCATCACCGGAGACGTCGGCGCCCAGGTCCTGCCGTTCCTCCACGGAGAAGGCAAGAACGGCAAGAGCGTTCTGCTGGACACGATGATCCAGATCCTCGGTGACTACGCCGACGCCGCCCCGCCCGGCTTCCTCATGGACCGAGGAGCCTTCTCCGAGCACTCCACCGAGCTCACCGAACTCCACGGCCGCCGCCTCATCGTGTGCAGCGAGCTCAAGCCCAACGACAAGTTCGACGAAGCCCGCGTCCGCCTCCTGACCGGCGGCGACAAGATCAAAGCCCGTCGCATGCGGCAGGACTACTTCTCCTTCACTCCCACCCACCACCTCTGGCTGCTGGGAAACCACCGCCCCGAAGTCTCCACCGGCGGCTACGCCTTCTGGCGCCGCATCCGCCTGCTGCCCTTCACCCGCACGGTCCCCGCCGCCCGCCGGATCGACAACCTCGCCTTCGAACTCGTACGGGACGAGGGCCCCGGCATCCTCCACTGGCTCATCGAAGGCGCCCGCCGCTACCTCGCAACCCGAGACCCCCTCGAAGGCCCCGACAGGGTGCGCATCGCCACCACCGCCTACGCCAACACCGAAGACCACATCGGCCGCTTCCTCGACGAATGCTGCACCCGCGCCGCCGACAACGGCAGCGAACTACGTGTCGAACAGGGCCTGTTGTTCGCCGAGTACAGCTCTTGGTGCAACGCAGGCGAAGGCATCCGCCCCGCCTCGCCGCGAGCCTTCGCCACCCGAGTCCGTCAGGAAGTCGGCCTCGCCTCACCCACCGACATGATCAAGTCCAACGGCCGCAAGTACTACCCGGGCATCGCCCTCCTGGGGACCGAATGACGCACCGCACACCACCTCCGACAACCCCCCACGCTCTATGGCTCGGCCAGCGGTCGAACTACGATGTCCCCCGGGCTCCGCTAGCGGTGGCCCCCAGAACACGCACGAACCAGTCCGGCCCCCGCATTGCGCACAGGCCGGCGAGGAAAGGGCTGCGGCCATGAGCTCGCTGTTGACCGAGAGCGACCTCACCCACGAGGCGGACGTGGTGTGGCTGGAGGACCCCCACAACCTCGACTACGTCCGCCAGGCTCTGGACAAGACCAAGCGCCGCAACAACAAGCCCCCGTACGCCCGGGATGGCCGTATGGTCGGCTACGCCCTCCTCAACGACGAGGCCGAACCCGACCCCGACAGCGGCCTCTACAAGCGCCGGGTCTTCTTCCTCCTCCCACACGACCGGGACACCCTCCCCAACGGCCTCTACCGCGAGGGAGCCCCCGGCGAGGCAGTAGACCCCCGCACGATCGAACCCAAGAAGCCCGGCGCAAAAACCCCTCGCTCCCAACGCGGCCCGGCCCCCATAGCGTCGGCAACGCCGTAATCCGAGCTTGGAAAACCGTCCCAAACACCATCAAAGGCGCCCGAACTACCCACCCTCGCAAGCTATTACGCCGTAATAACCAGAAGGCGCAGCCGCAGGGAGCGCCTCCCACGAGGCGAACTCCCCTCACCCTCCTGGCTATTACGCCGTAATAGCCAGGTCCAGACCATGGACACCGCTGCTGACGCGATCGGCGACCCGTCACCCTGCCCTTGTCGCGGAAGCAGCCGTGCCGCACTCCTCCCACCAGTGGTAACAAGTGTTACCATTCTCCTATGGCAAAGACACAACTGGGTGCCCGCGTCGACGACGAGGTCGCCGAACTCGCCAAAGCCCGAGCCAAGGACCGCGGCCTGAGCATCGGCGACTACATCGCCGAACTCGTCCGCGAGGACACCGACGGTCTGCGCGCCCGCGGCCTCGATGCCGCCCGCCGCTTCCTCGACGAGCACCAGGCGATCTTCGACGAGACCGAGGACGGCGGCCACGCCGCCCCGGGGGCCCACGCCGCGTAATGAACCTGCACATCGACGTCCCCTGGATCCTGCAGGTCGCCGAGATCGCCGGCGCCCACGACCCCGCCCCCGACGACTACGGCATCCCGGTCGCCGCGGTAGCCGCCCACAAGGCCGAACTCCTGGATCAACCGGTCTACGACGGCCCCTACGCCCGCGCCGCCGCCCTCGTCCACGTCCTCGGCCGCTGCCGCTGGCTGGAGCGCTCCAACATGGCGGTCGCCGCCGCAACCGGCGTCATGTACCTCGAGGCCTCAGGCATCCCGCTCAAGCCGACGCGCAACGACGCCATCGCCCTACGAGACCTCCTCCGCGACCCCGCCTGCACCACCTCAAAGATCGCCACCCTGCTACGCACCTGGCCCACAGCCACCTGAGCGCCGACTACCAAGCGCAACATCTGTTTGCCCAAGCCCGTCAGGCAAACACAAAATGACCTCACCGAACCAGCCGGCACCCGGTATCGAGAGGCCAAGAACCATGGCGCGCGCAGGACTGACCGCACAACGCCTCACACATGCCGGCGCCGACCTCGCCGACGAGGTCGGCTTCGACCAGGTCACCGTCTCCGCACTCGCCAGACACTTCGACGTCAAGGTCGCGAGCCTGTACTCGCACGTGAAGAACTCCCACGACCTCAAGACCAGGATCGCCCTCCTCGCCCTGGAGGAACTCGCCGACCGAGGCACAACCGCCCTCGCGGGCCGAGCCGGAAAAGACGCCCTCACCGCCCTGGCCGACGTCTACCGCGACTACGCCCACGAACACCCAGGCCGCTACGCCGCGGCCCAACTACGCCTCACCCCAGAAGCAGCCGCAGCCAGCGCCGGCGCCAGACACGCCCAGATGACCCGGGCGATCCTCCGCGGCTACGACCTGACAGAACCCGACCAGACCCACGCCGTCCGCCTCCTGGGCAGCACCTTTCACGGTTACATCAGCCTGGAAATGGGCGGCGGCTTCAGCCACAGCGCCCCCGACACCCAGGAAACCTGGACCCGCATCCTGGAAGCCCTCGACACCCTCCTACGCAACTGGCCAACCACCCCCACCCCCTGACCAGCCACAGGCGTTCGCTCGGTCACGTGGAAGTGGGGGAGGAGGAGCCAGACCGCGATACCGGCCGTCGCCGTCAGGGTGTGAGGGGTTGCTGGAGCCCTCGGAGGAGAAGGGCGATCAAGCGGCGGGGGTCGTAGCGGGGGTCGTTGTCATGTCCGATGCAGAGATTGCCGATACCACGCATGAGCTCGTAAGGCTGAGTGCCAGGCCTGATGTCGCCGGCCTCGACCGCGGCGTCGAGGAGCTGAGCGCAGACAGGCAGCAGCCGATCCAGGAAGTAGGAGTGCAACGCGGCGAAACGGTCACTGTCGGACTGCAGCGCATCGGCGAGTCCGTGCTTGGTGACCAGGAAGTCCACAAAGAGGTCGATCCACTGACGCAATGCGTCGAGCGGTGAGCCGGCACTGCCCAGCAGGTTAGGCCCGGCCTCGGCGCACGCCTCGATCTGATGACGGTAGACGGCGGTGACGAGATCCGCCCGAGTCGGGAAGTGCCGATAGATCGTGGCCATACCGACCCCCGCCTGGGCCGAGATCTGCCGGATCGGCGCGTCGACACCGGAAGCGACGAACACTTCGGCAGCGGCAGCGAGCACTGTCTCCCGATTGCGCTGCGCGTCGGCCCGCTTCCCGCGGGACGGAGACTCCCCTGCAGGGCTCTCGGTGGCCATCACGTACTCCTCCCACACCGATTGACAAAACGGAGCAGCGCTCCGAATATTAAATGGAGCAGCGCTCCGATTAACCTTAACCGAAGCGGCCCGCTCCTGCCCCCTGCCCTCTTGCCACCAACTCTCAGAGGCCCAGCCACACGGCAGCCACCACCAAAAGGAACCTCACCGTGAGCACACCCACCCCTGTCCTGTCCTACAGCCCCGTAGTCCTCTCCATACCCGGACGCCCCGTAGACCTCCAGGTGCGCGTCTCCGCACCCGCAACAGGAACCAACCTCCCCGTCATCCTCCTCTCCCACGGCCACGGCCCCTCCAACAACCTCTCCTCACTCAACGGCTACGCACCGCTGGCCAACCTCTGGGCAGCACACGGATTCATCGTCATCCAGCCCACCCACCTCACCTCCAGGACACTGAGCCACCTCGTCGCCGACGCACCCGGCGCACCCGACTTCTGGCGCTCCCGAGCCGAGGACATGACCCACATCCTCGACCGGCTCGACGTGATCGAGCACACCGTGCCGCAGCTCGCCGGACGGATCGACCCCACCAAGATCGCCCTCGCAGGACACTCACTCGGCGGCTTCACCGCCGCCCTCCTACTCGGCGCCGGACTCACCGACCCCGACACCGGGAACCTGGTGCACCTCGCCGAACCCCGGATCAAGGCGGGCGTACTGCTCGCCGCGCCCGGCAGGGGCGGCGAAGCCTTCAACGGCCCCATGGCCCAACAGTGGCCGATCATCGGTGCCGTCGACTTCTCCACCATGACCACCCCCGCGCTGATCGTCGCCGGCGACAAGGACGACCCCCAGCACTTCACGGACATGGGACCGGACTGGCACACCGACCCCTACACACTCGCCCCCGCCCCCAAAACCCTGCTCACCCTCTTCGACGCGGAACACGGACTCGGCGGAATCGCCGGATACGACGCCGCCGAAACCACCGACGAGAACCCCGAGCGAGTCACCGCCCTCGCCCACCTCACCGCGTCCTACCTCCACACCCAGCTCCACCCCGGCGCCCCCACCTGGCAAACGGCCCGCGAGGCACTGCTAACCGGCCGCAACCCGATAGGACAAGCCGAATCCAAGTAGGCCCTCCGCTACCGCACCAACCACTTGAACCCCGACCATGCCCGTGTCCGGTACCTCGTCACCGCCCTGCGCACCGATGCAGGTCTGTCCCAGCGTCGGCGATCAGTTGATCGGTCTGCCGGGCGGTGAGCGCTGTGGTGGTGTGGGGCATGGCCGCAGGATGGGTGGCTTGAGAGGGCATGGGTTGGGTCGGCCCCCGGTGGCCTGACGCACCGGGGGCCGACTTCCCCGGCGGTCACCCACCGCCGGGGGCGGCTGTCTGCGCTGAGCGGTCGCAGACAGCTGGTCTAGCTGGGGGCAGTGCCCCGCCCGGGTTGAGGAGGGGAGTCCGGGCGGGGCACACCGCACGGTCCGCGACGGGGGGCGCGGGCCTGCGGGTCTAGGGGTGGTGGTGGCCTGGGGTCGTGAGGAACGGCCGCAGGGTCTTCCAGTCGTCGCCCATCAGGGCGAGCGTGGCGCAGAGGCAGGGTGTGGGCGTGGTGGCGCCCCAATAGCGGGCCGCCTCGTGCAGGGTGGCGGCGGTGGCGGGGTCGATCAGGCCGTGGTGGTCCTGGCTGCACGTCACGGGGAGGACGTGCACCGCGGCTCGGCCCTCGTCGAGCACGGTCGTGACGATGATGCGGGCCTCGGGGTGCTCCTCGATGGCCTCGGCGACGAGGTCACGGGTTTGTGTGACGAGGGCTTCGACGACCGGTTCGGGCACCTGCCACGTCTTCAGGACCACACCGACGTCGCTGGCAGTCCGCTCGGCCGTGGCGGGGCGGCTGGTCGAGTAGTGGCGGGTTTCGCGCCTGCGGGCGCTGTCGATCACGTGAACCTCGGCCCGGTCCTCGTCGAGCACGGTCGTGACGATCACCCGGTCCCCGGAGTACTCCTCGATGGCCTCGGCGACGAGGCCACGGGTCCGCTTGACGAGGGCTTCGACGACCGGTCCGGGCACCTGCCATCCCCCCCAGAACCACCCTGGCCTCAAGCGCAGCCCGCTCGACCGTTTCCGGGTCGGCGATCGCGTATCGACGGGTCTCGCTCCTCGTTGGTGAGGGCATCACGCGTTCCTCCGCCAGGGATTCAAGTTGACGATGGCGAACAGGTACAGGCCGATCTCTAAGACGTCATCTCATTTGGCTGGGTAGCCTGTCGGTTGTGGTTTCGATCGTTGAGCGGCTGGTGCCGGATGAGTTGTGGGAGTTGTTCCAGCGTGTGGTCCCGGCGGCTCCGTCGCGGCCTCAGGGTGGCGGCCGACGTCGGCACGGGGACCGGGAGGTGCTGGCAGCAATCGTGTTCGTGGCCACGTCGGGCTGTACGTGGCAGCAGTTGCCGTCCGCGTCGTTCGGTCCGTCGGGAGCGACGGCTCACCGGCGCTTTGCCGAGTGGTCCAAGGCCCGGGTGTGGGCCAAGCTCCACCGCTTGGTCCTCGACGAACTCGGCTCCCGCGGCGAGTTGGACTGGTCCCGCTGCGCGATCGACTCGGTGAACATGCGGGCGCTGAAAAAGGGGAGCTGACAGGCCCGAATCCTGTAGATAGGGGCAAGTACGGTTCGAAGATCCACCTGATCACCGAGCGGACCGGTCTGCCCCTTTCCGTCGGAATCTCCGGAGCGAACCTGCACGACAGCCAGGCGCTGATCCCGCTGGTGAAGGGGATACCGCCGATCCGCTCCCGGCGCGGACGCCGACGGCGCAGGCCGGCCAAACTCCACGCCGACAAGGGATACGACTACGACCACCTGCGGCGATGGTTACGCGGACGCGGCATCCGGCACCGCATCGCCCGCAGGGGCATCGAGTCCTCGACCCGCCTGGGCCGTCACCGCTGGACCATAGAACGCACGATGTCCTGGCTCGCCGGATGCCGCCGATTGCACCGCCGCTACGAGCGCAAAGCTGATCACTTCCTGGCCTTCACCAGCATCGCCTGCACCCTCATTTGCTACCGCAGACTCGCCAAATGAGATGATGTCTAAGGCGGCCCGGCCCCACGAGGTCGCCGTCTCTACGTCTCGGTAGGGCAAGGGGAAGGCAGCGGTGGGTGCGGGTAACGCAGCTGGGATCACGCTGACCGTGGCGCGCACCCCATCGCACGCCACGGTCACGGTCACGTACGGCCGGGGTGCCTTCTCCAGCACCGCGGTGACGAAATCCACGGCGAGATCGGCCAGTAGGTCGGCCTGGTACGCCGCGGCCCCCCACCTGGTATAGACGCTGGCCACGCAGTCCCAGACCAGGTCCGCCACTACGTCAGTGACGGGCCATGTCCAGCGGACGGCCTCCGATAGACCCGGCTGAAGGGTCACGGGGTCAGTTATGGCTACGGGGGGCATCTGCGGCGTCTTCCGAGTCGTGGGAGATGGAGCCGTCCTGTGTGGGGGCGTGGACGGCGGGGGCGCTGTCCTCGGCCAGCCACGCGGGCGGGAGTTCCAGACAGGCGCGTACGGCCGTGCCGTCTCCGGCGGGGGTGGCCTCAAAGCGGGTCGCGAGTGCGTCGACGAGGAACAGGCCACGGCCGTGCGCGTCGTCGTCCCCGGCCTGCTGCGGCTGGAGCCGCCGGCGGGGCCCCTGGTCCACCACGAGCACCCACACCTCATGCGCGGTGAGCGATACGCCGACACGGACATCCCCGGTGGCGTGCGTGACGGCGTTGGTGGCGAGCTCCGAGACGATGAGCTTCAAGTCCTCGACGAGCAGGTGGGGCACGCGCCACACCCGGCAGACGTCGGCCGCCCACGTACGGGCCTCGGCCGGGGTGCGGTCGTCGCGGCCCGGGAACCGGCGTACCTGATTCAGGCACTGGACGGTCGAGACCTGGTGCGGCGGACGACAGGCGGTGCGGGCCAGACCCTGTGGAGGCACGGTCCGCGACTTGGGCGGGAACGCACTCCAGACGACGTCTTGCAGGGCCTCGGTCTGGCGGGCGCTCTCGGGGTCGGCGGTCATGGCCGGGTGTCCTTCCTGTGGGGGCCTGGTGTGGGGCGGTCTCCGGCCCATCCCTCGATCCGCGCCGTGAGGCTGTCGTGCCACCGGGCCAGGGCCTCGAGGACGGCCTCGGCGAGCGCATGGGTGTTGGTGAAGGGAAGTCCGGTACTGGGCGATCGAGTCCAGGTCCGGCCCGTCACCCATCGGCCGCTGGCTAGGTTCACCTCGGGTGCGGGGCACTTCATCAGGGCGGCAGCGGCGCACGTCGCGTACCGGTGCGGGGGGGGGGCAGATGGCGGTGGAGGCGAGCGGTACGAGGACCTCGATGCAGTGACGCGGGAGAGTGATGAGCACCGGGTCGGGCTGGTGACCGCGTTCCTTCAGTGCGTCGATCGTGTGGGCGGCGAGCATCTCGCTGATGCGTACGACCTCGACGCCCTGGACCCGCACGAAGGGGGCGCAACCTGCGGCCCATGCCAGACGCAGAGCTGGCCGGGGCGGTGTGCCCGGAGTCCACGGGGGGACGTGCTCGGCGGCTTCTGCCCAGCCGGTCAGGGCATCGAAGCTCACAATGTCTCCCTGGTGTCCGCGTGGTCCGGGCACGCTGACGGGGTAGCCGAGACACCCCTTGCCTTCCGGGCCGCTGGCCACGTACGCCATGCCGCCCGGGGATAAGTCGTCGATCCTCAGGCAGCACGCGCAGGTTTCGCCGTGTAGCTGGCTGGTCCGCTGGGGCGTCATCTGCAAGAGGTCGTGCACCGCGGCGCGGATCTCGGCGCCCGTCGGCCTGATGGAGAACAACTCCCGCTCACCCCTCGTGCTCAGCCCTGCGACATCGCGGCACTACATCCCGTAGTGCAATCCCAATTAGAATCCTCCATGCAATCCCATGAGACAAGCCCAATGGGGAATCAAACCCCTGACGTGGACCTCCAGGAAGGGGCGAAGGGGCATGCCTACTGGCCACCGGCGCGATGAGGCAGACTTGCACCAGGCAAACCCACCACGACGGCGCAGAAGGGGAGGGCGAGGGGTGAGTGATCCAAGCGGGCCCACCGTGAGGCGGCGGCGCCTCGGCAGTGAGCTGCGGCAACTGCGCGAACGCGCGGGCCTCGACCAGCTCGCGGCGGCGCAGCACCTGGAGTGCTCCACCTCGAAGATTTCACGCCTGGAACGGGGCCAGGGCCTCGCCAAGCAGATCGAGATCCGCAGCCTCCTCGACCTGTACAAGGTCGACGGGGAGGACGAACGGGCCGCCATCCTCACCCTGCACAAGACCGCGGCCGA
The DNA here is from genome assembly GCF_053592055.1 of Streptomyces sp. NPDC002817. Lineage (NCBI taxonomy): Bacteria > Bacillati > Actinomycetota > Actinomycetes > Kitasatosporales > Streptomycetaceae > Streptomyces > Streptomyces sp. NPDC002817. The sequence continues at coordinate 24,705 of NZ_JBSFUY010000054.1, forward strand.
GGTCGGCTGGTGGGAGCAAGCCGAGTACGAGGAGGTCTTCCCGTCTGGGCTGGGGGTGTACGTCGGCCTGGAGTACGACGCACGCGCCCTCCAGTGCTGGGAACTCGGATTCGTCCCCGGCCTGCTGCAAACCGAGGACTACGCGCGAGCCGTGCTATCAGCGCTGCCCCGCCGCTCCTCCGATGAGGTCGAGCGCCTCGTCAAGGCGCGGATGCAGCGTCAGGCCCGGCTCACGCAGGAGACGGACCCGCTGGAACTGTGGGCCGTCATCGATGAGTCGGTCCTGCGCCGTCCGCTGGGCGGGACGGCAGTCATGCAGGCCCAGCTCTGCGTGCTCGTCGACTGGACCTCACGGACGAACGTCACGGTCCAAATCTTCCGGCCGAAGGACATGCACCCCGGGCTTCGCGGCAGTTTCACGCTGCTCGAGTTCGGACCGGCAGACCCGCGCATCGGCTACGTGGATTCACCGAGCGGGAATGCCTTCCTGGAGAAAGACCGGCAAGTCCGGTCACTGGTCGACACCTTCGACCGCCTGCGGGCGGCTGCACTCGACCCCGAGGAGTCCGCGGCGCTCTTGCAATCCCTAGCCGCAGAGGAGAACTGATCACCATGAACCACCCCACCCTGCCCACGTACGATGCGCGCGCTCTCGCCTGGCACAAGAGCTCGTACAGCTCCGAAAACGGCGCCTGCGTGGAGATCGCGCAGGTACCGGATGGCCGGGTGGCCGTGCGGGACTCCAAAGTGCACGCCGGTCCTCACCTCGCCCTCGACGCGCAGGCCTTCGGCGCCCTCGTCGGCGGCGTAGTCGACGGAACCGTCTGACCAACCGTCACACGACAGCGGGCCGCCCCGATCGGGGCGGCCCGCTGTCGTGTGCTGCGGCCTACCGCTTGCGTCTGGGGCGGCCCTTAGGCTGCACCCGCGTGCGTGCCTGAGTACCCAGGCGCGGGCTTGTCCAGCAACAGGCTGGCCCGCGACTCATAAGTCGGCCGTGTCCGCCTCTCCTCGCCTAGGGGTCGGGACATCCTCGGCCCTGGGGGCCTGCGGTGTGCCGACGGGGTCCTCAGGATCGTCGGCGGCGGAAGGTTGTCGGCGGTGTCGAGGCAAGCGGGGCTGAGGCTGGTGTGGGCTGATGGAGGCACACGTGGCGGGTAATTGGTCGCTGCGAACGCGTCGTGGCGTGCTTTCGGGGGCTGGGGACGGGGGAGTGCACGCGGTGTTCGTCGACCAGTAAGTGGAGGCGGGGCCCGGTGGCCGCCGGAGGCGGCGGGCTAGCGCCGACTGGCGCGGCCGCGTGGTGGGGGCTTGGAGTCGTGGGTGGAGCACCGGCGTACATGCCTGTCCCACTGCTGGAGAAGGCGCAACAGATGAAGCCGTTCTGACCTGCGGAAACATCGCTCAGCACCAAGATCTGACGATCTGGCACCCAGTCTTGAGCAGCGTGCACACGGTCTCGGAGGACTGGGCAGGCAGTCCTGGGCATCGTGGCACTCGTGTCCTGCAGACCGCGACCGGGTTCTCAGGACCTGCCTAGATTGACGTCACGTTCATAAGCAGGTGCGGATCCCGGGAGCTGGTGGAGGCGTGGTGTTGATGCCGGGGTGAGCGACACGCTCTGGAAGCCGGGTTCATGGACTCTGTGCTCATGTACGTTACGTTCATCTGGTCGGCCTGAGGGCCGCCGCTCTACCCATTCAGGCAACGTCCGGCCATGGAGGGCCCGTTGGGAGCACGCAGACTGGTTGATGCCGACACGGGCGAGGCCATCCCGTATGCGCCCTACGCCTTCACCGGCGATCACGTCCAGGTCGACAAGGCCCGGGTCGCGGCGATCACCGAGAGCAAGGACTTCACCCCGAGCCAGAAGTTTATGGTGCTGTGGTGGATCGGTCTCTCCCCTCAGGGCATGGCGCCGCTGAGGGCCACCGGCGCGGACATCGCCAAAAAGGTCGGGATGACCGCCGACGCCGTCGGCAAGATCAACCGGAAGCTCCTCAAGCAGCGCATCCTGATCGAGCGCGGCCGCATCGGCAACTACAGGCTCTACCGGATCAGCCCGTACATTGCTTTTCACGGGACCGGGATTGAGCAACGGGAAGCGATCAAGACGTGCAACCCGCCGGACATCCCCGGCTTCGACAACACGACCCCTTCGTGGTTGGAGGCCCAGTGAGCAGCGACGACAAGCACAGGCTCCTGGACGTCCTCCACCGCACCGCGGGCATGACCGCCAACCAGCGCCTGGTCGTCATGCTCTACGCGATGCACCCCGCCGACCGCGCTGGCGCCGTCATCGAGACCGGCGCCAAGCTCGCCGAGCTGGTCGGCATGTCCCCCACCGTGTTCTCCCGCACCCGGCGCCAGGTCGTGGAAGCCGGCTGGCTCGAGGAATCCGAACGGCTCGCGCACATCAGCTACTACCGGCTCAGCGCGAAGTGCACCGGCGAGGACGTCGTCGTACCCCTGCGCCGCGCAACCTGAACAGGCCCGAGAGCCAGGGCTCATGTACGTGAGGTCAATGAGTACCGCTTCCTCGACCGGTACTCATTGACCTCACGTACATGAGCAGGGTGGGGCGCTTTCCACCGCGCACAGCGGCGAAAACCCGACACTGGCGGTGACCAGCTACGTCTCACCGCGCCTTTGGCAGGCGCAGGCAGGGGCGGTCAGCGTGGTCCGGTCTCGGGCAGCTGCCTCACCTCCGGCTGCGCAATCGGCCGGCCGGACCTGCGCAATCGGCACCGCGGCGGCTGCGCAATCGGCTGTGACGGCTGCGCAGTCGCGGCCGCTCGCACTGCGCAGACTGTCCCGGCCAGCCTGGCCTGGGGCGTTCCGGTGAGGGGCGGTGCGCAGGTTGCACAGCTGCGCGGTGGTGGTTGGCTTCGGTCGCTGCGCAACGGCTGGCCGGTTGCGCAGCCTTTCGGTTGCGGCGATTGCGCAGGGCGCTGACCTGCATGGTCTGGTCTGTGGTCGGGCCTGCGGTCGGGATTTCGGTCGGGGTGGAGCACGGTCGTGGTCGGGGTGGTGGAGGTCATGGCCGGCCGGTTGCGCAGCCTTTCGGTCGCGGTGGTTGTGCAGGCCGCTGACCTGCATGGTCTGTTCTGTGGTCGGGGTGGTCGGAGCCGTGGTACGCCCCAGGCCCTCACCTCCTGACCCCACCGGATCCACGCTGCTCCTCCTCGGCCGCGGACGCGACAGGGCCTACACCACAGCCACGGGCCCCGTCGCGTCAGCGGCTCCACTGCTTCGGGGCGGCTCGACTGAGAGCTTCACCCGAAGGGGGCGGTGAGCGGGGTGGTCAGTCACCCCGCCGGTGTGTCCAGGTGACTTGTTCCGCGGGGGCGGTGACGGGCCGCCAGATGGGCGCGGAGGGCCCGTCGCGGAGGATGTCGGTGAGCGGAGCAACCAGGATGGGCACGGCGGCCAGGAAGTCAGCTCTGGTGAGCTCCGCGCCGGAGCGCAGGGTGTTGACGCGGTTGGCGATGCCGTCAGGGCCGGTGCCGTCCAGGACGAACAGCAGGCGCGGGAAGATCGGATAGCGGCGCCGCCAGTCTTCCGCCGGCACTTGGTACGCAGCTGCCCGGGGCCGGCCGACGGTCACCGGCACATGCCGGTACAGCCGTTCGTAGGCGAGAAGCTTTGCGGCGAGGCGTTCGGGACCCATGGTGGCGCGGTCGACTTCCACGAACGCCCGCAGCAGCGACCAGCCTTCGCCGTCACGGCGGCTGCGCCGGTAGTACAGCAGCGCGTCGGGTATGACGGCCTCCCCGGTGCCGAGGGAGTGGTAGACCTCGGGGATCCAGTCCAGCGGCGGGCATACGTCTCCGTGGCGGCGGGCGTCCTGGACGAACGCCAGGCCCGTCTCGGTCACGGTCAGCGCGTGCCCGACCCGCAGCCGGGCCGCGGTACGGTCCGCGCCCAGCTTCGCGGGCTGCCACTCCCGCAGTTCCGGCCATTCGGAGGCGACGTCGGCGCCGTAGTGGGTGGCGAACCACACCCGCGTCCGACCGGCCTGCGGCAGCGTGATCCGGTCGACCAGGCCCTCAGCCTTCAGCTTGGCCAGCCGGCGCCGGGTCTGCTCGATCCGCACATCAGGCGCGATCAACAGGTGCATCTGCTCGGTCGTCGCCATCCGGTACTGCGCCAGCACCGCCAAAGCCAGCCGGTCGCCACCGCCCGCATCCACATCCCGCATCAGCGCGCCCTCCGCGTCCATGCCGCGGTGCCGCCTTCCCGGCACCGCGCGCACCTCCACGCCACCAGCCACCCCGTACCGAAACCCGTACCACGAAGGCCCGACCAGCATCACGATGCGATAACCCCGCCCCAGACCACGCCCACAACCCGTACCACCCACCCCGCCCACAATCCCGCCGACAACGGTCCGCGCCCTTACCGGGTCTGACGGTGTATCCGCAGCTCACCACCCCTGACCAGGCGTGGTCTGCAGCCCGACATCCCCCTCTGCACACCCCCACGCCCCCGACGAGACAAGAAGGAAGGGAAAGGGAAGGGCGGGGACGGGTGAGGGTCGCCTCGGGGGATCGGGCGCCGTTCTCTTCTGTTGCGCGTCGGCGGGGCCTCCGCACTCGCGCCGGACGCAGCCGGCGCAGTAAACCGGGCGTGGGGCAACAGGTCGACGCTGGACCTTCTACCAAGCGCGCTTCCCTGTCTGGCCGTGCACGTGCTCGGCCCGCTCGACGGTCTCACCGCGAAGCGCGAGCGACGCGATCACTATGACAAGCGCGGCTACGTCTTCCCCGGCACCGCTACAGCAGCGTCCTTGTCATCCGGCTCCGAGCCTGATCACTCGGACAGGACTTACGGTGTGCGGCCAGCCTTCCGGTTACCACCAGCGAGCTGACCGATCATCATGACGAGGAGGCCAGCCAGGAGCATCGCGTCGCCGATCAGCGTTCCCGCCAGCCGAGCGCCGGAATCACTGATCAACACCCCGGAGGCCAGCTGCCAGCACAGCGCAAAGGCCAACACCAGCTGACCCCAGCCGTAGACCCGCGGGGCGCGAACATGCCGCCGGTTCATAGGGAGCACCCAGCCGCGGGTAACCGCCGCAACGCCGGAGGCGGCGATGAGCAGCGCCAACAGGGCCAGAGGCATGGCGAGGTACAGCTTCACGGATCCTCCCCGGCATGCCGGACCCACGCCCGACGACAGCGTGATCATGACACTCACTGCATCGCGCGTCCATAACTCCATCGCCCAGAACCAGTCCCAGTGGCTTCTCGCAGACGGTCTCACCGCGAAGCGCGAGCGACGCGATCACAGCGGGCAGCCCGCCGACGCCGGCCCGGCGAGACGTGGGCGGTAGCCGGACACCTTCACGCAGCCGCCCCGTTGGGTGTCGAGGCGGACCGGCGCGCCCTCCCATTCCCACTGCTTGATGAGTTCCGTGGGGAGGTTGTCGACTCGTCGGCCTCCACTTGTACGACCCAGGCGGTCAGCTCCTCGCCGTACTCCTGCCGCCACTCCTTCAGGACGGTGAAGAGGTGGGCGAAGTCGTCGACCAGGGCCAGCGCCTGGTCGGGGGTTCATCGCTGGGATGGAACCCCTGTTGCGCTGCGGGTTGCGCTGGAGGTTGCGCCAGGGTGTTGCGGTAGAGGTTGCGCTGGAGGTTGCGCGGCCTCCCGGAGCCTCTCCGCGTCACCCCTGGTCACCCCAACAATCAGGCTTGGTACGCCTGCTGACATCCCCCTCTGCACACCCCCACGCCCCCGACGAGACAAGGAGAAGGGAAAAGGGAAGGGCGGGGACGGGTGTGGGCGCGCCTCGGGGGATCGGCGCCGTCCTCCTCTGCTTGCGCGTCGGCGGGGCCTCCGCGCTCGGGCGCCGGACACAGCCGACGCAGACAGCCCGAAGCACGGCCAGCACGCGCTATCGCCCCGCCCGCCCCTGAGCCCTCTTGCTGTGGCTCGCACGGGACACAGCTGGCGGAGAGCGAGGGGCGCACGAGATTCCACGCTTTCGACGCGAGCGGCGTGTTGACCAGCCAGCCCGCTACCAGCGCATCTCCAACGCGTTGAGGGCCTCGCGTCGTTCCACGCTCAGCTTCGCGGCGCGGCGGCGGACGTTGGAGATGAACGAGCCGAGCCCGAGGAGTTCGCCGTCGACGTCTTCGCGGTGTTGGCGGGGTACGCGGAGGTGCCCCTCGCGGGCGTGGAACTGTCGCGCGGCGGTCATGTTCCGTTCCCACAGCTTATTCCTGGGACCGCCGTGCCGGAACCACCGCTACGCCCTCGGCCTGCGGATGCACGCCGATCGTCTCCAGCACGTACTGCTGGACGGGCACGAGCTTGTCCCATCCGGCCACCTGTCCGGCGATCCATCCCCCGAGATCCTCGCCTTGGACGACCGCCTTCACGTGCGCGAGCAGAAGTTGATACGAGTGCTGCCGGTTTCTCTCCCAGTCCGGAGCCTGCCCGGGGTCGATCTCCGGCGGCACCTTCATAGGTTCTTGGCCTCGGCTGACAGAGCTGCGCCCGCCAAGACGGGGGAGCCTGGCGGGCGCACGAACAGTCTGGCACGCAGGTGCTCTTTCGTAGGGCAGCACAGAGGATCCGCGTCGACGGCGTCCAACGTGGACCCACCCGGGCTCTACCCGACGGCCTGGTACCGATGCTGGTGAACGTGGGGCCGGTCAAGGGCCGCTGGCCATAGCCTGGTTGGCGGCGTACAGCGGCACGGCACGGGGGCACGGATGACGGGTGCGGGGGCGTCTGACGGCACGTCGGACCGGGTGTGGTTTATCAGTCATGCGGGGGCGGATCGGGCGTGGGCGGAATGGGTCGGCTGGCAGCTCCTGGACGCCGGCCACCAGGTCGAGCTGGATTACTGGGACTGGGGTACCGGCGACAACTTCGTCCTGAAGATGAACGCCGCCCTCGAACGCGGCCGGCTGCTGGCCTTGTTCTCCCCGGCCTACTTCGAACCGGAACGTTTCACGACCCCGGAGTGGACCGCCTTCACCGGCCGCGACAGCCTCCTGGTCCACCTGCGCCAAGCACTGGCGTCCGATCAGCGGGTGGCGGTCCAGGCGCTGCACGGCCGCGGCGGGGTCGGCAAAACACAACTCGCAGTCGAGTACGCGCACCGGTTCGCGGGCGAGTACGAGCTCGCCTGGTGGATCCCGGCCGAAGACCCGGCCCTGATCCCCGACCAGCTCGCGGCTCTCGCCGCCCGGATCGGCGCCGCGCCGATCGGGACGGCGCCCGCCGAGGCGGTCGAGCTGCTGCTGAGCGAGCTGGGGACGATGTCGCGCTGGCTGCTGGTCTTCGACAACGCTGAAGACCCCAGCGCCCTGGCCCCGTTCCTGCCCGGCGGCACCACCGGGCATGTCCTGGTCACCTCCCGTAACCCCCGCTGGCGTACCTACGCCGTCCCGCTGGACGTCGACACCCTCGCCCGAACCGAATCCATCACCCTCCTCCGCGCCCAGGGCGCCGTCCTCTCTGATACGGACGCCGACCACCTCGCCGCCACTTTGGACGATCTGCCGCTGGCGCTCGCGCAGGCCGCGGCCCTGCTCACCGGGGGCTTGTCGGCCGCCGACCTGACGGCGGAATTGGCCCGCAGCATGCACGAGGTGCTGGCCGAGGGCTGTCCGGATGACTATCCGGTGTCGCTGGCCGCGCAGGTCCGCCTGACCGCCGCCCGTCTGGCGGCTGACCACCCGGGTGCTGCCGCCGTACTCGCTGCCCTCGCGCTGCTGGCTCCCGCGCCCTTCCCTCTGACTGCCTGTGCTGGCCACCTGCGCGATCAGACCTCCCCCGTACTGCGCGAGGCTTTGGTGTCGCGGTTGCGTGCGGGGGGTGTGGTGGAGGCGATCGCCCGGCACAGTCTGGCCCGTACTCAGAACGGCACCGTCCAGTTGCACCGGCTGACGCAGGCCGTGCTGGCCGACCAGCTCACCCCAGTCCAGCGCGAGCGAGCGGCACGGGATGCGGAAGCTCTCCTGGCCGCGGCGGCCCCCGCAGACGTGTCGGATCCGGTGGGGTGGCCGGTGTGGCAGGTGCTGCTGCCGCACCTGCTGGCCGTGGACCCGACCTCCCTCACCACCACAGGGGCACGGTGGGCGCTGCGTGACGCGTGCTGGTACCTGATGGACCGCGGCCAGCCCCACCCCGCCCTAGAGCGCCTGAAGCTCCTGCACGACACCTTGTTGCAGCAGATAGGCCCCGACCACGACGACACCCTGGCGGCTGCCAACGCCCTGGCCCGCGCCTACCACAACACCCAGGACCATGAACGCGCCCGCGCCCTGGACGAAGACTCCCTCCAACGCCACCGACGCCTCTACGGCGACGATCACACCCACACCCTGACCAGTGCCGACAACCTCGCCAACTGGCTCAGGGCGCTGGGGCGACACGAGGAAGCCCTGGCCTTGCACGAAGAAGCGCTGGCGGGCCGACGCCGGGTGCTCGGTGCGGATCATCCCGACACCCTGCGCACGGCCCACAACCTGGCCCTCGATCTGGCGGATGTGGGTCGGGTGGAGGAGGCGGTGATGTTGTGCGAGGAGACGCTGGCGGGTCTGCGGCGGGTGGTGGGTGTGGATCATCCCGACACCCTGCTCACGGCGTACAACCTGGCGATCTGGCTGGCAGATATGGGTCGGGCGGAGGAGGCGGTGGTGTTGTGCGAGGAGACGCTGGAGCGCCAGCGTCGGGTGCTGGGTCTGGATCATCCGGACACCCGCAGCACCGCCGCGTGGTTGGAGGGGTTGGGCAAGGAGAAGGAGGGGTCTAGGACGGGGGAGTAAATCCGATGCCGCGTCCTTCCCGTACGCCGTCTACCAGCGCATGCCGAGGGATCGAGATCCGCTGTCCGGGAGCGGTTTTTCTGATCAGTAATGGGTGGTCTGGCCTGCACTGATCAGTTTGCGGTGCGTCGGTGGGCGGGGGATTGCAGTGTGCCGGTGGCTGCAGTGATTGTGGGCGCTGTGCTGGATCAGCGGCCTGGCCTGTGGCTTTGTCAGTTAGCTGGTGGGGCGATCAGGTCGTGTCATCTGCGCTGCGCAAGGTTCAGATTCGATGGTCGTTGGTATGCGGTGTCGCGAGATTGCCTCGTGTTACACGCTGTCGGCCCATGAGGGGTCGAGACAGGTGTGGATGTCGCCGAGTGGGAGACGGAGCGGGCCGAGGAGGAGGCGATCCACGCCGGCACGAGACCCCGGCCGTTGCCATGACAGGCCGGGGTCCCGCGGTGCACTTCGGTGACCGTAGAGCTCAACGAGCACGAGACGGTCGGCGTCACGCTGCGGAGCCGACGGTCCGGTATGGATGCTGGTGAACGTGGGGCCGGTCAAGGGCGGCTGGTCATAGGCTGGTTGGTGGCGTACAGCGGCGCGGCACGGGGGCACGGATGGCTGATACGGGGGCGTCTGACAGCGGGTCGGACGAGGTGTGGTTCATCAGTCATGCGGGTGCGGATCGTGCGTGGGCGGAGTGGGTCGGCTGGCAGCTGACCGAGGCCGGGCATGAGGTGGAGCTGGATTACTGGGACTGGGGTGCGGGCGACAACTTCATCCTGAGGATGAACGCCGCGCTGGAGCGGGGCCGGCTGCTGGCGTTGTTCTCGCCCGCGTACTTCGAGCTCGAGCGGTTCACGACCCCGGAGTGGACCGCGATGATGGCCATGCGGGAGAAGATTGTTCCCGTCCGTATCGCTGACACCGTCCCGCCTCCCATTCTGCGTCCACTGTTGGCCCCTGCTCTGTTCGGCCTGGACGATCACGCTGCCCGCGAGGCCCTGTTGTGCGCGGTGCGCGGCCCTACCCGCCCCGGCACCGCGCCGCCGCGACCGTCGGGTATGCGGGCTCGAGACGGTGCCGCTGATGGTCCCCGCTTGCCTGCCACGTTGCCGCAGGTGTGGAATCTGCCCGCCCGCAACGCGGCTTTCACCGGCCGCGACACTCTCCTGGTTAACCTGCGTAAGTCGCTTGCTGCCGACCAACGCGTCGCGGTCCAGGCGCTGCACGGCCGCGGCGGGGTAGGGAAAACTCAGCTGGCGATCGAGTACGCGCATCGATTCGCCGGCGCCTACGAGCTCGCGTGGTGGATCCCGGCCGAAGACCCCGTCCTCATCCCCGATCAGCTGGCCCGGCTGGCCGCCCGGACCGGTGCTGCGCCCGCCGGCACCTCCCCGGCAGAGGCGGCGGAGGCGCTGCTGGGGCAGCTGCGCGCCCGTTCGCGCTGGCTGCTGGTGTTCGACAACGCTGAAGACCCCGACGCCCTCGCCCCATTTCTGCCTGGCAGTACCACCGGGCATGTGCTGATCACTTCCCGTAACCCGCACTGGCACACCCACGCTGTCCCGCTCGACGTCGCCACGCTCTCCCGCAGCGAGTCGGTGGCTTTGCTGCGCGCGCAGGGCGCCATGCTCAGCGACGCGGACGCCAATCACATCGCCGGGACCCTGGATGACCTTCCTCTGGCGCTGGCTCAAGCGGCGGCCCTGCTGACGATGCACGGCCTGTCCGCCGCGGATCTGACGGCCGAGCTGGCACGCAGCACCGCCGAGGTGCTGGAGGAGGACCCGCCGCACGACTATCCCGTGGCGCTGGCCGCACAGGTCCGGCTGACCACCACCCGCCTGGCAGCCGAACACCCTGGCGCAGCCGCCCTGCTGGCCGCCCTGGCTCTGCTGGCCCCCGAGCCCTTCCCCGCCACCGCCTGCACCGGCACCCTCCCTGACGAGGCCTCCCCGCCCCTGCGCCAGGCCCTGTCCGGCCGTCTGCCCGCGGGTAAAGCCCTGCGCGCGATCGGCCGGCACAGCCTGGCCCGGATCCAGGACGGCACCGTGCAGGTGCACCGCCTGACCCAGACCCTGCTGCGCGACCCGCTCACCCCCGACCAGCTGCAGCAAGCAGCCCGCAACGCCGAAGCCCTCCTTGCCGCCGCCCATCCCGGCGAGGCTGACGAGCCCTCGACATGGCCCAGCTGGCAGGCACTCCTGCCCCATCTCCTCGCCGTCGAACCGGCGCTGATCACCACTGAGGCAGGCCGGGACACCGTGCGCAGCGCCTGTTGGTATCTGATGGATCGCGGCCAGGCCCACGCCGCCCGGGACCGATTGGAGCACTTGCACCAGGTCTGGTCCCGGCAACTCGGTCCGGACCACGAGGGCACCTTGTGGACCGTCACCTATCTCGCCCGCGCCTACGACGGCTCCCAGGACTATGAACGCGCCCTCGCCCTAGACGAAGACACCCTCGCCCGTCGCCGACACCTCTACGGCGACGACCACCCCGACACCCTGACCAGCGCCAACAACCTTGCCAACCGGCTGTGGGTGCTGGGACGGCACGAGGAAGCCCTCGCCCTGGACGAAAAGACGCTGGAAGCGCGGCGTCGGGTGTCGGGGGCGGAGCATCCGGAGACACTGCGCACGGCGACCGGAATGGCCGTCCGGTTGGCGTCTGTGGGTCGGGTGGGGGAGGCGGTGGTGTTGGGGGAGGAGACGTTGGGGGTGCGGCGTCGGGTGTTTGGGTTGGATCATCCGGACACGCTGGCCACGGCGCACAACCTGGCCATGGATCTGGCGGAGGTGGGTCGGGTGGAGGAGGCGGTGGTGTTGGGGGAGGAGACGTTGGGGGCGCGGCGTCGGGTGCTGGGGTTGGATCATCCGGACACGCTGCGCACGGCGCACGTCCTGGCCATGGATCTGGCGGAGGTGGGTCGGGTGGAGGAGGCGGTGGTGTTGGGGGAGGAGACGCTGGAGGGACAGCGTCGGGTGTTGGGTGAGGATCACCCCCACACCCGCAGCACTGCCGCGTTGCTGGAGGCGTTGCGCGAGCAGCAGGAGGAGCCAGGGGAGTGACCCCATGGGGATCTCCCGCCTCACGCCTGTCTACCAGCGCATGCCGAGGGCATCGAGGTCCGCGCGCCGCTCTGCGGACAGCTTGGCTGCTCGGCGGCGGGTGTTGTCCAGGAAGGACCCGAGTTTGATCTCCTCGCCGTCGACGATTTCGACGTGCTTGCGCGGTGGCTGCAGGTGTCCTTCGCGGGCGTGGAACTGGCGTGAGGCCGCAAGGTTGGCCGTCCACCGGTCGCCCTGGGACCGCCGAGCCGGAACTACCGCCACGCCCTCGGCCTGCGGATGCACGCCGAGGCTCTCCAGCAGGTACTGCTGGGCAGGCACGAGCCGGTCCCAGCCGGCTACCTGCCCGGCGATCCACACCCCGAGATCCTCGCCCTGGACGACGACGTCTCCCGCCCCGGCGGGGAGCGGCCCGCCTGCTTCCACATGCGCAAGCAGGAGCCGGTAGCAGCGTTGCCAGCCGATCTCCCATCCCTCTGGTGCCCATCCGGGGTCGATCTCGTTGAGGGCTTCCATGCGGCTCTCGGAAAGCTCTCCGGCATAGGAGATGCCGGTCTCCCCGTTCGTGCGGCGTGCGGCGTTCTCACGCGTCCTCTTGGCCGCCGCGCGCTGGTTCTTGGCCCACACCCCAAGGGGGAACCCGTCCCAGACGACGGAGGCGGCGGGTAGGAGGTGGCCGTGTACGGCTGCGTAGTCGCGGGCGACGGTGAGGCCGGCGTCCCATGCGGAGGCGTGTACGGACCAGATCATGCCGAGGTTTTCCAGCGTGGTGACCCGTTTGGCGTCCAGGGTCCCGGCTGCGTAGTAGCGGCGTTGATCTGCGACCCAGACCCCCAGCGGATGCCCGCCGATGCCGGGCCAGTCCTCCGGCGTGACGTACGTGTACGGCACGCGGAGCTCGCTGCTGCCGGTCTCGCGCAGCCACCGGGTGGCGGCCTCGATGCCGCGGAGCCAGTAGGCGCGTTCGGGGTCGATGACCCGCAGCCGCACGAATTGCGTGAGGACGGCCGGGTCGCGTTCCTCGCTGAACCGCAGCACTCCCGCCGCCGCGGCCCCGACCGGGGGAACGAGGTCCTGCTCCTGGCCGTCCTCCCCATCAGTGTCCTGCGCCACGTCCTCGCCATCGCCGTCGTCCTCGGAGCGCCAACTGCTGTTGCGCAGACGGGGATCGGCCAGCGCCTCGATCGTGACAGCGTCGTGCGCCCGGAGGGCTCCGAGGACCTTGCTGAGGCTGTTGTAGGCCTCTGAGGTGAGCATTTCGTCCGGATCTTCGTCCGGTCCGAGGAATACTGGAACGATTAGCGTGGCGAGTTTTCCGCGTCCCGGATGCAGTCGCAGAGCGCGCCCGACCATCTGCACGATATCGACCATCGAGCCCCGCGCATCCGCGAAAAGCACTGCATCGCATTCGGCGGTATCGACACCTTCACCCAAAACACGAACTGAGGAAAGGACCCTCAATTCCGCCCGCACATCCTCGCCCTCGGATTCGGGCCCACCGAGGAAATCGGAGGCGAATTCATCCAGCACCCGGCGGCGGTGGCCGGGAGCGTGCTCGCCATACAGCCAGTCCGCCCACACCTGCCGAGCCGACGGATAGGTGTCCGGGTCGTCCTCAGCGAGCCGGCGGGCCGTCACCGGCACGGCCGCCGCCATCGCCTCCGCCTCACCCACCCGACTGTGGAACGACAGCACCCGCCGAAACCGCTCCTTGACCGCAGCCTGCATCAGCCCCGTCTGGATGGCCGCCAGCCGCGCCCCGCGGACCGCGTCGGATCCGGTGTCCTCGCTGCTCAACGCCGCATACAGATCCGGATCACGGATGTCCAAGCAGAGCAACTGATAGGGCGCGACGATGCCCCGCCCGATCGCCTCCGACAGGGTGAGCTTGTACGCCACCGGCCCGAACATCGGCGAACGGTCCTCCATCGACGCCACCAACCGCGGCCGCTCACCCTCGCCGTCGGCCTCCCACACCCTGGGAGTGGCCGTCATGTACAACCGCCGCTCCGCAGGCAGCTGCGCCTGGTCATGCACCGCCGCCCACGGCCGAAGACCATCCCCACTCGTGCGATGAGCCTCGTCCACGACCATCAGGCTCCACACCCCGAGGCCGGCCGCGTGGGCACGCTGGAGAATGCGCAGGCCCACGGAGGCGTAGGTGGCGAAGACCGTGACGGTCTCCAGACCTTCCATCCATGCCACCAGTTCGTCGGGATCGGTCGTGCAGGGCAGGCCCTGGCTCTCCTCGGCCCGCAGCGAGCACACCCCGATCATCGCGCCCGACCGGCCCGCCCGACGCCACGCGCCGGCCATCTGCGTCAGCAGGTCCAGTGTCGGCACCACCACCAGCACACGACGCGCGGAAAGACGACGCGCGGACTCCGCACCGATCAGGCTTTTCCCGGAGCCGGTAGCAGCGATAACCTGTGTCCGCAGCCCCTCCGGGGGCATACGACCACCGGGCGGCGTGCCGAGAATACGGACGACGCTGTCAACGGCCTCGGCCTGATGCGGACGCAATTCCATCTGAGCCACAATGCCTCGCATTCTCGGGCGCATTCAGAGGGAATCCCGCGTCAATCCAGATTCCATCCGAGTTCCAAAATGACGACCTCCGGTCCGGACACTCCGGGGAGAGAGGTACCCCGCTATCATCCCAGACTCAAGCCGCTAACAAGGGTGACGCATCAGATCTCTTCGAAAGTGACTAGAAGTGATCGAGGGTGGCCGATTCCGACGGAAGCCCAAGACTTGACAGGGCATCAAGTGGCCACCCTTCAGAAGGCGTCTGACACGCCGCACTCGCGATCCAGGCGCGCGAGACATCCCTTGCCTCCCACGCGCCGTCACTCCTCCCTGTAGCTGCTGCTTTTGCAGGAGTGGAGCGCGGAGCGCACCAGTCCTACCGGAATCCGGCGGAGCCGGATTCCCTGCCGGGCCACGGAGTGGACCGGCACGCCGGAACGGAGTTCCGGCCCTTCCGGGCGAAGCCCGGAAACCGCCGCGTAGCGGCGGCGCGTCGTGTTCGCGGAGCGAACCGCGCGGGTGCTCGACGGGACCGGCGGGGGTGAAGGTGTCGACGGTGGCGACGATCTCTTC
>NZ_JBSFUY010000055.1:0-39045 GCF_053592055.1 Streptomyces sp. NPDC002817
CGCCCGCCGATGGTGACATCGGGTCTGCGGATCGGTACGCCCGCCCTGGCCACCCGTGGCTTCACGGCCGAGGACTTCACCGAGGTCGCGGACGTGATCGCCCAGGCGCTCAAGCAGTCGTACGACGTGGAAGCCCTGAAGGCCCGGGTCAAGGCCCTCGCCGACAAGCACCCGCTGTACCCCGGCCTGTAACCGACAACCTCCCGTAGAGGCACGCCTCCCAGCCCTTCCATCCATGGAGTACAGCGTGGCAATCAGCGTCTTCGACCTGTTCTCCATAGGCATCGGCCCGTCCAGCTCGCACACCGTCGGACCGATGCGCGCCGCCGCGGTGTTCGCCGCCAGGCTGAAGACGGACGGCTTGCTCGCTCCGACCGTCGCGGTACGGGCGGAGCTGTTCGGCTCCCTCGGCGCCACGGGCCATGGCCACGGCACCCCCAAGGCGGTGCTGCTGGGCCTGGAGGGCAACGAGCCGCACACGGTCGACGTCGCCCAGGCCGACCTGGACGTCGAGCGGATTCGCGGCAGCGGGCGCATCCGTCTGCTCGGTGCCGAGATCGGCCCGGCCCACGAGATCGACTTCGATGCCTCGACCCAGCTGGTCCTGCACCGTCGGCGCTCGCTGCCGTACCACGCCAACGGCATGACGCTCTTCGCGTACGACGCCGACGGGGTCCCGCTGCTGGAGAAGACGTACTACTCGGTGGGCGGTGGCTTCGTGGTCGACGAGGACGCCGTCGGGGCGGACCGGATCAAGGTCGACGACACCGCGCAGGCCCACCCGTTCCGCACGGGCGACGAACTGCTGCGGCTGACCAGGGAGACGGGGCTGTCGATCTCCGCGCTGATGCTGGAGAACGAGAAGGCCTGGCGGACCGAGGAGGAGATCCGCGCGGGCCTGCTGGCGATCTGGCGGGTGATGGAAGGGTGCGTGTCGCGCGGGCTGGCCTGCGAGGGCATCCTCCCCGGTGGTCTGAAGGTGCGTCGCCGGGCTGCGGCGGCGGCTCGCCAACTGCGCAGCGAGGGCGACCCGTTGGCGCGAGCGATGGAGTGGATCACGCTCTACGCGATGGCGGTGAACGAGGAGAACGCGGCGGGCGGCCGGGTCGTCACCGCGCCGACGAACGGCGCTGCCGGCATCATCCCGGCCGTCCTCCACTACTACCTCAACTTCGTGCCGGGCGCCGACGAGGACGGCATCGTCCGCTTCCTGCTCGCCGCCGGGGCGATCGGCATGCTCTTCAAGGAGAACGCCTCCATCTCCGGCGCCGAGGTCGGCTGCCAGGGCGAGGTCGGCTCCGCCTGCTCGATGGCCGCGGGCGGTCTCGCCGAGGTGCTGGGCGGCTCCCCGGAGCAGGTCGAGAACGCCGCCGAGATCGGCATGGAACACAACCTCGGCCTGACCTGCGACCCCGTCGGCGGCCTCGTCCAGATTCCCTGCATCGAACGCAACGGCATGGCCGCGGTGAAGGCCGTGACCGCCGCGCGGATGGCCCTGCGGGGCGACGGCCGGCACCACGTCTCCCTCGACAAGGTCATCAAGACCATGAAGGAGACCGGCGCCGACATGAAGGTCAAGTACAAGGAGACAGCCCGCGGCGGCCTCGCCGTCAATGTCATCGAGTGCTGAGGCCGGGCCAGGGCACGCGTCACAGCCGTAGGACGATGAGCGCGGTGTCGTCCGTGTTGCCCGTGTGGGGGAGCAGATCGGTGAGGAGCGCGTCGGCCAGGGCCTCGGGGGCGGCGTGCTGATGGTGGATGAGGGATTCGGCGAGGCGGGCCAGCCCGGCATCGATGTCGTCGGTGCGGCGTTCGACCAGGCCGTCGGTGTAGAGGACCAGGGTGGCGCCCTCGGCGAAGGGCGTCTGGGCCTGGGGGCGCGGGGCGGAGCGAGGGCGGGCGGCGAGTGGCGGGTCGGTGGCCCGGTCGAGGAAGGACACGGTTCCGTCGGGGTGGAGCAGAGCGGGTGGCGGGTGGCCGGCGCAGCTGTAGGTGATGGTGTGGTCGTCCCAGTCGATGAAGGTCGTCGCCGCTGTGGTCGACTCGGCGCCGTCGACGGAGCGGGCGTACATGTCGAGGGCCTCCAGCGCCTGTGCCGGGCCGTCGGCGACGCGTGTGGCCGCGCTCAGGGCGCTGCGCAGTTGTCCCATGGCGCAGGCGGCCGCCAGGCCGTGACCGACGACGTCACCCACCGCCACCGCGAGGCTCTCGCCGGGCAGCTCGACCACGTCGTACCAGTCGCCGCACACGTTCAGGGCGCCGATGGCGGGCCGGTAGCGGACAGCCGCCTTGCGGTGTTCGAGGGGTCTGGGGTCGGGCAGCATGGCTGCCTGCAGGGCCAGGGCGACCTCACGCTCGCGGTCGTGTGCCTGGCGCAGGCGTTCGTTGACCTGCTGGAGTTCCCGCGCGCGGGTGTAGAGCTCGGCCTCCAGCACCCGGGACCGCCGGTCGCCGCCGGGGCCGCCGAAGGCGCGGATGAGCTCGGTGACCTCCTCCACGCGGTGCACGATCAGCGTGACCTGCCCGTCGGGGCCGTGGACGGGGGCGTTGACCGGGCTCCAGTAGTGCTCCTCCCAGTGGCCGGGGTGCGCGGGATCCTCGATGTCGTAGCGGAGCAGCGCCATCGTGTCGCGTTCGCCGGTGGCGGCGGTGCGCAGCATTGACTCCCGGGTCTCGCGCATACCGGCCGCGGCCGCGTCGTTCGGGTTCTCTGGGAAGACGTCGAAGATGTAGTGGCCCAGCAGCTGCTCGCGGGTGCGTCCGGCCAGCCGGAGGAAGTCCTCGTTGGCGTCCACGTACACCAGCTCGGGGGTGAGAAGTGCCACCATGCCGGGCAGAGCCCTGAATACCGCCGCATAGTCGATCTGCGGTTCCACCGCCATTTGCTGCCTGCCTCGGCGCCGAGCGTCACTGTGCCGTTCCACGATAGGAGCGAACAGGCCACGGGGCTCGGGGAATGGCCTACCCCGACCCCATCGGCGCTCAGATCGAGGTGTCGTCGCCCGGCGAAGGCACGGACGCCGGACGAAGGACCATCAGGGAGTCCTCCAGGGCCGCCACCATGGCAAAGGGGAAGCGGTCGAGCTCAAGACAGAGTGCGACGTCATCGGGGTGGACACCTCGACGCACGCCCTGCGTCAGTTCGGCTGCCGCGCGGGACTCGGCGGCGCGGCGGAGGAACTCCGCGGCATCCGTTCCCGCCCCGGTGGCCCGCCGGGCGATGTACTGGGCGCACGCCAGATCCTCGTCGGCCTGTCCACCCTCGCCGGTGACGACGAAGGTGACGCTGTCACTCTTCCGTGTCCGCAGGAGCCGGGCCGTTGCCTCCGCCACCACGAAGCCGGCGCACAGCACCAGCGACGCGTCCTTGACCGCGAGGGCGCCGACCGTCCCCGCCGTGGTCTTCTGCACGACGGTCCGTCCGCCGAGGTCCATGGACCGCAGCATGCCCGGCGAGTTGACGGTGTCGAAGCCGGGCGCGGGCGGACCGTCCTTGAGCGCCACCCAGTCCGGGTGGCGGGCCTTGAGCGACAGGGCTTCGTCCAGCGACTCAGCCAGAACGATCTTCTCCGCCCCTTGGCCGAAGGCCCAGGCGGCCACGGTGAAGGCACGCATGACGTCGACCACGACCGCCACGGACGGAGTCTCGACCAGCTGGGTGATGCCAAGAAAGTGGGCGTCCATTCGGATCATGATCGAGCACATCCGACACGTAGCACCCGACGAGTGATCCACATCACACGACTCAGATCCAGCTGTCGAGCCACATCCTGGCGCGCCAGTCCGCGTACGGAATCGTCTGGCCGGTGTAGGCGGGGAAGAAGTAGATGAAGTTCCAGGCGATGAGCAGGACGAGCACGCCTGCGGCCACCGCCCCCAGCGCGCGGCGCTCGCCGCTCGTTCCCGGCGGACCGAGCAGGGCTCCCAGCAGCATAGTGACGGCCAGACACAGGTACGGCACGAAGGCGACCGCGTAGAAGGAGAAGATCGTGCGGTCCTGGTACAGGAACCAGGGCAGATAACCGGCACCCACCGTGCACAGGACGGCGCCGGAGCGCCAGTCGCGGCGCAGCGCCCATCGGTAGAGCAGGTACACCAGGGCGCAGCACGCCGACCACCACAGGAGCGGCGTGCCGAGGGCGAGGATGGTCTGCGTGCAGTCGGTGGCGGTGTGGCAGCCTTCCGTCCCCGGTTTCGGCGACTCGTACTGGAACAGCACCGGGCGTCCGAGGACCAGCCAACTCCAGGGGTTCGACTCGAACTTGTGGGGCGTGTGCAGCCCCACGTTGAACTGGTACACCCCGTACTCGTAGTGCCACAGGCTGCGCAGCGGCGCCGGAATCCACGACCATGTGCCGCCGCGGCCGTCCGCCCAGTGGCGTCCGTAGCCGTCGTCGGACAGGAACCAGCCGGTCCATGTCACCAGATACGTCACGACGGCGACCGGAACGAGGGACAGCACCGACCAGCCGACGTCCTTGCGCAGCACCGCGCGATACGGGCGGCGCGCCCCGGCCACACGGCGGGCGCCGACGTCCCACAGCAGGGTGAGGATCACGAAGAAGGCGAGGAAGTACAGGCCGTTCCATTTGGTGGAGGCCGCCAGCCCCAGGAAGAGGCCGGCCGTGATCCGCCAGGGACGCACTCCCGTACCGGCATGGTCACCGGTGTGTCCGTCCGGGCGCACCCGGCCGTCCTCGGGGACGGGCAGGGCTGCCGCGAGCCGGGCCCGTGCGTGGTCCCGGTCGATGAGCAGGCAGCCGAACGCCGCCAGGACGAAGAACATGACGACGAGGTCGAGCAGAGCGGTGCGGCTCATGACGTAGTGCAGACCGTCCACCGCCATCAGTGCCCCGGCCAGGCAGCCCAGCAGCGTCGAACGGAACAGGCGGCGTCCGATACGGCACAGCATCAGTACCGACAGTGTGCCGAGGACCGCCGTCATGAAGCGCCAGCCGAACGGGGTGAGACCGAACATCCACTCGCCGAGGGCGATCACCCATTTGCCCGTCGGCGGGTGCGCGACGAAGGACCCGGTGTCGGAGAGCGATATCACCTGGGGATGGGCCAGGATCTGCGGGTCGGCGATCTTACGGTCCGGCCAGGTGCCCTCGTAGCCCAGCCGGAGCAGGGACCAGGCGTCCTTGGCGTAGTACGTCTCGTCGAACACGACCGCCCGCGGGCTGCCCAGACGCCAAAAGCGCGGCAGCCCGGAAAGGAGCGCCACCAGCAGGGGACCGCCCCATCCCGACCAGCGGGCCAGCCGGAACGCCGCCTTGGGAGACAGCCCGAGCCTGCGCCACGGCCGTGACCCGGGCTCGGGGAATGGCACGACCAGGCGGTCGCGCACGGACATGTGCGGGCGTCCGGTGTATCCGAGGGCGCGCAGCCGCTGCTCCCAGGAGGCCGGCCGGTGATCGGCCTGATCGATTCGAGGCATGTCGACAGTCGTGGGCGCGTTCTCGTGGAACACCTGGTGAGCCTTCTGTTCGTGAAGAGCGGGACGAGCGGGCGTCAGCCGCCCGGCGGGCGGCGAGGCCTCGCCGCCGGCTCGGCCCTCAGCGAGCGGGCCCGCTCGAACCTGCCCCTACCTGGGCCGTGGAGGCGGGGAGGACCGTCGACGGCATCGGGACCGACTCGGCAGAGGTGACGGGGCGGGGCTGCCTGGTGTGGGGTCCGCCCTGCGCGACAGAGCTCGCCAGGAGCAGCAGTCCGATGCCGAGTCCCGCGATCGTCAGCACGGACGCGGTGGCCATCCAGGCGGTCCGGGCCCGCTGCCGGGCACGCACGCCTGCTTGCAGCCGGTATCGGTGCCGGTCCTCGTAGGGCCTGTCCGTGTGGCCGTCACGCATCATGCGTGTCAGCTCCTGCTCGAAGCGATCCACTGTTCCTCCTTCACTCGACCGGCTCGACCGCCTCGGCCAGAAGCCGCCGCAGCCGCGCGACCCCGCGCGCCGTCAGTGAACGGGCGGTACCCACCGGACACCCCAGTACTTCCGCGACGTCCCGCTCGGGCAGGTCCTGGTAGTAGCGCAGCACCACCGCGGCCCGCTGCCGTGCCGGCAGCAACGCCAACATGGCCTCCAGCCTGGTCCGTTCGTCCACGACGGCGGTCTCGTCTCCCGCTCCTGGCGGGTCGGGCAGCTGGTCGACGGGGTGCTCGCCCCACCATCGACGCCGTGCCGAGCGAGCCGCGGTACGGGCCAGGACCTTGCGTACATAGGCCTCGGGTGCCTGCTCGGCCACCTTCGGCCAGGCGAACCACAGCTTGACCAGCGCCTCTTGTAGCAGGTCCTCGGCCCGGTGCCGGTCTCCGCCGGTGAGCAGCCGCGCCAGGTGAAGCAGGGCCGACCACCGGGCAGCCACGAACCGGTCGAACTCGACGGCCCGCGGCTGCCCCGTCAACGTCGCCCCCTACCCCCTGCCGAACACGCCGGCTTCTGCCGCTGTCACCTTTAACAAGACACTGGCCCCCGCCCCGCTATGCACCCTCGCGGTGTGGCGTGGGTCACATGCACGGTTCGCGGGGGCCTTGTGCTCCGGCCGGAGTGAACGGCCTGGTGGTCATGCGGCAGCCGGTGGCTGCCACGTCGCCTCGACCAGGGCCCGTTCGGTGCCGGACAGGTAGACGGCTGCGGCGAGCCACACCCGTGCGTATCCGCCCGGATCGGCCTGCTGGGTGCGGCCGAACACATCGCGGCCACGGCGGTCGGCCTCCGCTGCGAGCGCGTCCGCCAGGTCCGCGGCGGCCCGGAAGCCACTACGCCGAAGAGCCGCGGTTCCTGACGCCCGGTCGCCGTCGCGTGCGGGCTCGGCGGCGGTGCGCCGGCCCCCGGACACGGCCACCTCGACCAGCCGTCGCAGCCGCCACAGGGGCGCTTCGGCCACCGGATCCGGTGGGAACGCGGACAGGGTCTCCACCGACGGCAGTTCGTCGGCCGGCGGGAAATGCGCGCCCTCGAGGCGGTCGTAGCCCAGATCGGCGTGCCCCGTCCACTCGGTCGGCAGACGCAGGGTCGCCGTGCCGTCCGGCACCGGACCGACCGCCAGTGGCCGCAGCGTCGCGGCGCGGGCCGGGTCGAGACGCCCTACGACACGCAACCGCAAGCCGGGCCGCGAGGCCAGCTTGCGGAAGTTGGCCGTATGCGCCAGATCGGGGTGGCTGTTGGACGGCACCAGCCGGATCAGCAGACCCCCGCCGTCCGCCTCCTGTGCGGGCAACTCCCGGGCGAACAGCTGGTCTTCGGCCGCTCCCACGATGACCACGTCACAGCCGATGAGTTCGTCGGCCGTCTGCCCGGCCTGTTCCGGCTCGGTCGTCCCGGCGCCGGTGAACCGTGTCGCCGCGGCCTCGGCCAACGGGCGGGAGAACAGCCGGGCGAGCGGGCCCGACGTCCAGGACAGGCCCGTGACCGGGGTGGCCCTCACCCCCTTGCCCGCGCCGAGACGGCCGTCCGGCGAGAGCGTCGCACCGGAGATCAGCAACCCGCCCCGGGAGAGCTGCGCGTGATCGAGGCTGCCGGAGCCGAGCGCCACGGTGGCCGTGGCGGCACCCCGCGCCCGGGCCGGGCCACCGGGCTTGACGTCGGCCACGGAGAACCAGCGCCCCTCCTCCGACAGCACATGCGTGACGACCCCGCCGTAGCCGGTGGCGGAGATCACCGGCTCCCGGCACACCCCGTGAACACGCAGGCTGCCCCCCGGCAGATAGCCGCGCCGGGCAGTGCCGACCAGCGCCGGGTCGGGGTCGGACGCGGCCAACAGGCCGCTGGTGAGGAGCAGTTCACGCAGGGCGGCCACCAGGTCGGCCAGCCGGTGGCCGTCGTGACGGGCGCGGGCCGCGCGCAGGGCGCGCACCACCCGCAGGGCGGCCGCCTCGGGACGGTGCAGCCCGGCGAGCCGGGCCGTGTGCGCGGCCCGCAGCAACTCGGCCTGCGGTACGGCGCCCGCGCCGGGCACCCCGGCGGCCAGCACCGCGGCGGCGGCATCCCAAAGGCCTGTCGCAGCTGACACCTGGGCATCGGCCGGTCCCACCGGCGCCGCATCCGCCTCACGAGTGCCCGGCGTCTCGGCACCTTCGTCAGGTGGGACCGCCTTGACGTCGGCCCCGTCGGACGAGGGCTCGGGTGTCTCGGCCACCGTGTCCGCGTCGGCCACCGGAGCGGAACCGAGCACGGCAGCGCGATGCAGACACCGGGGCGCGAGCAGACAGCTGCACTGCGCCTGACCGTCCTCCGTGACCGCACCGGACGGCCCGGGCGCGAGGGTGACCTCGGCGTCCTCACCGCATCGCACGCGCCGTACGGTGCCCTCGGCGGTGACGGGCAGCGTCGCGTAGGTCTCGATCGCGGCGTCCAGCTTCTTGCGCAGCCGGGACGTCAGTTGCTCGACGGCGGCGGCGACCACCTCGGGTGCCACGGGGGGCAGTTCGGTGTTCATCGGGTCTCTCCGCGGAGGCGGTCGCCCACCCAGCGGGCGAGGGCGAGGGGACTGAGGGCGGCGACCGGCATCCCGGCCGCGACGAGCTGCTGGGCCACGGGCACCGAGTAGCGCGGGCTGCCGGTGTCGTCCAGGGCGGCGCAGCCCATCAGATGGACGCCGGAGCTCGCGAGGTTCCGTACCTCGCCGAGGAGGCCGCCGAGCGGATATCCCTCCTCGAAGTCGCTGACCACCACCACGAGGGTCCGGCTGGGGACGGTCACCAGGGAACGGGCCTGGGCCAGCCCCGCCGCGATGTGCGTGCCGCCGCCGACCCGCACCTCCAGGAGCAGCGACAGCGGGTCGTCGACGCGCTCCGTCAGGTCGATCACCTCCGTGGAGAAGGCGAGGAAGTGCGTGCTCAGCGTGGGGACTCCGCCCAGCACGGCCGCGGTCAGCGCCGACCAGATGA
Source organism: Streptomyces sp. NPDC002817 (assembly GCF_053592055.1). Lineage (NCBI taxonomy): Bacteria > Bacillati > Actinomycetota > Actinomycetes > Kitasatosporales > Streptomycetaceae > Streptomyces > Streptomyces sp. NPDC002817. Next base: position 8,891 of record NZ_JBSFUY010000055.1, read on the forward strand.
CGGACGCCTCCATCGACCCGGAGACGTCGACCACCAGGATCAGCCGCCAGTCCGCCTCCCTGCGCGAGCGGGTGCTGAACACCGGCCGCTCCGGGACGACCAGGGTGCGGCCGTCGTCGGTCCTGCGGGTGTGGGCCAGGTTGGCCCGCAGGGTGCGCGGCAGGTCGATCCGGCCGCCCGGCCGGTGGGTGGGGCGTGGTGTGGCCAGCCCGGTCAGCGCGGGACGCAGCCGGGTGGCCAGCTCCTTGGCCAGTTCGTCGACCAGACGGCGCACCAGCGGACGCAGCCGGGCCAGTTGCTGCTCCGGCATCCCGCCGGCCAGGGACAGCACGGACGACAGCAGCTCGACCGACGGGCGGACCGCCTTCGGGTCGAGCTCGGCCAGGACGTCGCTGCGGCCCTGGTCGGCGGCCCGGGCCAGCACCTCCTCGCGGACGTCGGTGCCGAACAGCGCGTCGAGTTCCTCGGCCCACTCACGGGCGGTCGGGAAGGAGGCGTCCTGACCGCCGGGACCGCCCTCGCGGCCGAGGTCCGCGGAGCCCTCGCCACGGCCGGTGCCGTACAGCTCGTCGAGCGCGTGCGCGTAACGGCGGGCGCCTTGCGGCAGCTTGTCGCTCTCCCGGCCGAGAAGCAGTCTCCAGCGGTCGGTCGGCGTGAGGTGGAGGACGGAACCTTGTCGTGGTTCAGTGCGGGACGCGGGCGCGTCGGGGGCCTTGGCGGTGTCCGCGGCCTTCGGGGGCGGGGTGCTGTCGGCCGGGGCGAGTGCCGTCCCCAGGGGTGGCCGGAGCGCGGCGACCGCCGCCCGGCCCGCCGAGTCGGCGGCCGTCCACAGCGCGAGCAGCCGCGGTGAGGCGCCGAGCGACAGGTCGAGCCGGTCGCCGAGGCGCTCGGTCACCGTGTCCAGCAGCCGGCCGCGGCCGGCCGGGCTGAGCGCGTCGAAGCCGCCGCGCAGGGCGGGCAGCCGGTCGAGGAACCCCTGGTCGGTGAGTGCGTCGATGCGATCGAGCAGCAGGTCCAGCGCGGTCGGCGCCGACTGGAGCAGGGGAGCGGCCCCGCTGAGCAGCCCGGTCAGGCGGCGGCTCAACGCATGCCGCTCGTCGGGCCCGCTGGCGGTGTCGATCCAGCCCGCGGCACGGGTGCCGAGCGTGTCGGCGTCGTCGAGGTCGAGCATGACCCGGGCGGCGAGCGCGGCGCCCTGGACGAGCGGGGATCCGGTGCGCGCGAGGTCGTCCAACGCGCCGTCCATCCGCAGCCCGAGGCGGTGTTCCCCCGCTCGGGACGCCAGTGCCACGAGCGCGTCCGCGTCCTGTGGGTCGTCGCTGCCCGCCAGTCCCGGCAGGGACCGGACCGCCGACTCCAGCAGTTCGGCGGCGAGTTCGGCGGCCGCCTGCCTGCTCCCGGGTGTGGTGCCGGGCAGATGGCCCCGCCGCAGCGCCTCCGACAGGTCGAGGGCGCTGAGGAGTTCGGGGAGGGTGGCGCAGGCGGGAAGCACCTCTGCGGCGTCGGCCAGCCGCTCGGCGACCAGCTCCGGCAGATCGCACCGGGCGGCGCCGCGGAGTGCCGCCAGGATGAGGGCGCTGGTGGGCCCGCCGTCCGCCGACTCCCTGCGGAAGGTCTCCCGCAGGGTGCCCTCGGCGGCCAGAGCCGCCGTCACGCCCCGGATGCCGGCCAGATCGAGCCGGACGGGCACGGCCGGGGTCCACGACAGCCGCCACCGCGTGGTGAGCGCGGCCGCATCCCCCGTACCCGCCACCTGGACCGGCTCCCCGTACCCCGCTCCGCACACGGCGAGACGCTGCAACAGGATCTCGCGGCGGCCGTCGAGCGCTGAGCGCAGCGGGTCGAGCCGCAGCTCACGCCCGGCGGGATCGTCCGGTCCTGGCAGCCGCAGCGCGGCGAGCTCCGCCTCGACGGACGGGCCGAGCCCGGAGCGGGGCGTGCCCGGGGCGATACGGCCACGGTCGGTGCCGACCAGGACGACCTCCAACGCCCGCGCCAGGGCCCGACCGCGGCCGAGCGGCTCACCCTGGCCCATCACGGTCGTCAGCGCTTCCAGCACCTCGCTGCGCCCGGGAGCCGACAGACCGCGCAGCCGCGCCAGGTCGCACGCCACCCGCAGGGTCTCGCGGGCCTCACCGGTACCGGCGACGTGTCCGGCCGCCCGCAGCTCACGGCAGACGTCGGTGATCGCCCGTGCCGCGGCCTCGTGCAGCCGCTCGGGATCGCCCCCTGCCGTGAACACGGCCTGCTGCCAGCGCGGATCGCGGATGCCGGCCGGATAGCCGGAACGGGAGTCCAGCAGATCGAAGGCGTACGGCACGAGGGAGGTGACGACGGCAGGCCGCTCACCCGCGGACAGCGGCGCCGCGGTGGGCGTCGCGGCTCCTTCGGCCAACGCCGGTGCGTGAAAGGCTCCGACGACGGCCGCGACGCGGCGTCCGCCGTCCGCGGCGCGCGCGATCGCCTCACGCATGTGCGCCTCGCGCGCCAGATCCACCGCGGGAACCCCGCCCGCCGACTCGGCGTCGCGGCGCAGCGCCCACCCGACACCCAGGGCGGCGCGGCGTATCGCGTCGGGGGCGCAGCCCGGGGCGAGGACCTCGACACTGCGGTCCCACATGTCGTCGCCGTCGCGACCCGTACCGGCCGCGGTGAGCGCGGCCCCGAACGCCGTGGGCGCCTCGGCCGCCGGTACGCGAGTGTCCCCGGCGTCGGCGGTCCAGCGCGGATCGGACATCGGCAGGTCGCAGCAGACGACCTCGGCGCCACGCTCACGCGCCCAGCGGACGGCGGCGAGTTCGGGCGAGAAGTCGGCGAAGGGGTAGAAGCCGAGCCGGTCGCCCTCGCCGGCCCCGGCCAGGGCGACCGGGGCGAGGGTGCCCGGCGCCGCGAGATGGGTCAGCCAGGGCTGGAAGTCGGTGGGCAGCTCCACGCAGACGACCTCGGCGCCGGAGGCGTCCAGCAGGGCGGGGACGGCGGCGGCGAGCGCCGGGCTGTGGTGCCGTACGCCCAGCAGATACGGCACCATGGAGTCGGCGAGGGCGGCGAGGGCCGCCCTCGGTTCCTGAGCGAGCGTCACCGAAGGTTCTCCCGCAGGTCCCACAGGCGGCGCCAGGTCGCCGAACCGTCCTCGGCGCGACGGCGCACCGGGCCGTCCCAGTAGCCGAGGAGACGTGCGTGGTCGGCCGGGTCGTCCTTGCGGACCACGCCCAGCAGATGGCCGGGGACCAGGTCCAGCGAGTCGCCGCCGGGGAGGTAGGCGGCGGCGACCCCCAGGGAGACGGCGACCTGCACCGCCTCGGCCGTGGACATCACCGTCCCCGGGCGCTCCACGTCCCAGCCCTCGGCCGAGCGTCCGGCCCGCAGGTCGCGGAAGACGGTGAGCAGGACGTCGAGGACCGCGTCGTCGACGCCGAAGGCCGCGCCAGCCCGCTCGACCGCTGCTGTGGCCTGCCGCTTGACGAGGGCGGTCTCGGCCTCGACGTCGGCGATCGGGTGCACGGTCTCGAAGTTGAAGCGGCGCTTGAGAGCCGCGGACATCTCCGACACCCCGCGGTCGCGGAGGTTGGCGGTGGCGATGACGGTGAACCCGGGCGCGGCGGCGATCTGAGCGTCGTCCGTACCGGACAGCTCGGGCACGCTCATCCGCCGGTCGGACAGGAGCGACACCAGGGCGTCCTGCACCTCGGGCAGGCAGCGGGTGATCTCCTCGATGCGGGCCACGTTCCCGGCGCGCATCGCGGCCAGGACCGGTGAGTCCACCAGGGCCTGCGGGGTGGGGCCCTGGGCGAGGAGCAGGGCGTAGTTCCAGCCGTAGCGCAGGGCGTCCTCGGTGGTGCCCGCGGTGCCCTGCACGGTGAGCGCGCTGGTGCCGCAGACGGCCGCCGACAACAGCTCGGACAGCATCGACTTGGCGGTGCCCGGTTCGCCGACGAGCAGCAGTCCGCGTTCTCCGGCGAGGGTGACCACGCACCGCTCCACCAAGGCGCGTTCGCCGACGAACTTGGGGGCGATGACCAGCTCGTCCGGCAGCGCCTCGGGCGCCTCGGGCAGCTTGAGCGCCTCGCCGCCGCTGCCGCAGACGAACGTGATCACGGCGCGGGGTGTCAGCAGCCAGCCGGGCGGACGGGGACCGTCGTCGTGGGCGGCGAGAAAGGCGAGTTCGGTGGCGAACCGCTCTTCGGCGGGCAGGGTCTGCCGGGCCGGGAGGGCCGACACCGTGTCGGTCAGGGGCATGGATGTCCTTGCTCGGGGGATCGGTCTGTGTCGGGGCGAGGGGGGAGACAGACGTGGGGGGATCGGGGCGCCGCCGCTCGGCGGCGCCCCCGGCCGCGTTGCGTCAGCGGCGGCGGGCCCGCCGCACCTTCAGCTCCTCGAACCGTGGAGCGTCGCCGTCCTGCACGCGCTGCCACGCCCTGCGGTAGAGCTCCGCGGCCGGCTCGAACGGCACGATCACGCCGAACGGCGCGTGCTCGTCGGTCACGTCGGCGAACAGCGGCAGCTTCCAGCGCTCCAGCGGAACGCGCGGCGACGACTGCGAGACCCAGCCGCCCGGCAGGAAGAGCGACCGTCCGGCCCGCGTCCGGCTGGCCTCGACCACCAGGTCGGTGGCGGCCAGTTCGGCGCGTGCCGCCTTGAGCCGGGCCGGCTTCCAGCCAGTCCAGCGGGCCGTCATACGGTCGGTCGGGTCGGGCATGGCGAGCAGCATCAGATAGAGCGTGGCGGCGTCCTCACCGAGGCCGTACTCCTTGGCCGCGTCGGTCACCAGCTCCGGCACCGAACGGCTCGGGTCCTGCGGCCACCAGGTGCCGTCCGTGCCCCGGTCGCCCGCGAGCGGCTCCCCGGGGTCCGCGAGGAGGGCCGCGAACCGTTGGTCGCGGACCAGACGCAGGGCCACTTCGGCGGTGTAGGGCCGCTGGTTGTCGACGCGCACCGCGGGCAGATACGGGTCCTGGCCCGCCTCGTCGAGGAGAGCGACCCGCACGCCCGGAGCGGGCTGGTCGTCATGGGTGGCCAGGACGACGGCGCCGTACCTTTCGAAGCCAGGGCCGGTCTCCGTGGGGGCGCCGGCGGTCTTACGGAAGTCGGGGAGGCTGATGTACCGCCCCAGGTCGAGCATCAGCCCGGGGTGGGCGAGGCGTTCACGCACGGCGGTGAGGGCCGGTGGCAGCGCGGCCCGCACCGGGTCGCCGGCGGGCAGCCGGTGGGCCAGCCAGGCCGTGAAACCGACCGCGCCGACCAGCGTCTCCGCCGTGAACCCGTCCGCATCGTCACCGACGGGCCGGACCCGGTCGCCCTTGACCGCCCAATCCAGGTCCCGGCTGAGCCGGGGAGAGCCGGCCGGGTCCAGCAGTTCGGGCAGCGCCTGCCGGACCGGCCAGGACGCGCGTCTGAAGGTGCGGCCCGCATCGCCGAGCAGCTCCTCGGGCACGGCCACCCGCTTGCCGACCCTGGCGTTCCACACCGCGGCGGCCGCGGCCACGTCCGGGCCCTCGGTCCACAGCCGGGCGGGTTCGGCAGGCGTGAGCGCGCCCACGACCGTGGCACGCACCGTGCTGTCGACGGCGCTCAGCTCATCCTTGGCGACCGCCGCCGGAGCGACCTTCACCCCGATGAGGGTGCGCGCCTCGGTGCTCAGGAAGCTCCGCTCGTAGACGTCGATCCCCGGCAGACCGGCCACGATCAGCCGGGCCATCGTCTCGGTCACACCGGTGAGGCGGGCGAACTCCTCGGCGGCCTCCGGGAACCAGGGGGCCGGTCCGCGCTCTGCCAGCTCGGCGAGGAACCTGCCCAGCCGTCCTGTGTCGGTGTCCTCGCCGAGCGGCTCCGACGCCAGCACCTTGTAGGGCTGCGGGGTCTCGAACCGCCCGGCCGGGTCGTGGAAGTAGCCGGTGAACGTACCGCCGTCGTCCTCCAGCAGGCGGCGTCCGGTGACGGCGAGGAACGCGCCGTCGGCCAGCGGGAGCAGCCCGTTCCACGATCCGTCGCGCCATTGGCCCGCGGGAGTGCGCAGCGGGGCCGCCGGCACGTGCAGGCTCACCTTGCGCCAGTGTGCGGACGCGGCCGGGCCCAGCCCGAGACGGTCGAACTCGGCGAGCAGCGTGCGCAGCACCTCGCGGTGCTCCTCGGTGGTGGTGCCGGATGCCGCCCGGTAGGCCAGCGCAGCCGCCCGATCGAGCAGCGACTCCAGGTCCGGCTGTCCGACGGGCAGCGGGTGACCGTCGAGGTGGAGTCGGACGTCCGGCCGGTCGGGCAGGGCCGTGTCGGCGAGCCCGGCGGCCCGGGCGAGGACACGCAGGGCGCGGAAGACGGTGTCGGTCTCGTCGTCACCGTTCCACCAGTAACCCCTGGAGGTGCCGAGTCCGCTCGTCGCCGCAGAGAGGATGCTGTCCGCCGGTCCGGCGGGCCCCTCGTCCTCCAGGTCGCCTTCGAGGGCGCGGGTGAGCCGAGCGGCCGCGGCGTCCAGGACGGACTGCTGGGCCGCGGCGTAGCGGGCGACGCCGGCGATGCCCGTCACGAGAGCTTCGTGGGTGACCGGAAGGAGGGCGCCGATCGCGTCGGGCAGCGCCTTCTTGTCGACGCTCGCCGCGGCGGCCAGCAGCGCCGCAGCCGTGTCCCGGTCGATGTTCCGCAGCGCCTCGGACCCTTCCGGGTCACGCGGTGTCAGGCACTCCCAGTACTGCACGGGCGGCAGCAGCAGGGTGCCCTCGCCGAAGTCGCCAGGGGTGCGGTCGGTCTTGGCCCAGGCGGTGACGGTGCCGTCCGCGTCGACCAGTTCGAGCTGCCAGTTGTTGCGTACGACGGCAGTGGCCCGCTCGGCGCCCGGGAAGACGACGAGAGCGGTCGGTTTGCCGGCTTCCGAGGGCAGGGTGACGGTGTGTCCGGCGAGGTTCTCGGCGCGCCGTGAGCCGTCGGGCAGTTCCACCACACGCAGGCCGACCAGGCCGTCGACGGGAGCGCAGGACGAGGTGGTGTCGGCGGTGGGGGAGGGGCGCAGCCGGCCGCCCGCGAAGCTGCTGCCCTCGGGGGCGTCGCGCAGGGCGTCGGCCAGGAAGGCGGGGCGGCTCATGCGGCCGCGCTCGTTCGTGGCCGGGTCGTACTCGTACCAGCCGTGCGCCTCGCGGTCCTCGGAGTCCGCGTGCCACACCCAGTAGGAGGAGCCGTCGAAGAGCAGCGGCCGTTCGTCGGGCAGGGTGGTGTCGCCGGCGTGCAGGACACCGCGTCCGGTGGTCCGGCCCCCGTCCGGCAGGGGCAGGGTGATCGGGAAGTCGGCCCGGTACCAGTCCATCTCGGTGCCCCGGGTGGCGTGCGGTCCCTTGAGGGACTCGACGCGGTCGGCACGGGAGTGCCAGTAGCCGCGCAGGCCGTCCTTGCGGGAGTTCCAGTAGACGAGCAGCTCGCCGTCCACATGATGGAACCCCGGGTCGCCCGACACGTCGTTCGCGGGCAGTCGCAGGTCGTGGGTGAGCAGGGTGCCGTCGGCGCCGATGACCCGTGCCTGGGCGTTGCCGGCGACGACGAGGTGGGGCCAGGCGTCGGCGACGATGATGTCCTCGACCCGGTCCTTGGGGACGAGGGCGGCGGCCGCCTCCTCCCAGGCCGGCCAGCCCAGTTCGTCGAAGAGCCCGGCGCGCAGGGTGCGTGCCAGCACCGGTGCGAGGTCGGTGCCGACCGCGGCGCGGACGTCGTCCTCGGCCAGCGCCAGTGCCTCGGCGGGGAGCCAGCCGAGCCGGGTCAGCGCGTTGGGCAGGCCGGGCAGCCCGACCGCGGTGAACCGTCGCACGACCGCGCTGACCCACTCCGCCAGCCAGGGGCGGGCACCGGGTGACACCGCCAGCAGACGGATGGCCCGCAGACCCTGGTCGTTGTTGTGGAAGCGCTCCGCGCCCCGCAGGAAGGCCTCCCGGAAACGGGAGTCGGCACCGAACAGCACCAGGTCCCGCTGGCCCTCGCCCACGGCCCACGCCGTCAGCGGCAGGTCCTCGTCCTTGCCCGGGGTGGCCACCGGCACGTCCAGGGACAGAAGCAGATCGATCAGGTCGATGTCGTGCAGCACCTTCAACGCGCCGCCGGAAGCGGCGAGTTCGGCACGCAGCCGGCCTGTCGCCCGCTCCACCAGCGGGTACAGCTCCGGCATCCGGGTGGAGGCGCGCCAGGACCGGGCCCGCTCCCGGAACGTCAGGAAGCGCTCCAGCCAGCCCGCCGTGCCGCTGCCCGGGTGCTCCTCCGCGGGCAGGGAGTCGTCCCACAACCCCGCCGTCGCGCCGGACGCCTCCAGCACCTGCAGCCACATCGCGGGCATCGCGCTGTCCGCACTGGCGGGGAGCATGTCCAGCAGGGTGCCGCGCACCCGCCGGTCCCGCTCGGCCAGCGCCACCAGGGCGGCATGGTGGCCCTTCCACCAGCCGGCCGCGGCACGCAGCGTCGCCGGCAGGCCGAGCAGCTCGGCCAGATAGTCCTGCTCGGCGCGGTCGGCGTCCTGGCCCGCGGCACGGGCGAGCTTGCGCAGGTCGTTGGCCATCTGCGCGGACGGCGGCAGACCGCCCGCGGTGCGGCGCAGGCACAGCCGGGTGAAGCGGCGCAGCGCCTCATCGGCCGGTACCCGGGCGGCCAGCTCCTTGCCGTACGCGGACAGCACCTTGACCGGGAGGGCGCCGGCCAGCGCGAACTCCAGGAACACCGCGTCCAGACGCTCCTCCTCCACCGTCAGTCCGTGCTCCGCCTCGGCCTTGCGGGCGCGAGTGAACAACTGGGCGGCGTAGGTGGCGTTCTCCTCGGCCAGGAACACCCGACCTGCCTGCTCGTAGAACGTCGGCAGGAAATGCGGGACCGACGCGGCCAGCCGCTGACCGAGTTCCAGATAGGCGTCCAGGGCGGCCTTCGGACGGGACTTGGCCTGTCGGGCCGCCCGCTCCAGGTCCGGTACGACCCCCAGCGCGTGGTGGCCGTCCTCGGGGTGGTGCACCAGCACCCACTCGGGAAAGCCCAACGACTGGCGCAGCCCCAGCCCCACGACGGCCGGCTCGCCGTCCGGCTCCAGGCCGAGGAACCCGGCGGCGAGGTCCTCGGCCGCCCCTAGCTCACCGGCGACCAGCCGCACCACCACACGGTCGTCGAGGCCCGGATGGCGATAGGTGCGGGCCGTCAGCGGCACCGCGCGCTCGCCGCCCCCCTCGGTGTCCGGCGGCAGCACCGCGCCCGCCGTCAGCAGTTCCTCGTACGACACCTGCGTCCCCCCGCTCATGCGTTCTTGCCTTCCTCGATCACACGCCCGGCATAGAGAGCCGCCGCCATCCGCATCCCCTCGGACCAGGCCACCGGGCCCACCTCCCGCAGCGGCAGGGCACGCCCGTCCTGGTCCTGCCAGGTGAGGCTGCCGGTCTCCACCGTGTCCTCCCAGTACGGCTCACCGATCCACACGGAGGCCTCCACGGTGCGCCCGCCGTCGCGGACCCGAGCCGTGGAGTAGCCCCCGGAGACGCGGTAGCCCAGCGAACTCGCCCGAGCGGCGAGGGCGAAACGGGAACGGAACGAGCCGCCCGTGAACTCCCGTATCTCGGTGGCCTTGGGGTCGAGGTCGTCGGGCCGCTGCCAGGTCGCCCGGTGGATCTGCTCGACGCGCTGGACGATGCCCAGCTCCGCCGCGAACTCCCGGATGTCGTCGAGGTCCGGGAGCAGCACCGGGTGCGGCAGGGTGACCGTGCGCGGGGACAGCCGTACCGTCTCGCCGTCCAGGTTCACCACCCGCAGCTCGCCGTCCTCGGTGGCCCCCCGCAGGAATCCGACCTCCTCCGGGTCGTCACCCACCACGGCCATGTCACGCAGCGCGGCCTGCCAGGCCTCGTCCGGCCACACCCGGGCCAGCAGGCCGGTGGGCACGGGCAGCGACGACACCATCCACGAGTCGACCTGTGCGACACATGCCGTGGCGTGCCGATCCAGCCATTCGGCGAAGCGCCGCAGCCGGTCCACCTCCGGGTGGTCGCGCAGCGCACGCGGCAGTGATTTCAACTGCCGCCCCGCCGACCGGCCCGAGGTGGCACGCGCTGCCACCCGTCCTTCCACCAGGGCGACTTCATACCCGTCACCCGCCGAGAGCCAACCCACGAGTCCCCGCCTTCCGCACCAAGACAGCAAGAAGAAAGCACAGTTCAGCCGGGGAATTCCCGGCGCCAGTGCGACGATGTGAGGAACGTTAGCGGCGATCACTGACAATCGGTGCCCCGAGCCGGTGCCAGGACTCGGCTGGCGCATGCGGAAAGGGTGGCGATCGCGTACGCCAGAGGTCTGCGCGGGGGGCACTGAGCTGCGATGTCGCGGACGGGAGCGCGCTGTTTCAGCCAGTTCGCACGTGCGTGAAGGTGCGTTCGAAGTGCTGCGGGGGCTCGGTTGGTTCGTGACGGCGTGTCATGCCGTCACGAACCAACCGAGCCGCGGTGTCACATGTAACGGCGCCTGGTGCGGCGCAGGAGAACGAAACCGGAGATGAGCAGGACCGCTCCGGCCGCGGCCGGCCACAACTGCGTGCCGGTCTCGGCGAGGCTGCCGTTGCCGCCCTGCGGAGCGGGCTGGGCATCGGCCGGAGGCTGCGCCACGACGCCGGTCGAGCCGCTCTCGGACGCGCTCGGCGTGCTGTCGTTGCGGGGGTACGACGTGGCCTCGGGGGACTGCGTGACGGGCTTCTCGGCGGCCGAGGGCGAGGTGTACGTCTTGGGCTCGTCGTCCGCGGGTGCGGTGCTCGCGTCATCGCTCGGTACGTCGGCGGTCGGCGTCGGCTCTTCCTGCGGCTCGTCGTCGGATCCGCCGGGGTTCTCGGAACCGTTGTCGGAACCGGGCCCCGGTTCCTGGCTCGCCCCGTTGTCAGACCCGTTGTCCGAGCCGTCGTCCGAGCCGTTGCCGTTGCCGTTGCCGGGCTCCTCGTCCGCGCCCGCTCCGCACTGGCGGCCGTCGTTGATGCAGCCGACCATCTCGCTCATCAGGCCCTCGTCGAAGACGTTGATGAAGTCACCATGGTCGGTGACGGGCTTGTGCAACTGCTCCGGGAACGCGTCCACGGCGAAGAGCGGAACCGTGCGGCCGCCATCCTGCAGGCTCGGCGCGTCGACGTCGTAGACGATGCGCTGGACCAGCTGCGGGATGGCCTGGAAGCCGGCCGGGCAGGCGCCGTCGGCCTGCGCGAACGCCACATGGGTACGGTGGTTGGCGCTGTCGATGTTGCGACCGTCCCAGCAGCTCTGGAACTTGAAGGTGCGGACCACGTCACTGCCCTGGGGGCACACCGGGTACTTGTCCTTCAACTGGCGGTCCTCGAAACCGGTGCAGCTCCAGGACGCGTTGGCGTTGGTGGTGCCGTTGACGAACGCCTTGGCGTCGCCGGTGATGATGCGCAGCAGCCGCGGCATGGCCGTGACCTTGCTGCTCGGGCTGCCGACGAAGGTGAGGGTGACGTCCTTGGGCGTGACGATCTCACCCGCGTTGCCCTCGATGCCGCCACCGGGCGCGCCCGCGTCCTGCTCCTGGGTGCCGTTCTGCAGACGCAGGACGGGCCAGTAGTAGGAGGACTTGTCGCCCTGGTCGACGCAGCTGGTGCCGCCGTTGGCCAGTTCGGTGTCGTCGGCGAAGGCGTTGTTGGCCTGGTTGCCGACGTAGTCGTGGAAGTGGTGGGCGCCGTTGGACACGCCTGGGGCCACGATCACGTTGTCCGAGTTGAACAGGCCGTTCGCGTTCACGCCACAGCTGGTGGCGAAGGTGCCGCGGGAGGCGTCGGCTCCGGCGTTCGGGGCCTGGGCGGCGGGCGGCGCGGTGGTGATGTCGGCGAAGTCGGCGGCGACGGGGCCGTTGCCGGACTGGCCGCCGTTGCCCTGCTGCTGGTCGCCCTGATCCTGACCGTCCTGCTCCTGGTCGCCTTCTTGCCCCTGATCGCCCTGGTCGTCCTGGGCTCCGTCCTGCCCGTCGGCCTGGTCGTCGGACCGGCGGAGCGTGCACGCCGCCAGCTCGTCGAGGCCCTCGGGCCGTTCCCCGGCGCGTTCGAGAGCGGCGGCGATGCGCTCGATCGTCGCGGCTCGGTTCTCCGCCAGCGGATCCATGATCCCGCTTGCCGCGGCCTCGTCACCCTGCACGGCCGGGTCCTGCAACTTCTGGTACGCCTCGGCTATCTGCTGGTCCAGCAGGGCGAGCTCTTTGTCGACCTCTTCCCGCGCGTCATCCGGCACATTCGTCAAGGTGTCGCCCACGTCGGGGCAGTCGATCGTGCCCGCCTGCCAACCGCCGTCGGTTGTCTGGCTCGTGTCGGGGCTGCCTTCGGTCGCGGAGGCGTACACATTCGCCGCCACCAGGCCACCACCCCCCAACATGAGAGCTACGGCTGCAAAGGTCGCACGTCGTGCACCTGTTGGGCGTCTGCGATTACTGCGTCCCACGGAAGTACTCCTGCGCCTGTCGTCCGTCCCGGCATATAAAGCCCCCCGGCCCCATACGGATGGGGCGTCGCGTCTGTTCAAGCGCATCGGAAATTCACAGCACCCTGATAGGTGACAGGGATGTCCTGGGCGCCTTCGCGAGGTCAGTCCCGGTCAGAGCGCGGTTGATCGACGCGGCCACCCTTGTGGGGCGCGCGAATATGGTCCTCGGCGCCATCGGGCAGGGCGGCCACACACGTGGACGAGCAGGCGTTGACCAGGAGCGGCAGCACGTCCGTGGCCACACGGATCGAGATCCACACCTGATGCAGGCCGCTCTGCTCGATCGGCCGCTCGCAGACACTGCAGTGGTGCACGGCCGTAGCTCCCCAACGCCAGGGATCGAGGGCAGCCGTATTTGGCTCCATGACGGAGTCCTGGGAAGGCCGCAGACGTGGGAAAGGCGGCCGCAGCTTGTAGTTGCCGAACAGCGCTCGGGTGCTGACCGTGCTGGAGATGAGCTTGCGGCACCGGGTGATCTCGTACGGGAACCAGTGCAGCCGGTAGGAGGTGTACGGGGTGAACTGCTCCAGGCTGGTCATGGCCCCGATCTCGGGCGGAATCCGCACCAGGTTGCTGCCGTAGAGCATGAGGTGCTTGACCTCGGTGAGCTTGGCGATGCTCGGCGGCAGGGTGACGACCTGCCGCCGTTCCTCGGGGCTGAGCTCGACCAGGGGGCGGAACTCTTCACGGCTGTCCGCGGCGGCCTCGTCGATGAGCTCCAGCAGGTGCTGCCAGCCCGGGGCGGAGGTGTCCTGACGTTCGCCGTGGAACCCGACCCTGGCGCGAGGGTGCGGCTTGGAGCCGTCGAAGCACGAGCAGCTGTCCGTGGAGGGCCTCGGCCCGCCCCGGCCCGGCGTCGACGTGTCGCCCCAGCGGTTCACGAAGAGCGTCGGCTCTCCCCCGTCCGTCATGGCGTCAAGGTACGAGGAATGCCGCAGGCCCACCCAACGGATATCGGACCGGGACGGCCAACGGGTGTCCTATCGCAGGCCGTCGACCGGCTCACGCCACGGACCCTCTGGCCTCAACGCGCCGAGCACGGCCAGCAACTGCGGCGGCTCGACCGGGTCCACCTGCGAGTCCAGATCCGACCATGCGATCCAGGCGTGCGTGTCGAGACTGGCCTCCTCATCGGGGAGCAGGCCGGTCCGCACGAGCGATGGCCTCTCCTCGGCATACTGCGCGACGAAGAAGAGTTCCGTGCCGATGTACCGCTTGCCGTTCCACTGCACATCACGGTCGACCGCCACCGACCGATCAAGCACGGCAGCCGGGTCGAGACCGGTTTCCTCGGCCAGTTCGCGCCGCGCCGCCGACAGCGGGGTCTCGCCCGGCTCGATGCCGCCACCGGGCGGCTCCCAGAGAAGGCTCCCGTCGAACGGATCACGCCAGTGCAGAAGAAGCACGCGATGGGCGGCGTCCAGACAGATGACCCGGGCGGCGGGCCGGTGTGTTGTCCCCACCGCCCTGACGTTAGCGGTGCTCGAAACGCCGTTCAAGACCCGGGCCGCGTCGAACGGCGGCCGTCACGTCCTGGTCACCTCGCGGGTGCGTCCGGCCGCGGTCGGCCCGTCCAGCACAACGCCCCCGTCACCACCTGGCCCGCCTCAACCGCGGCTCACGGGTATTGGCTCAGACATGCAGGGTGGGCCGGTAGACGAGCTCTTGGATGTGGCCGTCGAGCGTCCGGTGCTCGATGAGTTCGAGGTCGAAGTCGGCCGCGCCCTGGAAGATCGGGTCCGCCCCGGTCTGACCGGTGATCACGGGGAAGAGGGTCACCTGGACGCGGTCGACCAGGCCGGCGGCCATCAGTGCCCGGTTCATCGACAGGCTGCCGTGCGAGCGCAACGGCACCTCGGACTCTTCCTTGAGCCGGGCGACGACGTCGACAGCGTCACCGCTCGCGACATTCGCGTCCGGCCAGTCGAGGGGGCCTTCCAGGGTGGTCGACACCACTGTGGCCGGCAGGCTCCGCATTCGCGTGACCCATGGGTCACGCACGTCGGACTCCTCGGTGCTCGCGGCCAGCATCCGCGCGAATGCCCGATACGTGTTCGCCCCGAACACCATCCGCTGCTCCTCGCTGTACAGGCCGAGGCGGTGGTCGAGGAGCTCGGGGCCCTGCTTGCCCCAGTAACCGGTCCAGTTGCCGCCGGCGGCGCCGTATCCGTCGAGGCTGGAAAAGACGTCGAAGGTGTAGGTGGCGGTCACGATGCTCTCCTTGAGTGCAGGGTGCGATTGATCGTGTGTCGGGGATGGAGACTGGCAACCACGACGAGACTCATCGCTCTTGGATGGTTCCCCTGCCTCGGGCGTCACCTTTGGCCTGATCGAGTGATCGAGTGATCGAGGCCAAAGGGGCCGCTCGCATGTGTCAGTGGAGCACCTCGGTGTTCCGGTCGGTGTTCCTGCCGGCCGCGATCACCCTGCGCAAGGGGAACGCGATCAGCAGCGCCGCAGCGACCATGAGTCCGCTCGACCATGGCGGCCCGAGAGCTCCGGCCGAGGTGCTGAGGGTGGCCGCGGCGATGAGGGGTCCGACGGCGGCGCCGACGTTGAGTGCCGCCGTCGCGTACGAGCCGGCCATGGTGGGGGCTCCCGCGGCCTCGTAGAGGACCCGGGTGATCAGAGTGCTGCCCAGCGCGAACGACAACGCGCCCTGCACGAACACGAGGGTGAGCAGAGCGGCCGGTTCGTCGGCCAGTACCGCCAGGGTCGGCCAGCCGACGAGCAGCAGCGGACCGCCGACCGCGATGATCGGGCCGGGCTGCCGGTCGGACAGACGGCCGGCGACCGTGACCCCGGCGAAGGAGCCGAGGCCGAAGAGGACCAGAGCGACGGAGACCCACAGTTCACTCAGCCCGGCGGTGTCGGTCACGACGGGGGCCAGGAACGTGAAGCTGGCGAAGGTCGCCGCGTTCACCAGCGCGCCGAGCAGCATCACCACAATCAACCTCGGCTGTGCGAGGAGGGCGAGCTCCGTACGCAAGGCTGGGCCGCCGGTCGCCGCATCCTTCCCCCGCCCCCTTGGGGTCCCTTTGAGGATGCCGAGGGCTGCGGGGAGGCAGAGGGCGGCGACAGCCCAGAACGTGGCTCGCCAGCCGAGCAACGCGCCGAGTACGGACCCACCCGGGACACCGGCGATCGTGGCCACCGTCGTGCCGGACAGCAGCACGGCCAGTGCACGTCCCTTCTTGTCGGGTGAGACGAGCGTGGCGGCTGCCGTCAGTGCGACGGCGAGGAACCCGGCGTTCGCGAGCGCGGCGACGACCCTGGTGGCGAACAGGACCGGGAAGCTCGTGGTGACGGCGCCCACGGCGTGAGCTGTCGCGAAGGTGAGGACGAACCCGAGAAGAGTGGCGCGCCTGGGCCAGTTGCGGGCGAGCGCGGCCACCAGAGGGGCGCCGACGACCATGCCGATGGCGAAGGCGGAGGTGAGCATGCCTGCCGTAGCGACGGTGACATCGAGATCTGCCGCGATGTCCGGCAAGAGGCCGGCGAGCATGAACTCCGAGGTGCCCATGGCGAAGACCGCCACGGCAAGCAGATACAGGGGGAGAGGCATCGAGTGGCTCCGAGGTGAGGACAAGCACGAGAGGTCATCTCGTCACCGCGGCCAGCCCTCAGGAGCACTCGTGTCCCACCGCGGGACGCGGCGCGACGACAGCGCTATGAGCTCAGTGGTTCAGGGGGCTGACGGCGTGACCGAAAGCCCCCACCTTGTCCGACTCAGGACTCGACATGGCCCGCACGCTACCCGACCGGTGACAGTCAGGGCACCTCGGTTTCCGCGGCAGTGGACTGCGTCGCACGCGGCAGGATCTGGACGGTGTCGCCGACGGCTCGCTCACCGGTCGCGTCCGACGGCACGTTGACCAGAGCCCCGTCGACGGCCATCGCACTGGAGCCACCACCGTCGAGGTTGAGGGCCTGGACGGCGCCCAGGGTCCGCATGAACCGCGCGGCTTCGGCGAGTGTGAAACCTTCGCTGACGCCTGGCTGCCGTCCGTCGACGGTCGCCAGCAGCAGCCTGCCGTGCCGGTCGATGCCGGCCAGGGTGCGGGGCTGGCGGACGTTGGACCAGGCGAAGCCGAAGGAGAGATCGAGCGGGTCCAGCGTGCCCTCGGTGGCGGCGTCGATGTGGATGCGGCCGTTCTCGACGAGGGTGGGTGCCGCGCTGACGACGTCGTCGTCGGGACCGAGGCGCAGCTGCCGTCCCGCGGTGTCCCGCACGATCTCGCGCAGGTGCAGCCGTCGGCCCACCTCGGCGTGCTCGGTCAGCCAGGTGGCTGCTGCCCCGGTGCCCTGGAGGACGGAGCCCTCGGCAGGCACGGAGCCGCCCCGGGCGCCACGGGAGACCACGACATCGTGCTCGTCCAGCACGACCTGGACGCCGGCGCCCGTCGGCAGCGGCGCTCCGAACGAATCGGTGAACTTCACCAGATCGTCCGGCAGGGAACACGTGAGGTCCTGACGGGGCAGTTCGGTGGGTACGGCGCCGGGACGGCCGCAGTTGCGTACCTTGCCCGGCACCCGGTTGATGCCCTCCACCGCGTGGACGGCGGAACCGGCGCGCACGGCGACGTCGGTGGACAGATCCGCGACACGAACGTGCCGTCCCCCGTCATCGAGGACCAGCGCGGCGCGGGAGCCGACCGCCATCGACTGCAACTCGCCGTCCACCACCGACAGACCGGCGGTCGTGCCCTGTACGCCGTCCGCATCGGAAGTGACGAAGAATCCGCCGTTGACACCCACCAGGGACCCCAGTCGAGCGGCCACCGTCGAGGTCTTCTCCCGATCGGCCGTATTGCCGCCGTCGCTGACCTCGACGGTGCCCCGCAGCCGGCCAGGATCGATCACGGCCACGTGGATGCGCTCCGCGTCGGCACGCTGCCGCCCGTCGTAGCCCGTCCACTCCACAGACGTACGGAAACCCGCCCCCGACACCGCCGAGTTGAGCGTACGGGCCTCGGCCTGGGTGCCGTACCGGCCGACCCTGACCTGCCACCCCATGGTGCCGCGCGGTGTGTCCGCATACGCATCCCAGGCCACCCGCTCCAAGCGCGGCGCGAATCCGGCCGCCCGCAACTTCTCGGCGGTGGTGTCGGCCCAGGACCGGTCACCGAGCGGCGCCCATGTGGCCGCCCCGGTCAGACGGTTGACCGCGGGTGCCTGAACCGTGACCGTCCAGACGCCTGCGGCCTCCGGGTCGCTCAGCACCCCGGTACGGACCTCGACTCCGGGAGCCACGTACCGCGTGGTCCACGAGATCGCACCGCCGCCGACCGAGCTGTCCCGCTCGCTCGCGGCCGCCGACGGGGCGAACGCGATCAGGGCGAGGGCGGTCCCCAGCGCGAAGCCGCGTGCGGTCCTGTGCTGTCCACGGTGTGCTGTGCGTCCGGGTGTCTCGGCAATCACAGACATACCTCTCCTGACCTCTGGCCCGTGCGGTGGGCGACGGCACCTGAGCACCGCACCCGTCATCACAGTTCCGCGCGAAGGCCGTTGCGTGAAGACGTGGGCATGAGCAGGGAAAGCCTTGCTGATATCCGGGGGACCGAGAAGGACCGGATCGAGACGTCTCGCGTGCCTTGAGGCAGACCCCGGATGCAGGGCGTCGAGGCGTGACTGTCCTGTGGCGCCTCCGATGCGGTGCGGGCAGGGTGGGCGTCATGAATGACACTTCCGACCCCGCTCCCGGCGATGCGGGTCAGACATGGCCGACGGACGCATTGCCACCCGGCAGCCGGGTCACGGTGGTTCGCGCAGCGGACTGGGACGGTCCCTGGCAGGTCGAGTTTCCCGGAACGACCGACGCCACGCGCGCGCCCGAGCCCAACGAACATGCCCAGGCGCTCAGCGGCGAGTTGCTGTACTGGATCACCTTCGACACCCCGCAGTACGACGCCGACGGGGACGGCCCGTACAGCAAGGCCCAGATCTGGGGTCGGTACCTGAGGACCGGGTCCGATGCGGAGGCGTAGTGTGCCGGGACCCGGTGCGGTGTGCGGACGGTGCATTCCCGCTGCCCGAACGCATGAGTGCCGACGGAGCCTCGGTCGCGGAGTGCGTGGGCAGAGCGTTGCCGAGGCCGTGAGAGGCCGGACTTTCCGTACCATTCCGAACAATCCAGAACCGTGGAATCCGGCGGAACGAAGCCCTTGAGAGAGTTTTCCAACCGGCCTGGTGTGGTTCAGGGTTGTTGCTCTCTGGTGATCGTCCTTTCCGCGGTGTAGCGTCACTGCCAGCTGTCGTGGTTCGCAGTACCTGCCCGCGCTTAGGCGCGGGCGCTTTGCTGTGCAGTACCGGACCAGGGCGAGCACCTTCAGGACCGCGCGGTGCGGTTCTGACGTCTATTGAGAGGTACCAGCATGGCCAGCGGAACCGTCAAGTGGTTCAACGCGGAGAAGGGCTTCGGCTTCATCGCCCAGGACGGCGGCGGACCGGACGTCTTCGCTCACTACTCCAACATCAACGCCTCCGGCTTCCGTGAGCTCCAGGAAGGCCAGGCGGTGACCTTCGACATCACCCAGGGCCAGAAGGGCCCGCAGGCGGAGAACATCACCCCCGCCTAGTTCTGAAGTAACTGTTTCGGGCCCGCGAGCCAAGCTCGCGGGCCCGAAGCGGTTATGGCTGCCGGGGCTCAGCGCACCGGGAAGCCGCAGGAGTAGCCCTGGGTCTTGAGCCAGGGCAGGACCCGGCGCAGGGCCTCGACGGTCTGGGAGCGGTCGCCGCCCGCGTCATGGAAGAGGAGCGTCGGGCCGTTGGACAGCTCCTGCTGGACGGTCGCGACGATGGCGTCGGCGCCCGGCCGTTCGAAGTCCTTGGTGTCCACGTTCCAGCCCAGCGGGCGCATGCCCCGAGAGGCGGCGAGCTTGCGGCTGTAGGGCGTGAACGCGCCACCTGGGGCCCGGTAGTACATCGGCCGTACGCCCCCGGACGCCTCGGTGATCATGCGTTCGGCGTCGAGGATCTGCTGCGACTGGTACGCCTGGGTCTTGGTGTCCATGGTGGTGTCGTGTGCCACCGAGTGGTCGCACAGCCGGTGCCCGGCCGCGACCACCTGCTTCACGAGGTCCGGGTGGGCCTGCGCCTGGGTGCCGACCATGCAGAACGTGGCCTTCACCCCGTACTCCCGCAGTACGTCGAGCATCTGGGGGGTCCACACGGGGTCGGGGCCGTCGTCGATGGTGATGTTGACTCCGCGCGCGCCCTTGTCCGAGGCATGCGCGATGGTCACCGACACAGGCTTGACGCTGCCCGGCGTGGCGGAACTCTCCACCCGCGGCGGCGCGCCGTCCACGGCGCCGGCTTGCGCGGACCACGCCGAGGCACCGGCGGCCAGTACCGTCACACCGAGAGCAGCTCCGACGACCTTGCCGTACCAGCCCCGCCCGCCGCCGTGCTGCGCCATGTCCGCCCCACCTTCCAACAGTTCCTCGCCGACCCCGCGTCGCTGTGCGACACCAGGCAGGACGATGGCCGGCGCCCCCGGGATGCGCCTGTTACCGATCAAGGACAATTCCGGGGGAGTTCACGGACAACACGGCGAGCAGCAGCCGGAACCAGGCCGGCTGGTCGCTGAGTCAGGAGGGAGGCGGCCCACCCCGTCCCGAGCCGATCGAGCGGGGCGCTCCGCCGAAGGGAGACGTCACAGCCCCGCACCTCTCACGGCATGGATCAGAGAGCCGCCCAGGGGCAGACCGTGGCAAGCCGCCGCCTCGAAGCCCGCTTCCGCCAGCAGCCGCGCGTAGTGGTCCTCGGTCCGCTCCCTGCCGCCCACGTTGCACAACATGTGGACGTCCCAGGCCACCGCAGGTGACGGCACCCCTTCGTCCTGGGGCAACAGCCGTTCCACGACGAGCAGTTCGGTTCCCGCCCGCATCGCCTGCGCGCACCGCCGGAGAATGGTCAGGCACCGCTCGTCGTCCCAGTCGTGCAGCACCCGGGACAGCAGATAGACGTCGCCTCCCTCCGGCACCGCCACCGTGAAGTCTCCGACGACGAAGGAGCACCGCCGGTCGAGCCCCACCGCGGCCAGCTCCTTCCGAGCCGCCTCCAGCGCCTCGGGACGTTCCAGCAGCACGCCCTCCAGATGCCCGTGTGCCCGCAGAACTCGCGTGAGCAGGGCACCGTTTCCGCCGCCGACATCGACGACGCGCCGCGCACCGGAGAAGTCCACCAAGTCCGCAACCGGCGTGAACATCTCCGCGCTCGCGGCCATCGCCCGGTTGAACAGAGTGCCGAGCTCGGGCCGTTCGGCGAAGTAGGTGAAGTGGTGCTGCCCGTACCGATGGGCGAAGGCCTCGTGTCCGGTGCGTACGGAGTACGTCAGCCCGGCGAAGGAGGCGTAGAACGGGCCGCCGTAGAGCTGGGCCAGCGGCCGGAGCGAGAACTCCGTTGCCGTGCAGAGGGGTTGGCCGAGGGCGGTCAGGTGATACGTGTCCGCGGCGGAGGTCAGCAGGCCCAGCGCGCTGAGATAGCGCAGCAGCCTGCGCAGCGCGTCCGGATCGGTGCCGGTGAGATCCGCGAGGGTGTCGGCGCCGAGCCCCGGCCGGTCGGCGAGGTGGTCGGCGATCCCGAGCTCCGCCATGGCGGCGACGGCCTGGGTGGCCCAGGCGCCGGTCATCACGCCGAGCAACGAGACCGAGGGGTCCGGGAGCGGCTCGTGACGGCCGGGCAGCCGGAGTTCGAAGCGGCGGTGCTGCCTGGTGCGGAAGTACAGGACGGTCACGTTCTCATGGCCGTTGTACCCACCACCGTCCGGCACCGCCCCGCCCCGCTCCTGGAGCAGCGTCCGCAGCCCGGCCGGCACCACCGCCCCCGGCGCGGTGACCGCGAACGCGTGGTGCACCTCGTGCTCGGCGGTACGTTCGTCGTGGGCGACAGCCTGCCTGGGGGAGTCCGGCGGTACGGGCAACGCGAAGATCTCCACGCTGCGCCCGTCGACGGGTACATGCACGATGCCGACCGGGGTGTCGCCGACGACCGCGCCGTAGCGGCGGACCAGCCGCTCGCGGACCACCACGCTCGGTGCGATCGGACCCGGCTCGAACCCGTGCCGGCGCAGGTCGTCGCAGAGCCCGTCGAGAGAAGCGGGGAAGACGAGCACGGCGGTGTGGTCGAACACGAGGTGGCGGCAGACGTCGCCCCGCTCCTCGGCCGTGAGGCCGGGCAGGAGTTCGGCGAGAACCTGCTCGGTGTCGTAGTCGCGGACATGGGCGGCCGCGCGCTCGATGCGCTTCAGATCGGAAGCGGACAGGCAGGCCTGTGCGACAGGGAGGTTCATGAAGGGGTTTCCGATGATCGTGCGGACGGAACCGGGACAGACGTGTCCCGGGGATCAGATGCCGGTGTAGTTCTCGGCGAAGAAGTCCTGATGCGTGCGGGAGGTACGCAGGCTCTCCAGCCGGGCGTACTGGAGCGCCCGCCCATAGCGAGCCTCGGCACCGCCGTCGGCCGGACCGTGCAGGAGCGTGCTCATCCAGTGCGAGAACTCATGCGCCCGCCAGACCCGCGGCAGACAGTCCGCGGCGTACCGGGCGAGGCCGTTCTCGTCACCGCGCGCCACCGCCTCGTGCAGCGCCCGGGCCAGCAACTCCGCCTGGAGCACGGCGAGGTTGGCCCCCTTGGCGGCCGACGGGCTGATGAGCCCGGCGGCATCGCCGGCCAGCCACAGCCGCCCGGCCCCCGGGGTCTCCAGTACATCGGAACGCAGATCGACGACCGCCTTCTCCAGGACGGCGCCCTCGTGCAGGGGCCCGAACTCGGTCGTCCGCATCCGCGTCGCGAGCTCGGCCCAGATCCGTTCCGCGCTCCAGTCGGCGGAAACGGTTCCGCGCGGGCACTGGAGGTAATACCGAGTGACGGTTTCCGTACGGGCCATGTGCCCCGCGAAGCCCCGCTCGTGCAGGGCGTATCCCACGGCCGCCAGACTGGGCGGGGCCTGGACCAGCACCGCCAGCCAGGACACTCCATGGTCCCACCGGTCCGTCCGCACACCCCGGGCCGCCAGCGCCCGGCGCGCGACACCCCGGTGCCCGTCGCAGCCGGCGACGAACCGACCTGTCACCTCCGCGCCGCCGCGCACCCGCACCCGGCCTTCCGAGATCTCCTCGGCCTCGGCCTCGAACCGCAGGTCACCACCGCGCCGTAGAAACTCGGCCACCAGGTCCCGTACCAGTTCCTGCTGGGGATAGACGGTGTGCGTCTCGCCCTGCCCCAGTCGCCCGTAGTCCAGGGTGAACTCCCCACGGTCACTGCGGAACAGACACGTCCCGTGCGTCCGCCCGCGGGCCAGCACCCCGGCACCCAGCCCGTTCTCCGCCAGCACCCGCACGGAGTTCGCCGCGAGGAACCCCGCTCTGGCCCGCCCCTCCACGGCCTCGCGGCCGCGCCGCTCCAGGATCACGCAGTCGACACCTCGGTCCAGCAGCAGATTCCCCAAAACCAGCCCCGCCGGGCCGGCCCCGAGAATCACCACACCGACCTGCGTTCCCTTGTGGAACCGTTTCCCCATGCCCGCCTCTGAAGTGGAGCGTTTGACAAGGGGTTTCATATCACCCTGATACAGGGCGCAGATACTCGAAAGTGATCAATTGCTCTGTAAGGGTGAGCGATCGCTGTTGCCGCATGATGCGAGCCGACGACATAGACGGGTGGACGCACGCCGACGGGAGCCGGTCGTGGTCCACCCGTCGTCAGGTCAGGCGCCACGTACGTGCCGTCACCAGTTGTAGACGATGTCCCCGTTGCTGTTGACCATCTTGAACGTCCCGTCTCCCTGGTCGATCACGCACCCGAAGCCGCCGTCCCCGGTTTCCCCGCAGAAGGTGTCGGCGCCGGCCGGGCCCGCCGCGGCGATCCCACCGCCGACGAGAACACCAACTGCGGCGACGGCGACGGCGAGCCGCCCGGCTCGCTTGCGGCCCGGACTGGTGGTGGTGTTGCGCTGCATGGATAACTCCCTACTGCCGATGGGCTGTCGGTCACAGAAGGGTTCGTAGCGGAGATTCGGGCGGCTTGCTCTCGGCCGAGTTTCCAGTGGCGTCGGCGGTGCCGGGCACCTGGAACTGATCGACTCCCGCCGGTGTCCTGGCGTGTATGGCACAGGGTGGGAGCACGATGGGCGAGGAGCCGAGCCGGGCGGAGATCCTGCTGAACTCTGCCCTGACAGCGGCCGGCCCCGTCGTCATCGGAGGAGCGTTGATCGTTTCCCTCGTCGGGCTGACGGTGTGGGTGACAGCACCGCTGCGGCGACGCAGGCGTTCACGCGTCGCTGACCGCTGAGCCGTTTCGTATCGACCGGCGTCTGTGCCGCTCCGCGCGGAGCTCCGTACGACGCTCGGCGCCCGAGCGACCGCACGGGCGTCAGCGGCCTCTGCGTACCCGGGCCGCCGCGCGGGCTTCCGCGGCCTTGCGGGCCTCGGCGGCTTTGCGGGACTCCTTCGCGGGGCGGCCCGTACGGTCGCCGATGCCGCGGAAGGGGATGTTGCCGGTGGTGGACTTCGTCCCCGCCGGCGGGCGCTTCGCACCGGTGATGGCGGTCAGTTGCGCCTCGCCGGAGCGTACTTGTGTGACCGTCGGCCGGATCCCGGCCTCGGACATCATCCGGTTCACATCACGTCGTTGGTTGGGTGTGACCAGGGTGACCACGGTCCCGGACTCCCCGGCGCGTGCCGTGCGCCCGCCGCGGTGCAGGTAGTCCTTGCCGTCGGCGGGCGGATCGACGTTGACGACGAGGTCGAGCGTGTCGATGTGAATGCCTCGCGCGGCGACGTTGGTGGCCACCAGCACGGTGATCTCGCCGTCCTTGAACTGGCCCAGGGTGTGCATGCGCTGAGGTTGCGACTTTCCGCTGTGCAGGGCTCCGGCCCGTACGCCGCTGGCCCGGAGGTGACGGGTGAACTGGTCCACGGCGGCCTTGGTGTCCAGGAACATCAGGACCCGGCCGTCCCGCGCGGCGATCTCGGTCGCGGTCGCGTACTTGTCGGCGGGGTGGATGTTGAGCTGGTGGTGTTCCATCGTGGTGACCGAGGCTGCCGCCGGGTCGACGGATGCGAGTACCGGGTCGTGGAGGTAGTCGCGCACCAACTGGTCGACGTTGCGGTCGAGCGTGGCGGAGAAGAGCAGCCGCTGCCCGTCGGTGGGCATCTGGTCCAGGATTTCCGTGACCTGCGGCAGGAATCCCAGGTCGCACATCTGGTCCGCCTCGTCCAGCACGGTGATGCGCACATGATTCAGGATGCAGTCCCGGCGTGACACGAGGTCGGCCAGTCGCCCTGGCGTCGCGACGACCACCTCGGCTCCGGTCCGCAACGCGGCCTGCTGCCGGTTGATCGACAGCCCGCCGACCGCCGTCGTCAGTCGCACGTTGAGGGTCTGCGCGTACGGCGTCAGCGCGTCGCTCACCTGTTGCGCGAGTTCCCGGGTCGGCACCAGGACCAGCGCGAGCGGGCGCTTCGACTCCGCTCGCAGGCCCGCGGTCCGGACGAGGAGCGCCAGCCCGAAGGCCAGCGTCTTGCCGGAGCCGGTCCGTGCCCGGCCGAGGACATCGCGGCCGGCCAGCGCGTTGGGCAGGGTGGCCGCCTGGATCGGGAACGGTTCCGTCACCCCGAGGCCGGTCATCGCCTTCCTCAGCTCCGACGGCAGCTCGAGTGCGTCGAAGGACGCGGCCGCGGGCAGGCCCGGCGACACCGTCTTCGGCGTCGAGAGCTCGCCCTGCACCCCTGTCGCCCGTTGCGGTGTACCGGCACGGGAGCGTCCAGGGGTCGACGGCTTCGCGTTCATGAGGGGAACCTTCCTGAAGTGGCGCCCCGGAACGATCCGGGGCCCGCACCCCTTGGTACGGGCCCCGGCGATGTCGAAGCGTGCCCCCATTTTACCAGCGGACGCCCAGCGGCCCGCGGGTCCGGGCCCCCTGCGTCACTGCGGTCACCTCCAGGCACGATGGGGAACAAGTGTTCGTTTACGTCTGTGTGGCCATTGCCCGAGCCGGCGTCGTGCAGGCGACCTGGACGCGCTCAGCGGTGCCCCGTGTGCGGGTGCACGGGACGTGGCAACGGCTGACGCCAGTCGCCCAGCGTCGTGAGGAGAAACTGGCGGGCGAGAAGACGTATCTCGCCCCACGCCGGATCCGCGGCCAGGGCCTCGGCCCAGAGGCCGGTGCGACAGGTGGCATCGAGCTCGCCGAGGCGACGGCCGATGGCCCGAAGATCGCGCAGCTCCTGGGGTTCGAAGACTCCGCGCTCTGCCAGTCCTTCGGCGACGCGGCAGAGGAGCTCCACCTCTTCGACGATGGACTCCGTCTCCAGCTCACGCTCGCCCAGCCAGGCAAGCTGATCCTGGGCGTCGGCTGCGAGGAGAGTCATCAACCGCAGCGTCAAGGTGCGTAGGTGCGCGTCACCGAGATCGTTCATACCTGCAGGATCGCACTCGGCTCTCGCCGGACCGTGTTCGAGGGCGCCTCACTGATCTTCGAGGGATGCCTGTCGGGCAAGGAACTCCTCGAACGCCGCCTGCTGCTTCGGGTCCATGAAGCCTTGGCGGACATTGCGGGCCTTCTCCTGGAGCCAGTGCGCCTCGTCGGGGTCCAGGAGCTCGGCGACCACCACGCCTCTACGGGCAACCGCCGTGCGCCCGCCCACTCGACGACGAAAGAGAGTGAACGCGCCGAACTCCGCCGGGTGAGCCAGTTCCGGCTCCTCCGCCACAGCCTGGTCACCTTCCCCAGCGCGACTCGTCGTCGGGTAGGCCGTGGGGGCCCAGTGCTCCCAGAGCGCGAGCATGGCCGCTGGCACCAGCACCACGCGTTCCGCCTTTTCGCGCCCCTCCCACATGAACGTGACAGTGATGGGCTCGTCGACCGCCTCGGCCAACCCGAGCACCCGCTCCACCTCATCGTTGATCGGGAAACCCACCACCACATCGATCTCAATGCCCATGGTGCCGAGGCTACTTGCTGCCTCTGACATGCCGGACCCGGCGCCCACTCGCGCACACTCACTACGACGAAGTCATCGTCGGCGCCAGAACCACCTGCCACCGCGAGTACGACTGCACTTGGTACAGGCCCGGCCCCGTCACACCCCCTGTACCTTGCAGGTCCCCTTACCGCTCACCAGACGCGCCTTGGACGTGAGTCGGGACGACGTGGCTGGTGCTGCCGCCGATAGGGGCGGCGCCGTGGCCGGACGGGGGAGGCCGGCCACGGCGCCAGGCGTCGGTCAGTTGAGGAAGTCGGCGATGAGCGCGGCGAATTCGTCCGGGGTGGCCAGACGGATGCCGAGGTCTTCGGCCTTGGCTCGCTTGGAGCCGGCGCCGTCTCCGGCGACGACCAGGGTGGTCTTCTTGGAGACGCTGGAGGAGGAGCGGCCGCCGGCGCGTTCGATGAGCTCGTTCATCTCGTTGCGGGAGAGCTTCTCCAGTGCGCCGGTCATGGAGCCGGTGACCACGACGGCCATCCCTGCCAGGGGCAGCTCCGCTCCTTGAGCTTCGTCGTCGGCGTCCGCGGTGTTGTCGTCCGCCGGGACGGGCGGAGTGGCGCCCGGTTCGGTCATGTTCACCCCGGCCGCGGCGAGCTTGTCGATGAGCGGGGCGAGTTCGGCGAGTTCGGCGACGATGGAGGGGGCTTTCTCGGTCCCGATGCCGTCGACCCGCTGCATCGCTTCGGCGTCGGCGGCCCGGATGTTGTCCATGGTGGCGAAGTAGCGGGCGATACGACGGGACATGGACCGGCCGGTGCCGCGAACCCCGAGCGCGCAGAGCACTCGCGACAGCGGCTGGTTCTTGGCCGTGGTCAGCGCGGCAAGGAGGTTGTCGGTGCTGGTGTCGCCCATCCGTTCCAGGGCCAGGAGTTGGTCCCGGGTGAGGGTGAACAGGTCGGCGAGGTCGGCGACCAGGCCGGCGTCGACGAGCTGGACGACTCGGGTGTGGCCGAGGCCTTCGATATCGAGCTGGTCGCGGCCGGCGGCGTAGGAAAGCGACGCGACCAGGTGGCAGTTGCGGCCGTTCTCGCAGCGCCAGCGCTGCTCGCTGGTGTCGATGGCGGAGCCGCAGCGCGGGCACACCTCGGGGAAGACGATCGGCTGTTCGTCGCCGGTGCGCAGGTGGGCGACGGGGGCTTCGATGCGGGGGATGACGTCGCCGGCGCGGTAGACCATGACGTGGTCGCCCAGGCGCAGGTCGCGGCGGGTGATGTCGGCGGGGTTGTGCAGGGTGGCGTAGGTGATGGTGGAGCCGTCGATCTCCACCGGTTCCAGGACCGCGCGGGGCGCGATGATGCCGGTGCGGCCCACGTTCCACTCCACTTCGAGCAGCCGGGTGACCTTCTCCACGGCCGGGAGCTTGTAGGCGATCGCCCAGCGCGGGGCGCGTGACCCGGATCCGGCGGTCTGCTGGTCGATGGCCAGGTCGGCCTTGATGACGACCCCGTCGATCCCGAAGGGCAGCTCCGCACGCAGCGCCGCGATCTCCTGCACGCGCGCCAGGACCTGCTCGACGGTGTCGGCGGTGGTGCCGGGCACGGCGGTCGTCGCGGTGGTGTTCACACCGAGCCCGCCGGCCTGTGCCATCAGGTCGCTGTGGGCGCTCTCGCCGAGCTGCTCCGCCAGCGCCGGCTGGGTGTCGGGCAGGGGGAGCAGGCCGTAGCCGAAGAAGGTCATCGGCACGGTGTACGCACGCTCCTTGGCGCGCAGAGTGCCCGCCGCGGCATTGCGCGGATTGGCGAACGGCTGCCCGCCGTGCGCGGTGCGCACCTCGTTGGCGTGCTCGAACTGCGCCGTGGTCATCAGGACCTCGCCGCGCACCTCCACGGTGACGGGCTCGGACAGTTCCTCCGGGAGCCCCTCGATGGTGCCGATCGCGTGCGAGACGTCCTCCCCGGCTGTCCCGTCCCCGCGCGTGATCAGCTGTCTCAGCCGGCCGTGGGTGTAGCGGGCGGCGATCGCCAGCCCGTCGAGCTTCGGCTCGACGCTGAAGCGGCTGACGTCGTGACCGATGCGCCGGGCCAGCGAGGCGGTCCAGGTGGTGAACTCCTCCGGCGAGAACACGTTGTCCAGACTCAGCATCGCCACCGTGTGCGGAACATCCCCCTCCACGGCCCCGCCGGCGACCTTGCCCGTCGGAGAGTCGGACAGCACCTCATCAGGATGCTCGGCCTCCCACGCCGCGATGCCGCGCACCAGTCGGTCGTAGGAGTCGTCGTCCAGGGACGAGGTGCCGCCTTCGTAGTAGGCGGCCGCGGCCTTCACCGCATCCTCGACCGCCTGCGCGTAGGCGGCGGCATCCACGATCTGTGCAGCTGGTGTCGTCATGCCCATCATCCTGCCTGCCACCACTGACAATGCCCTCGCGGCGGCCCGGCTCCGGGGAGAAGATCATCGAAGTCGGTGTGCCGGCGGAGCGGCGGTCACGCCAACCGGCTCCACACTGCGCTGGACGATCCCGGAGGCGATGCGGCCTGGGGCCGGCGCGCCGCCACCTCCCGGCGGGCCGCACCTGAGGGCGGCGCGGATTTGCCTCAACTGGTGGCTTTCGATGGCCCGTCAGCATTCTTTGATCGATTGGTCGGAGCGGACTGACATCGTTCAGCCCGCGGGTATCAAGCCCGCCTGGAAGTACCCCGACGCACACGTCGCCGAGTTTCCCTGGTTCATGGGGACCGCGCGTGTTGGCGGAGCGCTGGAAGCAGACCTTCACGGCCGTCCTTCGACGAGGTCAAGGGCGACCCGAGCCTGGGCTGGCTGGGCCTGCACCCCGGCAGTGGAGGGCGCCTGCGACGCTGATGATGCATGCCGGATCGATAACCAGTGTCGGCGCCGACTGACCTGCTGCGAAACTTGGCGCCATGACCTCACCCGAGCTGAGCGAACTGGACTATCTCCGGGAGATCGAGCGCCTTGCCGACCGCGTCAAAGCGGAGGCATCCGATGAAGGATGGCTCTCGTTCCAGGCCGACCCGGAAGAGTCCACACCGCTCCAGCGCAGCGTGAACGCGCTCGCTCGGACCCTGCGCAGTTACCACTTCGAGGGCGATGGCTGCACGGAGGAGGACCGCCCCCTGGTCCGACTCGTCGGAGCCTCGGTACTGAAGCCCGAGGTCATGCCGGCAGGGGTGGAGGAGCAGTACGACGCGGTATGCGCTCGGCTCGGTGTGGAGCCGAGGCCCGAGGGCTGGGCCCTGTGGAACACCTGGAACGACGGCGGGGAGCTGAAGGTGACCATGGTGGTTTCCGCCGTCGAGACGACAGAGGGACTGCTGGACAACTGGTCACGGGGAAGGGCGATCGATCAGGTCTCCCCGCTGCCGTCCCAGATCGCCCTCGTCCGCCACGGCTGGATAGGACCCATCACGTTCTCACCTCGGGGCATCCGCCGGACGGGCCTTGCCGGGCACCCACTGTCATAGATCACTACACCATCGTCCCGCCGAATTGGCTGGGCCCTGAGTTCTGCGACTCGGCGATGGAGTCGACGAGCAGGCCCCGTCCGTTGAGAGCAGCCAAGTCAGCACAGCTGAGGGCGGTCAAGTCGGTCCGGGTGAAACTCACAGGCCCAGCACGGGCAATCAGATGGCACGTGTGCCGGTTGGGATGTGGGGCCTTGACCCCTGAGGTTGGACACACGAGACACTGGATCCTGAGGATCTGAGAACGGACATCTCGTGGTCATGAAGAACTATCCGCCGCAGTT